>DAOQMM010000208.1:0-1506 GCA_035335645.1 Rhodocyclaceae bacterium | reverse complement strand
TAGTCGTCGGGCAGCTCGCCCTTGGCGGCGTTGGCGGCGGAGACCTCGATGTAGAAGCCGTGCACCCGGTTGAATTCCACCTTGAGGTTGGGAATCCCGGTGCGCGCCCGCTCGCGGGCTTCCAGTTCCAGCAGGAAGGCGCCGCAGTTGCTCTGGATGCCGCGCAGCTCGTCCAGGTCCGCATCGTAGCCGGCGGCGATGACGCCCCCGTCCCGCAGCACGCTGGCGGGTTCCTCGGCGATGGCGCGGGTGAGCAGATCCAGCGCGGCCTCCGGCGTGGCGAGGGCGTCCAGCATCTGCGCCAGCAGCGGCGCCTGGGGCAGGCCCAGGGCGGCGCGTAGTTCCGGCAGGCGCGCCAGGCTGTCGCGCAGGGACGACAGATCCCGCGGCCGGGCGCTCTTCAGGGCGACCCGGGCGGTGATGCGTTCCACGTCCGCCACGCCCCGCAGCACGCGGCGGGCGCTCTCGGCGGCGCCGTCGAGGAGTTCGCCCACGGCGGCATGGCGATGAGCCGCGGCGTCCCGGTCGCACAGGGGATGGTGCAGGGCATGGCGCAGCCAGCGGGAGCCCATGCTGGTGGCGCAGCTGTCGAGGAGGGAGAGCAGGGTCGGCGCCGCCTCGCCGCGCAGGGTCTCGGTGAGTTCCAGGTTGCGCCGGGTGGCGGCGTCCAGGCGCAGGTAGGCGCTGTCCCGCTCTGCGGTGAGGGCGGTGATGTGGGCCAGGGCCTGGCGTTGGGTGGCGCGGGCGTATTCGAAGAGGGCCGCCGCCGCGGCCAGGGCCACCGGCATCTCCTCGGCGCCGAAGCCCGCCAGGTCGCGGGTGCCGAAGTGCTGGGCCAGCACGCGCCGGGCCGTCTCCGCGTCGAACTGCCAGTCCGCCAGCCGGCGCAGGCTGGGCGCCAGGGATTCCAGCAAGGGCAGGCGCAGGCCGTCGGGGATCAGCACCTCGGCCGGACGCAGGCGCTCGAACTGGGCCGCCAGCTGCGGCGCGTCGCATTCCAGCACGCGGAAGTCGCCATTGGCCAGATTGAGCCAGGCCAGCCCCAGCACGCCCCGGTGCAGCGTGAGCGCCAGCAGCGGCGCATCGGCCTTGTCGTCCAGCAGCGCCGCATCGGTGAGGGTACCCGGCGTGACGATGCGCGACACCGCCCGCTCCATGGGCCCCTTGGTGGCGCCGGGGTCGCCCACCTGCTCGGCGATCACCACCGATTCGCCCAGCTTCACCAGCCGCGCCAGGTATTGCTCCACCGCGTGATGCGGCACCCCCGCCATCTTGATCGGCTGCCCGGCCGAGGCCCCGCGGGTGGTCAGGGTGATGTCCATCAGCCGCGCCGCCTTCTCCGCGTCCTCGAAGAACAGCTCGTAGAAGTCGCCCATGCGGTAGAACAGCAGGGTGTCCGGGTAGGCCTGCTTGATGCGCAGGTACTGCTGCATCATCGGGGTGTGAGCGGAAATGTCAGGCGCGGGCGTGTCGTGCTTCATGGACGGATGGCGAGGGGAATGCGGG
>DAOQMM010000207.1:0-1540 GCA_035335645.1 Rhodocyclaceae bacterium | reverse complement strand
GGCGTTGTGGCGTAGCCGATCGACGGTGGCCGACGCAAGCAGCCGGTTGCCCGGGAAGGCCTGGTCCCATTCAGTGAAGTCGAGGTTGCTGGTGACGACAGTGGCGCTCTGCTCGTAGCGCTCGGCGATCAGGTCGTGCAGGTCCTCGTCGGCCGGGGCCCGCAGGGGCTTCAAGCCAAAGTCGTCGATGATGAGCACCGGCACGCGGGCCAGTTGCTGGAGCTTTCGTTCGTAATTGCCGATGGCCCGCGCCGCGTTGAGGCTCGCCAGTAGCTGTGCGCAGGAAGCAAAGACCACATCCTGCCCCTGGCGCACCGCGCAGTGGCCGAGGGCTTGGGCCAGATGACTCTTACCGGTCCCGCAGGGCCCGACGATGAGCACCGGGGCCTTCTCCTGGATGTAGCGGCCGGTGGCCAGGTCATGGACCAGTGCCCGATTGGTCGAGGGCAGCCGGTCGAACTCGAAGCCTTCGAGGGTCTTGGTGGCCCGGAAGGCCGCGCGGCGCAGCCGGGTCGAGAATTTCTTCTGCTCACGCCGGGCCACCTCGTCCTGGATCAGCAAGGCGAGGAACTCGGTGTAGGCGAGCTTGGCGTCGATCGCCTGGCGGTTGCGGGCCTCGAGCGAGTCGAGGATGCCCGAGAGGCGCAGTTGTTTCAGTTGCGGAGCCAGTTCGGTGGCGGGATTCATGGTGAAACTCCTTGGGGGAAGAGACGCCGCGAGGGCGTCTCGGG
Organism: Rhodocyclaceae bacterium; assembly: GCA_035335645.1. Classification (GTDB taxonomy): domain Bacteria; phylum Pseudomonadota; class Gammaproteobacteria; order Burkholderiales; family Rhodocyclaceae; genus Zoogloea. The sequence goes on along the minus strand of DAOQMM010000207.1, from coordinate 809 downwards.
TCAGTGAAGCGAAGGCGGTTCGTCGGCAAAGAGCGCGGCAGTGCCGCGGGCAAAGCGGGCCTGGCCCGCGTAGGGCTCAAGGCTGATCGTCCCGGCGGCGGGGATCAGGTCGTGGCCGCCGACGAGGATGGTCTTGACGGTGCGGTAATGCGGACTGTCGTGGGCGAGCGCCCGCTCACAGGCGGCTTCGAGCCGCCCGGCGCCGTACTGGGTCTTGAGGTGAAGGACGCCCTGGGCAGCGCGCAGGCGCTCGCTGATTCGGTCCGACAGGAGGCGCTCGATGAGCCCGGCGCAGGCCTGGCCAACGTCGGCGGCCTGCTGCAGACACCAGGCGCGGTCATGGGCGAAGAAGGTCCGGGCCTCGGGCGGCAGATGGTCCGTGACGGTGCGCCGCTCGCCGGGCCGGCGCGCGCGGGCGTGGATGGCGACCGACTGGAAGTCCTGATAGACCGTCACCACGCTGTCGGTGGCGCGCAGCCAGAGCCGTTTGCCGACCAGTGCGAAAGGCACCGAGTAGAGGACACGCTCGAAACTCACGTGGCAGTCCCGATGCACGGCCACCTGGTGCCAGGTGCCCAGGTCCGGCGGCACCACCGGCAAGGGCTGCAGCAGCGCGCGCTCCACCGCGAAGCTCTCCAGTGGCCTCACCCGGGTCGTGCCGTGAATCCGCTGCCCGGCCACCTGCAACACCCAGTCGCGCACTTGGGCGTTGAGGTCGGCCATGTCGCGAAACTTCCGGGTGGGCAGGAAGTTGCCCTTCACGTACTTCACCCCGGCCTCGACGATGCCCTTCTTCTGCGGGTCCCGTG
>DAOQMM010000206.1:0-1550 GCA_035335645.1 Rhodocyclaceae bacterium | reverse complement strand
GCCGGCAGCGAGGCCACGGCGCTGGTGGCGTTCTGGATCACGTTGCTCATGATCGTCTGGAAGCCGTTGGTGATGCCGTTGAGCTGGTTCTGCAGCGTCGTGGTGATGCTCATGTCGCCGCAGATCAGGTTGCTGTTCCAGCCGACGCCGACGCCGATGCTCTGCATGTTGCCGGCACCACCCATCGACACGGCCCGGCCGCCGCCGATGCTGTAGAGCACGTCGTCGCCGATCACGCTGCCGCTGACGTTCACGCCATTGGGGTCGATGCGGGTCTGCGCCCAGGCGACGCCGACGACCAGCGTGATGGCCGCCACGAGCAGCGTGGCCCGCAGGGGCGACTTCGCGCGGCGCAGGAAGTCAGGGAGGGAGGCGTTCATCGTGGGTTCCTCACATGAAATCGACGCTGCCGAGGAAGACCTGGCCACGGCGCCGGCAGCAGGAGTACGGCCGCCACAAGGCCCAGGCGTAGTCGCCCTGCTGGGCCTGCACGCGGGTGCGGCTGTGCGGGAAGACCACGCAACTGTTCGAGAGCGTGGGCGTCAGCTCCTGCCACTTGCCCGTCGAGGCGTCGGTCTCCATCAACGCGCCGGCCGGCCAGTACCCGTCGCGGGCGTTGGCCAGCAGGGGCTGGTACACGTGAATCTGGTTGCGGCGCGTCACGATGTCGCCCGCGCGCTGCGCGACCACGGCGCCGCTCTTGTGGTCGTCGGTCTGGTGCAGGAAGCCACCGCGGGGATACACGTTGCCCCAGAGGTTCAGGCCGGTGCGCGTACCGATTTCGCGCCGGCCGGGGATGAGCGCTTCGGGGTAGAACGCTTCCGGGATGTTGTAGCGCCAGGCGATCGTGTCGAGCGTGCTCAGCAGATACGGCATGAAGGCCGTGCCAGCGCCTTCGCAGGTGTAGCCGGAGGCGCTGGCGAACTGGCTGAACACCATCCCGGCCGGATGGCCGATGACATCGGCGTTCTTGAACTTGGCGAGGTTGTTCTCGTTGTCGTGATTGGTCGTGCCGTCACCGCCAGCCTTGGCGGTCGGGTTGGGCATGCTCATCGCCCTGACTTCCAGCCACGGGTTTTCGCCGGTGTTCGAGTAGCTCGACACCACCGCATCGGGGACGTAGTGGCGCACCTTGACGGAGGTGCGAACCGAGCAGCCGAAGGGCGTGCAGTACAGCCAGTAGCAGATTCCGACCACGCGGTATTCGAGGCAGTCGGGGGACAGCGCCGACGAGACGATGGTGGCGGTGTCCAGGGCGAACGTCGACGTGGCCGCGCTCAGCAGCAGCGAGGCGGCGGTGGCGCGCAGGCGCCGGCGTGCCAGCAGGAGGCTCATGGCTGCGTGCTCCGGTAGGCGTTGATGCGCGCGACGGCGCGGGGCACGTCGGGCTCGCCGTAGACCACGTAGCGTCGATCGACCACCACGGCGGGAATCTTGGCGATGCCCAGTCCCCAGGCATCCGCGACACCTTGGTAGGCGTGGCCGATGCGGCGCTGCAGGGCCTCGCCGCCGTCATGCAACCGCTGCCGCACCAGGGCCGCGGCCTGTTG
>DAOQMM010000205.1:0-1640 GCA_035335645.1 Rhodocyclaceae bacterium | reverse complement strand
TGGCCGATCTGCACCTGCATCAAGTTTTTTCCTCGTTCCGGCCTTTACAGTCAGACTGCCGATTGCTCACTCCACCCCGACCACCCATGGACGCCCTGGCCCGTTTCGCCCGCCGTTACCTGTTCGCCGATGCCGCGCCCCTGTCGCCGGCCGAGCGCCGCCGCAGCGCCCTGGCCGCCCTGCTGGGCGTGCTGATCTTCGAAGGCGTGCTGGCCGTCCTGCCGGTCGCTGCCGAGACCCGCCGCCTGCTCGCGCCCCTGGGGGCCACCTCGGTCATCCTGTTCACCTTACCCCACAGTCCCCTCGCCCAGCCCTGGTCGGTGGCGGGCGGGCTGTTCCTGCCGGCCCTGGCCGGCAGCCTGTGCGGCGCCTCGGGCCTGCCCGGCTGGGCGGCGATGGGGCTGGCGGTGGCCGTCTCGGTGTGGCTGATGGGCCGCCTGCGCTGCATCCACCCACCCGGCGGCGCCATGGCCCTGGTGATGACCCTGGCCACCCTGCAGGGCGCGCCCGTGGCCATCGGCCTGGCCGCCGCGGCGTGGAACATCCTGGCGATCCTGATGGCCGCCGTGGCGGTGAACAACCTGATCCCCGGCCGCCGCTACCCGGCCTGCACGCCACCGCCGGCCACGCCGCGGGTGGTGCGCCGGGAGGCCGCCGGCATCCGCCATCCGGACCTGGCCGCGGCCCTCGCCGAGATGGACGGCTACCTGGACGTGAGCGAAGAGGAGCTCACCGACCTCTTCCAGCGCGCCGCGCGCCACGCCTTCCAGCGTCATGTGCTGCTCACCTGCGGCGACATCCTGGAGCCGGCGCCGCCCTGCATCGAGTTCGCCACCGGGCTCAACGATGCCTGGCGCCTGATGAGCCATCACGCCGCCGGCGCCCTGCCGGTGGTGGATCGGGCCCGCCGGGTGATCGGCCTGCTCGGGCTGGAGGACTTCCTGCGCCACGTGACGCCGGACGCCGGCCCGCGCATCGGCGACAACGTGCGCCGCCTGCTGCGCCCGACGCCGGCCAGCCATTCCGACAAGCCGGAAGTGGCCGGCCAGATCATGTTCACGCCGGCCCACGGCCTCGTCACGGTGCGCAGTGACGATTCCATCGCCGTCGCCGCCCGCCTCCTGAGCCAACCCGGCCCCCAGCGCCTGCTGCCGGTGACCGACGCCGCCGGCAAGCTGGCCGGCGTCATCACCCCGACCGGCCTGACGGCGGTACTCTTCCAGCACGGTGCACTGGTCGACCTCCGTGACGCCTCACCGGTGGCGTGAGCCGCCGCGTCAGGCGCGCCTGGCAAAGTCGATGACGATGGCGCCGGGCTCGCGCTGCACGTAGGCGATGGACACCGCCGCGCCGTAGCGCTGTTCCAGCTGGGCCAGCAGCGGCAGCGGATCGTGGTCGTTGCAGAAGCGCATGGTCTCGCCGGGCAGCAGCGCGTCCAGGGCACCGAAGATGGCGGCGTGGCGGAACCGCTTGGCCACCCCGCGGGCGTCGAAGGGATAGAGGGCTTCCGGCGTGGAATGGTCGCAGACGTGGATCGTTTTCATGGGGACTCCTGGGGTTCGAAAAATCCCGACTGTTTTTATCGGGTATCGCCAGTGTGCCGCCCGGTCGCTTCAGATTCCTTGATCTGGATCGGGTTT
>DAOQMM010000204.1:0-1657 GCA_035335645.1 Rhodocyclaceae bacterium | reverse complement strand
TCCATGCCGAAGTCGACGCAGCGGTGCTCCTTGAACATGTCCCATTCTTCGAAGGAACCCGGGTCGAGGAGCAGTTCGATCCGTTCGCGGGCCGTCAGCTTGCCTTTTTTGTGCTGGCTGTCGATCCGCTTCTGGCCGCCCCCGAGGCGGGCCGCTTCGCGCTTCTTTTCCAGCTGGTGGATGATGTCGTGCATTTACAGCCTCCAGTCAATGATCCTGTCGATTTCTCTTTTGAATGATGTCAGCCCAGATGTCCCAGCAGCCGCGCCGCCGCCGCGGACGGGGTGGCCCGCCCGGCTTCGACGGCGGCCTGCAGGGCCGGCAGATCGTTTTGTACGGCGGGGTGCCCCGCAAAGCGGGCACGCAGACCCTGGTCGATGAGATCCCACATCCAGGCCTGGGCCTGATGTCGCCGGCGGCTGTCGAACTCGCCGCTGGCCTGCATCGTGGTGCGATAGTCGTTGACCGTTTTCCAGAACTCGGCGACGCCCTGTTTCTGCAACGCCGAGAGCATCAGCACCGGCGGCGTCCAGTGGGGTGACGTGTGACGCAGCATGCCCAGGGCGCTCTTGATCTGCGCCCGCGCGACGGTGGCCGCCTGGGGGTTGATGTCGGCCTTGTTGATGACGATCAGGTCGGCGATCTCCATGATGCCTTTCTTGATCGCCTGCAGGTCGTCACCGGCGTTGGGGAGCTGGAGCAGGCAGAAGATGTCGGTCATGCCCGCCACCGCGGTTTCGGACTGGCCGACGCCGACGGTCTCGATGATGATGACGTCGAAACCGGCCGCCTCGCACACCAGCATCGCCTCACGGGTCTTTTCGGCAACGCCGCCCAGGCTGCCCGCGGACGGGCTGGGGCGGATGAAGGCGGCGGGATTCTGGGACAGCAGCTCCATGCGGGTCTTGTCGCCCAGGATGGAACCGCCGGTCACCGACGAGGACGGATCCACCGCCAGCACCGCCACCTTGTGACCCTGCTCGATGAGGTACAGGCCCAGCGCTTCGATGAAGGTGGACTTGCCCACACCGGGCACACCGGAGATGCCCACCCGCATGGAGCGTCCGCTCGCCGGCAGGAGACCTTCGAGCACCGCCTGGGCGCGCCGCTTGTGGTCGGCGCGCTGGGACTCGATGAGGGTGATGGTCTTGGCCAGCGGGCGCAGCTGATGACGCAGCACACCGTCGACCAGGGCCTGGTCGGCGGCGTCCCGTTGCGGAAGGTCGGCGCAGATGTTCATGGAATGATCAACGATTCACCCGCCGGCATACTGCACCGGCGGGTGAATCCGTGATTCTACGCTTCAGGCGGCGACGCGGGCGGCGCGAATTTGCTTGAGCACTTCGCGGGCAGCCGTGGGGATCGGCGTGCCCGGCCCGAAAATGCCCTTGGCGCCCGCGGCATACAGGGCGTCATAGTCCTGGGCGGGGATCACGCCACCGACGAAGGTGATGATGTCATCGGCGCCCTGCTCGTGGAGGGCCTTGATGATGGCCGGCACGAGGGTCTTGTGGCCGGCGGCGAGGCTGGAGCAGCCGACGGCGTGCACGTCGTTTTCGACGGCGTGGCGGGCGGCCTCTTCCGGGGTCTGGAAGAGGGGCCCGATGTCGATGTCGAAGCCCAGGTCGGCGAAGGCCGAGGCCACCACCTTGGCGCC
>DAOQMM010000203.1:0-1742 GCA_035335645.1 Rhodocyclaceae bacterium | reverse complement strand
TCGATGCCCTGCAGGATCTGGAAGGCATTCATTGGCGACAGGCAGGCGCCGAAGTCCCGCAGGCCCTCGCGGCGGGCGCGCAGCAGGAAGGCCGTGATGGGAGACTCCTCGGCGAAGTCCATGCCATGAAAGCCTTCGTAGGGCTCGGTCAGGGTGGGGAAACGGCCGGCGGACTCCCAGTCGAAGCAGCCGCCGTCCACCAGCAGACCGCCGATGGCGACACCGTGTCCGCCGAGAAACTTGGTGGCGGAATGGAGGACCAGATCGGCTCCCTGGTCGATCGGGCATTGCAGGGCCGGCGTGACGAGGGTGGCATCCACCAACAGGGGCACGCGGGCGTCGTGGGCGATCTGCGCGACGGTGGGGATGTCGAGGACGTCCAGGCCGGGGTTGCCGAGGCTCTCGCCGAAGAGGAGGCGGGTTTCCGGGCGTACGGCGGCGCGCCAGGCATCCGGGTCGCGGGGATCGACGAAGGTGGTGGCGATGCCGAAGCGCGGCAGCGTGTAGGCCAGCAGGTTGTGGGAACCGCCATACAGCGCTCGCGAGGCGACGATGTGTCCGCCCGCGCCCATGAGGGTCGTGATGGCGAGGTGCAGTGCGGCCTGACCGCTGGCGCACGCAAGGGCGCCCACGCCGCCGTCCAGTGCGGCGATGCGCTCCTCCAGCACCGCATTGGTGGGATTGGAGAGACGCGAGTAAACATGACCAGGCTGCTCCAGGTTGAACAGGGCTGCGGCCTGGTCGACGTCGCTGAAGACAAAGCTGGTCGAGAAATGGATCGGCACCGCGCGGGCGCCATGGGGCGCGTCCGGGGTCTGGCCGGCATGCAGGGCAAGGGTGTCGGCCCCGGCAGGTCGATGGAGGGTCATGCGTGGGACGGTGCGTGGCGTACGGGTCGGGGCAAGGGACGAGGCTAAGCGCGCGGTTCAGGCCGGAACGTCCGGATCGAGGATGCGCTCGAAGATGGCGATGCGATCCTTGAGCAGGAGTTTGCGTTTCTTGAGGCGGCGCAGGAGCAGTTCGTCATTGATGGGGGCGCTGATCAGCTGGCCGATGACGGCGTCCAGGTCCCGGTGTTCGGTCCGGAGGGCGGCCAGCCGGGCAGAGAGGCTGGTGACTTCGTCGTCGGGTTCGTCGCAGTCGTTCATGCCGGGGTCAATGAAGGTGGAGGGGCGGGCAGGATTCTGGCTTGGCTGAATCTTAGGCTGCACCGCATGGAAATACAACGCGCCCGGGAACTTGAATCGACTGGAAACGTTCCCATGTAAGGAGCAGGTCAGATCCACAAGATCGAAACAATGCGAAGGAGTCCGGTCATGAACGTGGTACTCAACAATCCGGTGTTATATGTGGTCGATTATCCCGCCCACGATGCGGTGGAGGTTATCGACAAGCGACGAGGTGTCGGGGTGATGTTCCGGGACGAGGCGGCACGTCGCTTTCGCCAGGAACTCCTCGATCTCGAGGCGACCCCCCACGAGATGGACGACTACGAAGACTGGATCGACGGCTACGAGACCTTGATGACCCAGCCGGCGGTCTATCACTGAGGTATGCGCGTGCCAGGTGCGTGACTCCGGACTCCCAAACACAACGGCCGGGCAGATGCCCGGCCGTTTGCGTTGACCGGAGGCCGGTCAGGCGGCGAAGTTGGCCGCTGCGAAATCCCAGTTGGCGAGGCTGGCGAGGAAGGTCTCGACGAACTTGGGACGCAGGTTGCGGTAGTCGATGTAGTAGGCGTG
>DAOQMM010000202.1:0-1751 GCA_035335645.1 Rhodocyclaceae bacterium | reverse complement strand
TCTGACTGTAAAGGCCGGAACGAGGAAAAAACTTGATGCAGGTGCAGATCGGCCATATTCCGCCCGAGGGGCGGCGACTGAGTTCTCTGGGCGGCGCGGCGCTGGCGGCCTTCGCGCTGGCCATCGGGCTGGCGCTGTCTGGCGCGCCGCGGGCGGCGGCGGCCCACGCGGCCTTCGCGTTGGGGGCGATGCCGCTGATCTTCGCGGCGATGGGCCACTTTGTGCCGGTGTTGACGCGCACCGGTGGCGCGCCTTCGGCCCTGGGCCGCCTGCCCCGGGCGATGCAGGCGGCCGGCGCGCTGGTGGTGGGCGCGCTGGCGGGCGTGCTGCCGGGCGCTGCGCTCCACGGTGCGGCACTGATCGGGCTGGCCGGTGCGGGATGCCTGGCGGTCTGGGTGCGGCAGCGCGGTCGTCGCACCTTGGGACGGCCCCATCCGGGCGTGGCCTGGTACGCGGCAGCGCTGGGCTGCCTGATGCTGGCCCTGCTCGCCATCCTTGCCGGGCTGGTGTGGCCGGCCGCGTATCCGGCCCTGCGCCTGGCCCATCTGCATCTGAACACGCTGGGCTTCATCGGCCTGAGTGCTCTCGGTACGCTGCAGGTGCTGATGCCCACGGTGCTGGGCGTCCAGGATCCGGACGCGGTCCAGCGCCTGCGGGGCCAGTTGCCCTGGGCGCTGACAGCGGTGGCGCTCGCGGCGCTGGCGGGGGTGATGCCGGTGATGGCAGCGCTGGGGGGCGTGCTGTTTGGCGGGCTGGTGGCCATGACCCTGATCGCCTGGGCGCGCGCGTGGGGCGTGGGGGTGCTGAGGGATGGTGCGGCGGCGTCCCTGCTGGCAGCGACGCTGGGGCTTCTGGGCCTGATCGGCCACGGCATTGCCCACGGTGTCGGTTACGGGGAGGGCGGGCGTGCGGTGGCGGGTTTCTTCGCCCTGTTCCTTGCGCCCCTGGTGACGGGCGCCCTGTCCCAGTTGCTGCCGGTGTGGCGCCACCCCGGGGCCACAGGGCCGGCGCGGACGGCGTTGCGGGCGCGCCTGGCGGCGGGCGGCGGGGCGCGGGCGCTGCTCTTTCTGACGGGCGGTGCACTGCAGCTGGCCGGGGAAGCCGCTGGCGCCGCCTTCGTTGCGGTGGGCCTCGGGCTGTTCGGGGCGGCGCTGCTGCGGGGCACCTGCGGCTTCCGCCGGGACGTCTCCGGGCGCGGCTGAAGCCGTGCGCGCCGGTTGGCGGGCGAGCCTCCGGCGGCGGCCCGGAGGTGGGTCGGGTGTGCTATCTTCGTCGGCTTCCGTTGACCTGCATCCGGCGAACACCATGCGCTATCTCTCGACCCGCGGCCAGTCCGCGCCCCAAGCCTTCTGTGACATCCTTCTCGGCGGTCTGGCGCCGGACGGCGGCCTGTATCTGCCGGAAAGCTATCCGCAGGTCAGCCGCGCCGACCTGGATGCCTGGCGCGGGCTGTCCTACGCCAAACTGGCCTTCGAGATCCTGTCCCGCTTCATCGACGACATCCCCGCTGCCGACCTCAAGGCGATCTGCGATAAGACCTACACCGCGGCCACCTACGGCTACGTGCGCGACAGTTCCGACGCCACCGAGATCACGCCGGTGCACTGGCTTGAGCCGGGCGCGCTGGGCCTGCTGGAGCTGTCCAACGGGCCGACCCTGGCCTTCAAGGACATGGCGATGCAGCTCCTCGGCAATCTCTTCGAGTACGTGCTGGAGGCCCGCGGCGAGCAGATCAACATCCTCGGCGCCAC
>DAOQMM010000201.1:0-1764 GCA_035335645.1 Rhodocyclaceae bacterium | reverse complement strand
GGTCTTTCAGGTGTCCTGTCCCGGACTCAGCCACGGCAAGCCGCAGCCGTCCTGATTCAGTCGATGGCGATGCAGCTGACGATGGCTTCCCGGGCACTGCGGGCGAGTTGCTTGCGGTCCGGCGTCTCGCCGGTGGACAGGGGGGCCAGCAAGCGCACCCGCGCCACGATTGTCCGTTCGGCGACGATGTTCAACAGGGTATCTACGAGGCTCAGGTCGCCATCATAGGCGGGCGCGCGCGTGTACCGGCCGGTGGCGTCGCGGTAGGTGAGTGCGACGGGCTGGAGCGGCGCACCGACCTGGATGGCGGGTTGCAGCAGGGCGCCGTGAAAGCCGAGGACGCCCCGGCCATCGGTGGTCGTGCCTTCCGGAAAGATCGTCACATGGCGCCCGCGGGCAAGCAGCGTGGCGATCTCGCCGTTCACGATGCGTGCGTGGCCGCGACTGCCGCGCCGCAGGAAGACCGTCTCGTTGCGGGCGGCGAACCAGCCGATGACCGGCCACGCGCGGACCTCTGCCTTTGAAATGAAGGTCGACGGACAGGTCGCGTTGATCACGAAGACGTCCAGCCAGGACACATGGTTGGCGATCAGCACGCCGCCGGGTGCGACGGGAAGGCCGCCCACGTCAAGGCGCACGCCCAGCGTCCGCAACAGCCCGCGGGACCAGGCAGCCCGGATGGACGCCCTTCGCGGTGACGCGAGGACGGGAAACAGCGCTGCGGTGACGAGCAGACCGCCTGTCAGCCAGAAGGCGAGGCCGACGAGGCGGGCAAGGCGGAGCGGGCGGGGTGCGGGTTTCAGTCCTTGCGTCCCATGAAGTGGCGGGCGTAACGGGCGTCGAGCCGCGAGATGGGCAGGAGCACGGGCAGATCGGCGGTGTTGAAGTCGGGATCCCAGGCCGGCTCGCCGCAGATCCACGCGCCGGCGCGCAGGTAACCCTTGATGAGGGGGGGTGTCTCGGCGTCCAGATCCTGGCGCAGGGCGCCGATGGGCAGCGGAGTGCGCGGGAACACGCGGTATTCCAGCGGGCACAGGTGGCTGTCCTTGAGCCGATTATACAGGCTGGCCGCGGCGTGACCGCCGTCCGCCATGCTGATGGAGGCGCAGCCGATCAGGTAGTCGTGGCCGTTTTCGACCATGTAGCGGGCCAGCCCGGCCCACAGCAAGGTGATGACGGCACCGGAGCGGTAGTCCGGATCGATGCAGGAGCGGCCGACCTCCACCATGCGCTCGCGCAGGTGACGCAGGCGGGTGAGGTCGAATTCGCTCTCGGAGTAGTAGCTGCCCACTTCCCGGGCGGCGCTGGGGGACAGGATGCGGTAGGTGCCGACGATGCGGCCGGCGTCCTCGTCACGTACGATGAGGTGGTCGCAGAAGGCGTCGAACAGGTCGCGATCCACGCCCGGGATACGGGTTTGCAGGCGCGCGCCCATTTCGTCCGCGAAGACGCGATAACGCAGTTTCTGGGCTTCCAGGACTTCGGTCTGGCTGGCGGCCAGCGTCACCTGCAGGTTGCGGCCAGGGCGATGGGCGACGTGTTGTTCCTTGTGCAGCATGGCGGACAATCCTCAAATGGGGTTGCCGGCATTGTGTAAAGGCTGCGTTGCGTCGCTGTGACGTGGTCGTGACGGGCGTGTGACGAAGACGGGGTCGGAAAACGCAAAGGGGCGCGGAAGCGCCCCTCTCGCGGTGGAGCGGCGTTCCGCGTCAGCGTGTCACGCGGGTGGTGCGGCCGTCCTGCAGCAGGCGCACGCGCTCACCG
>DAOQMM010000200.1:0-1826 GCA_035335645.1 Rhodocyclaceae bacterium | reverse complement strand
TCAGGGTGCCAACGAATATGTCAGCTTCTCTTGGGAATATGTGGGTATTCCTTATCATGGTGCGCGGTCGCTTGAGCGGGGGCACAACTTTGTCGCGGCGACACGGTCCACTCCCCCGGGGACACCGTCCTCCCATGCCCCTGAGTACCGTAAGGGCTTGTTTTCCTGTACAGATACCCGTCGTCCGCTAAAATGTCGGGTTCTTCGCCGCTGAATCCACGTACTGCAATGAGCCAACGCCTGCGCGAAATCCCCTACAACTACACCTCGTTCTCGGATCGCGAGATCGTCATCCGCCTGCTCGGCAGCGATGCCTGGGACACCCTCGACGCCCTGCGCAGCGAGCGGGTCACCGGCCGTTCCGCGCGGATGCTCTACGAGGTGCTGGGCGACATGTGGGTGGTCCAGCGCAACCCCTATCTGCAGGACGACCTGCTCGCCAACCGTGACCGGCGCGGTGCCCTCATCGAAGCCCTGCGCCACCGCCTGCGCGAGGTGGACAAGCGCCGCGACGAGACCCATTCCGACGATCCCGATCGCGCCCACAAGGTGGCGCGCCTGGTGTCGGCGGCCTATGGAGCGGTGGATCGCTTCGAGCAGTTCTTCGACGAGACCGGTGCGCTGCGCCGGGACGTGCTGAGGGCCCTGGCCCGTCACACCCGCAAGGACAACATCTGCTTCGACGGTCACGCCCGCGTCTCCCACGTCACCGACGCCACCGACTGGCGCGTGGAGTTCCCCTTCGTGGTCCTCTACCCGGACACCGAGGACGAGATGGCGCCGCTGGTGAAGAGCTGCATCGAGCTGGGCCTGACCATCATCCCCCGCGGCGGCGGCACCGGCTACACCGGCGGCGCCGTGCCCCTGGATGCCCGCTCGGTGGTCATCAACACCGAAAAGCTGATCAGCCTCGGCCCCGTCGAGGAGATCGTCCTGCCCGGCCACGACACGCCCTACGCCACCGTCCGCACCGGCGCCGGCGTGGTCACCGAGCGGGTCTCTGAAGCTGCGTCGGCGGCCGGCCGGGTGTTTGCCGTGGACCCGACCTCCGCCAGCGCGTCCTGCATCGGCGGCAACATCGCCATGAACGCCGGCGGCAAGAAGGCCGTGCTGTGGGGCACCGCGCTGGACAACCTGGCCTGGTGGAAGATGGTCACGCCGGACGGCAACTGGCTGGAGGTGGAGCGCCTCGAGCACAACTTCGGCAAGATCCACGAACAGGAGACCGTGCGCTTCCGCCTGCGGCGCTTCGACGCCCGGGATTACGCGCCCCTCTCCGAGGAGGTGCTGGTCATGCCCGGCGCCGCCTGCCGCAAGGTGGGCCTGGGCAAGGACGTCACCGACAAATTCCTCGGCGGCGTGCCCGGCGTGCAGAAGGAAGGTACCGACGGCCTCATCGTGGCGGCGCGCTGGGTGCTCCACAAGATGCCGCCGGTGACCCGCACCGTGTGCCTGGAATTCTTCGGCCAGGTGCGCGAGGCCGTGCCCGCCATCGTCGAGATCACCGACTACTTCAAGCCGGGCGGCGCCGGCCACGCCGCGGGCGTGCAGCTCGCCGGCCTGGAGCACCTGGACGAGCGCTACGTGAAGGCGGTGGGTTACGCCACCAAGGCCAAGCGCCATGGTCGCCCGAAGATGGTGCTGATCGGCGACATCGTCGGCCACGACGAGACCGCGGTGATGGGCGCCGCCTCCGACGTGATCCGCATGACCAACACCCGCGGTGCCGAAGGCTTCATCGCCGTCAGCCCCGAGCAGCGCAAGAAGTTCTGGCTCGACCGCTCCCGCACCGCCGCCATCTCGCGCCACACCAACGCCTTCAAGGT
>DAOQMM010000199.1:0-1931 GCA_035335645.1 Rhodocyclaceae bacterium | reverse complement strand
CTTCCCCGCGCCCGCGTAGTCCTTCCCCACCGTCGCGGAGTCCTTCCACGATAGCCAAAACCCTTAATCCGCGTCCCCGACATTTGAACCGCCGCTATCATTGAGCTTCCCCGCGCCCGCGGAGTCATTCCCCGCGCCCGCGGATTCCTTCCCCACCGTCGCGGAGTCCTTCCCCGCGCCCCCGTAGTCCTTCCCCGCGACGCCCACAAGGCACTACGCGCCTCCAACATCGTTCTACGCGCCCCGCGCGAAGCATTCTGCCGCCTGCGCTTGCTTCCCCGCCGCCGCAACGAAGCATTCCGCGATGCGAACAAAGCCCACCGCGCGGCGAACCAGGCGCTCCGCCCCGGCCGCCTGCCACGCTCACCCTCCGACATTCCTCCCGCGCATGGGAGCGTCCCACAACTCGCTTGAGCGCCGTTTCGTGGACGGCTTCAATCGGCAGCAGGCCGCCGGCGGGTGTGGGCGGTCGCCCCGACCGAAGTCCTTCAGTCATTACAAGAGGAGAAGCCCATGACTGCCCTCGCTGTTCCGCGTACACGCCTCCGTCCCGTCGAGCCGGCCCATCCGGCTGGGGTGGTGGCGGGTCTGAATTACCTGGCGCCCACGGCGGAGCGCCCCGTGAGCTATGCCTTCGAGCCGCCGCCGGGCGTGCCCTGGGAGAATTGCGCCTACGCACTGCGGCCGATGCCGATTGCCGACGGGCGGCTGGCGGCGCCGCGGCCGGGCATCGACCGGGAGGGCTTCGAGTTGTGGGATGCGCCGAGCGCGGTGAGTGACTTTGCGGACGAGCACCAGATCCGCAACATCTATTACCCCGAGGCGATGGAGCTGGCCCTGCAGGTGACGGGGGCGCAGCGGGCCTACGTGTTCGACCATCTGGTGCGGCGCCGGGAACGGGACCGCGCGGCCCTGTCCTTTGGCCGGCGCGACCTGGCGGATGGCCGCCCGGCGGTGAATGGACGCATCCACAACGACTACACCGAGGCCTCGGGCCGCGCACGGCTGGGCCGGGTGCTGGAGGATCCGGCCGCGGCGGCGCGGGTCACGCGCTTTGCCATCGTCAATATCTGGCGCTCGATCCGTGGGCCGGTGCAGGACACACCGCTGGCGGTCTGCGACGCGCGCAGCGTGAATGCGGCGGATCTGGTGGAGAGTGAGGTGCGCTATCCCCGCCGCACGGGCGAGATCTATCACCTGCTGCACTCGCCGCGGCATCGCTGGTGGTATTTCGCGCGCATGGACCGTCACGAGGCCCTGGTGTTCAAGCAATACGACTCCCAGCTGGGCGGCGTGGCGCGCTTTGTGCCGCACACGGCCTTCGATCTGCCCGACATCCCCGCCGACGCGCCCCTGCGGGAGAGCATCGAGCTGCGCTGCCTGGTGGTGTTCCCGTGAGCGCGCCGCTCAACGCCGCGCCGGAGGCCGCACCGGCCCCCCGTCCGCCCCTGGAGTTCTGGTTCGACTTCGGCAGCAACTACAGCTACCTCAGCGCCCTGCGCATCGAGGCCGCCGCGGCGCGCCTGGGGGTGCCCGTGCGCTGGCAGCCCTTCCTGCTGGGGCCGATCTTCCGCAGCTTCGGCTGGGAGACCTCGCCCTTCGTGCTGCAGAAGGCCAAGGGCGCCTACGTGTGGCGCGACATGGCGCGGGCCTGCCGCAAGGCCGGCCTGCCGTGGCAACAGCCGTCGGTGTTCCCGCGCGCCGCCCTGCTGGCCCACCGGGTCGCGGTACTCGGCGCGGACGAAGCGTGGATCGGCGCCTTCTGCCGGCGCGTGTTCAGCCTCAACTTCGCCGAGGATCGCGACCTGGAAGCGCCGGAGACCGTCGCCGGCGTCCTCGCGGAGCTGGGCCTGGACCCGGCGGCACTCCTCGCCGCCGCCACCGCCGACGCCAACCGCCAGAAGCTGCGCCAGCAGACCGAGGCGGCGGCC
>DAOQMM010000198.1:0-2067 GCA_035335645.1 Rhodocyclaceae bacterium | reverse complement strand
TCCAGCCGGTCGTTGCCCCAGAACAGCTCCCCGTCCGGCGTGATGAAGGACGGGGCGCCGAAGAGGCCCAGTTCGGCGGCCCGTTCGGTCTGGCGGCGCAGGGCGAGCTTGTTCTCGGGCGTGGTGGCGGCGGCGATCCAGGTGTCGGGATCGAGCCCCAGGCCGGCGAGGAGTGCGCGGATCACCGCTTCGTCGGCGATGTCCCGGTCCTCGGCGAAGTTGGCAGCCATCGCGGCGCGCGCAAAGTCACCGACCCACGGCTGATCCGCGCCGGCCAGGGCGACCCGCGCGGCGAGCACGCCATTGCGCGGGAAGCGCGAAGGCATGCGCAGGGGCAGGCCGTAGCGGGCGGCCAGGCGTGCCAAATCGCGCCACATATAGCGACCCTTGGGCGGGTAGATGTTAAAGGGCGAATCGTTCCAGCCGAGGGACAGAAAGACCGGCCCGAGGAGGAAGGGCCGCCACACCAGCTCGACCCCTGCAGCCTGCGCTAGCGGCGCGATGCGCATTACGCTGAGGTAGGAATAGGAGCTGGCGAACTCGAACCAGACTTCCAGTTTCGATGCGGACATGGCGGTCTCCCAGAATGACGATTCGGTCAGTGTAGCCCGCGCCAGCGACGCGGTCATGACGCCGCTCAACGGTCCGGAACGGCACCGCCGCCCTGCATCAGATGACGCGCCGCGGCGTGCCAGCGGGGCGAGAACAGGCGCGCCCACCAGGCGCGGGCCCGGGCCGGCCGCGGCGCCTCTGCCGGCGGCGCCACCAGGTGCAGGCGCGTCGGCCGGCCGGCGGCCATCACCACGCAGCCGGGGCGTTCGATGCGAAAGCTGTCACCGGCGTGCAGGATGATGTCGCGGCTGTCCCCGTGCTGGGTGAGCCACACGCAGCCCGACAGGCAGGCCACCAGGGTCCCGACGGCATCCTCCAGGATGCGCGCCTCGTAGCGCTGCAGACTGAGCAGTTGGGGTGGGGGATGAATGCTCATGATGCTCTCCTGGGGCTGCGTGAATGCGTCTTGCGCATTACACTGGGGACTCCGGCCGGTCGGCCCGCCGGGCTGCGCCATCCACACGTGGCGCTTCCAGTATTGGCCGCCGAGCAGCACCGGACAAACGCATTCGGAGCATCCTGTTCATGAGGAATCCGCATGAATACGCCCCTCCTCCACCTGCCGCCCCTTGATCCCCTGCGGGGCTTCGTGGCGGCCGCCCGCGCCCTCAGCTTCACCCGCGCCGCCGAGGCCCTGTGCCTGACCCAGTCCGCGGTGAGCCGCCAGGTGCAGACTCTGGAGGAGGGCCTCGGGGTGAGCCTCTTCGTGCGCGGCACGCGGACCCTCGCCCTGACGCCGGAAGGCGAGCGTCTGGCCCGGCTGGCAGAGGACTGGCTTCGGGAATACGCCGACTACGCAGCCAGCCTGCGGGACACCCGGCTGCGTCCGCCGGTGACGGTGACCGCCACCATCGGCATCTCGGCCCTGTGGCTGCTGCCGCGCCTGCGGGATTTCCAGGCCCTGCACCCGGACGTAGACGTGCGCCTCGCCAGCAGCAACCGCGTCGTCGAACTGCAGCGGGAAGGCATCGATCTGGCCCTGCGCTACTGCCCGGACCGGGACGTGCCAGACGGCGCCGTGCGGCTCTTCGGTGAAACCGTCTTTCCGGTGGCGAGCCCCGCTCTGGGCGTGAGCGCCCTGGACGCCGCCACCCTGCCCGAACTGACCCTGCTCTATTTCGACATGCCCGGCTTCGGCTGGTTGAACTGGGACGACTGGCTGACGGCCGACGGCCTGGGACAGCTGCGGCCGCGGGGCACCCTGCACTTCAACCACTACGACCAGCTCATCCAGGCCGCGGTCGCCGGCCAGGGCGTCGCCATCGGCCGCGCCGAGCTCGTCTCACCCCTGCTGGAGCGCGGCCAGCTGCGGCGCATCGGCTGCGCCCACCGGGAAGTCAGCGGGCGCGGCTACTGGCTGCTGCAGGCCGACGCCATGCCTCGCGACGACGTGCGCCGCTTTGCCGCGTGGATCGTGGAGGCGGCACGCCAGACCCGCGACGGTCTGGCCACGAC
>DAOQMM010000197.1:0-2157 GCA_035335645.1 Rhodocyclaceae bacterium | reverse complement strand
AGGAAAAGGTATGACGCCGCATTGTGCGGTGCGGGGGGAGGGGGTGCAAGGGGGGCGTCTGCACGGCGCAGGCGGTCGACAGAGGGCGCCGGGTTCAAGCCCAGATGAATGGCCGACGCGGTGGTGAGGGATGTACGCCAGGCGTGGACGTACTCAATCCGCCGCCGCGCGATGCGCGGGACGACCGTTCGGTGTCGGGCAGGACGACACCGGGACGCGACCCTCACCTCCATCACGATGATGCGATGGGGCTCGGATCGTCACGGGTGCGACACGTCCGGGCAGTGTTGAGGCGACCGCGGACGGCCGCCAACACGCGCTGGGCTCAGCGCCCCGCGTGCGTGAGACGGGGGTGAATCGGCTGCCGGTTCGCTTCAACCGACCGGCAGACCGCTCAGTGCGGCATCAGGACGGCTGGCCGTCCGGCGTGTGGGTGGCGTCCACTTCCTCGTGTTCCCATTCGCGGATGGTCTTGGAGATCAGCGCGGCCTTTTCGTGGGCGTCCGGGGCGTGGTGGTGGGTGGCTTCGAATTCTTCGAGGGCTTCGTGGCAGGCTTCGGCCTTGGAATGAGCGTGGGTATGGGGCATGACGGCAGTTCCTGAGGGGTGCGCGACGGGCGCGCGGGCGGTGCGGGGACGATGGTCGGACCGTCTCTTCGGCAACAGGCCGGGCCCCTCGCCACGGGGGCGGGACGCTGCGGATGTTGCATCGCACAAGGCCAGTGTAGTGAGCTGACGCGGTGGCTGCAAGGGTGGGCGCGCGGGCGAGGTGTGCGGAAATGCCCGGTGGGCGGTGGATTTCAGTCGAGGCGGCATGGTGGCGCGGAGGCCGGCGGTGGGCGGAAAGGCGCGCCCCGTGCGGCGGTGCAGCGTGGCTCGGCGGGGCGGCGGCAGGCGCCGGGTGGGGGCGCTGAAGGTGTCGCGCGGGCGCAACGCGGCGGGGGCGATGGGCGCGGGCTGGGGCATTTTATGCAATGGATTTCACGCGCCGCGGAATAAGCATGGCAGTTTTTCTTGGTTGGGCCGGCGTGGGGGGCTGCCTAGACTCGGCGCCATCTTTCGTTGTCGACAGGAATCTGCCATGACCGCCCGCCTCAAATCCGCCACCCGCCGTTCCGTGCTGTCCCTCGCCCTGGTGCTGGGGCTGTCCAGCCTCGCCCATGCGGACGTGACCCTGCTCAACGTGTCCTACGACCCGACCCGTGAGCTCTACCAGGATTACAACGCCGCCTTCGCCAAGTACTGGAAGGCGCGCACCAACGAGACCGTGACCATCAAGGCCTCCCACGGCGGTTCCGGCAAGCAGGCCCGC
Organism: Rhodocyclaceae bacterium; assembly: GCA_035335645.1. Taxonomy (GTDB): domain Bacteria; phylum Pseudomonadota; class Gammaproteobacteria; order Burkholderiales; family Rhodocyclaceae; genus Zoogloea. The sequence goes on along the minus strand of DAOQMM010000197.1, from coordinate 845 downwards.
TCGGTGATCGACGGCCTGGAGGCCGACGTGGTCACCCTGGCCCTGGCGGCCGACATCGACGCGCTCTACGAACACGGAAAGCTGGTGCCCGCCGACTGGCAGAAGCGCCTGCCTCACAACGCCTCGCCCTACACCTCGACCATCGTCTTCCTGGTGCGCAAGGGCAACCCGAAGAAGATCCGCGACTGGAACGACCTGGCCAAGCCGGGCATCGACGTGATCACGCCGAATCCCAAGACCTCCGGCGGCGCCCGCTGGAACTACCTGGCGGCGTGGGGCTACGCCCTCAAGCAGCCGGGCGGCAACGAGGCCAGCGCCAAGGACTTCGTGAAGAAGATCTATGGCAACGTGAAGGTGCTCGATTCGGGCGCCCGCGGTGCCACCACCACCTTTGTGGAGCGGGGCATCGGCGACGTGTTGATCGCCTGGGAGAACGAGGCCTACCTGGCGGTGAAGGAGCTGGGTCCGGACAAGTTCGACATCGTCACCCCGTCCCTCTCCATCCTGGCCGAGCCGCCGGTGTCGGTGGTGGACAAGGTGGTGGACAAGCGCGGCACGCGCAAGGTGGCCGAGGAATACCTGAAGTACCTGTACTCCAGCGAGGGCCAGGACATCGCCGGCCAGAACTACTACCGGCCGACCGATCCGAAGGTGGCGGCCAAGTACGCCAAGCAGTTTGCACCGGTGAAGCTGTTCACCATCGACGAGGTGTTTGGCGGCTGGACCAAGGCCCAGAAGACCCACTTCGCCGACGGCGGGGTGTTCGATCAGATTTCGGTGAAGTAAGCCGCGGCGTGTGCGGCAGGACGGCCGGGCCGGGAGGTCCGGCCGTTGTGCGTGGACGG
>DAOQMM010000196.1:0-2224 GCA_035335645.1 Rhodocyclaceae bacterium | reverse complement strand
CTGGGGATGCGCAGGAAGCCGGCGGCCTGCTCGAAGGTCTTGGGGCCGAGGCGCGGGACGTCCAGCAGCGCGGCGCGGCTCGGAAAGGGGCCATGGGCGTCCCGGTGGGCGACGATGTTGGCGGCGAGCGTGGTATTGAGGCCCGAGATGCGCGCCAGCAGCGCGGCAGACGCCATGTTCACATCCACGCCGACGGCGTTCACGCAGTCCTCGACCACCGAATCCAGGGCACGGGCCAGGCGCGTCTGGTTCACGTCGTGCTGGTACTGGCCCACGCCGATGGATTTGGGGTCGATCTTGACCAGCTCGGCCAGCGGATCCTGCAGGCGGCGGGCGATGGAGACGGCGCCGCGCAGGCTCACGTCCAGGTCGGGAAATTCCCGGGCGGCCAGTTCGGACGCGGAATACACCGAGGCGCCGGCTTCCGAGACGACGATCTTGGTCATGTGCAGCTCGGGGCGCAGCTTGATGAGGTCGGCGGCGAGCCTGTCGGTCTCACGGCTGGCGGTGCCGTTGCCGATGGCGATCAGCGACACGCCGTGCTTTTCGCACAGCTTCGAAAGGGTGTGCAGGCTGCCGTCCCAGTCGCGGCGCGGTTCGTGGGGATAGATGGTGGCGGTGTCGAGGAGCTTGCCGGTCTGGTCCACGACGGCCACCTTGACGCCGGTGCGCAGGCCCGGATCGAGGCCCAGGGTGGCGCGGGCGCCGGCGGGGGCGGCCAGCAGCAGATCCTTGAGGTTGCGGCCGAAGACGCGGATGGCTTCTTCCTCGGCGCGCTCGCGCACCTGGCCGAGGAGCTCCAGTTCCAGATGCAGGGAGATCTTGACGCTCCATGCCCAGCGCACGGTTTCCCGCAGCCAGGCGTCGGCCGGGCGGCCCTGGTCGCGCACGCCCACATGGCCGGCGATGCGTGCCTCGCAGGGGTTGGGGCCGGGCGTGCTGCCGTCGGTCGGATCGGAATCGAGGCCCAGCTGCAGGCGCAGCACGCCTTCGTTGCGGCCACGGAAGAGGGCCAGGGCGCGGTGGGAGGGCAGCGTGGCGAGGGGCTCGCGGAAGTCGAACCAGTCGCGGAACTTGGCGGCGGCAGGATCGGCTTCCTTTTCGGCGACGACGCTGGAGACGACCACGCCGTGCTCGCCCAGGTAGCTGCGCAGGGTGCCAATGAGGGTGGCGTCCTCGGCGAAGCGCTCCATCAGGATCTGGCGGGCACCGTCGAGCACCGCCCGGGTGTCGGCGAAGCCGGCGTCGGTGTTGAGGTAGGCGGCGGCTTCCGCGTCCGGCGACAGGCCCGGGTCGGCCAGCAGGGCCAGCGCCAGCGGCTCGATGCCGGCCTCGCGGGCGATCTGGGCCTTGGTGCGGCGCTTCTGCTTGTAGGGCAGGTAAAGGTCTTCCAGGCGCTGCTTGGTGTCGGCGTGTTCCACGGCCTCGCGCAGTGCGGGGGTGAGCTTGCCCTGTTCGTCGATGCTGGCGAGCACCGCGGCGCGGCGGTCTTCCAGTTCGCGCAGGTAGCCGAGGCGCTCCTCCAGCGTGCGCAGCTGGGTGTCGTCCAGGCCGCCGGTGACTTCCTTGCGGTAGCGGGCAATGAAGGGCACGGTGGCGCCTTCGTCGAGGAGCTGGACGGCGGATTCGATCTGGCGGGGCTGTACACCCAGTTCGGCGGCAATGCGTTGTTCGATGGGCAGAAGCATGGGTGGACCCGGTGCGAAAAAAGGGCGCATGGTGCAGAAAGGCGCCGTCGCCCGCAAGTCCGATCGTGGCCGATAACGGTCCAAACTTCCGGTAGAATCCCCCGGTTTTCCACGGCATGCCCATGCCCGCGAGCGCGCCGGTCGCGCACAGTCCGCCGCGTCGCCCCTTCCGGCGGCCCGGTCCAGCAGGAGAAAACATTCCATGAATACCTACTTTGCAGCGTTGGCGGTGGCCATGGCGGTGCTGACCGGCTTTGCCGGCGAAGCCGTCGCGGCCCCCCAGGCGCATCGTGCAGCCGCGCCGTCCAAGACGGCCCCCAAGCCCGTCGCCCGGGTGACGCCCCGTCCCGCCCCGGTGAAGCTTGCGCCCAAACCGGTGTCCCGTCCGGCGGCGCAGGCCCAGGTCCGTGGCAAGACCGCACCCGCCCGTACGGGGGTCCGTCCGGCGCCCGCGCCGGTTCGTGCCCAGGCTCGGCCTGCGCCGGTGGTCAAGGCGCCGGCCCGTGCGCCGGCCCCCGTGGCGAGCGCCCGTGGAC
>DAOQMM010000195.1:0-2234 GCA_035335645.1 Rhodocyclaceae bacterium | reverse complement strand
ACGTGGGTGATGCCCATGTCCCAGTCGTCCACCACCACGCAGAAGTTGTAGGTGGGCGTGCCGTCGGCGCGGGCGATGATGAGGTCGTCCATCTCGGCGTTGGCGATCTCGATGCGGCCCTTGACCAGGTCGTCCCACGCCACCACGCCCTCGGTCGGGTTTTTAAAGCGGATCACCGGCTGCACGCCGACGGGCGGCGCGGGCAGTTCCTTGCCGGGCTCGGGCCGCCAGCGGCCGTCGTAGCGGGGCTTTTCGCCGCGGGCGCGCTGGGCTTCGCGCAGGGCGTCCAGTTCTTCCGGCGGCATGTAGCAGGGGTACGCCGTGCCGGCGGCGAGCATTGCCTGGATCACCGCCTTGTAGCGGTCCATGCGCTGCATCTGGTAGAAGGGGCCCTCGTCCCAGTTCAGATCCAGCCAGCTCATGCCGTCGAGGATGGCCTGCACCGCCTCGGGCGTGGAGCGGGCCACGTCGGTGTCCTCGATGCGCAGCACGAAGGTGCCGCCATGACGGCGGGCAAAGGCCCACGAGAACAGGGCCGTGCGCGCGCCTCCGATGTGCAGGTAGCCAGTGGGGCTGGGGGCGAAGCGGGTGCGGACGGTGGAAGCCATGGTACAGATCCGGAAATGCTGAAAAGGCGGCATTCTACGCGCTGCGCCAGGATCGCAAAATCGGCCTGGCGCGCCGACTCACCCGCAGGCCAGCGGGACGGGACGGCTCGTGAACGACAATCCCCGCCGCGCGGACGGCCGCGGGGCGGGGATCGGGGAAGACCCGTTGCGGGCCCCGCACATCGGCGGGGCGACCGCAGGCGACGCTCAGATCGCCGATTCGTTGGTCTCGCCGGTACGGATGCGCACGACCTGTTCGACGGGCATCACGAAGATCTTGCCGTCACCGATCTTGCCGGTGCGGGCGGCCTTGATGATGGCCTCGATGGCCTGCTCGGCCACGTCGGAGGAGACGATCACTTCCAGCTTGATCTTGGGCAGGAAATCCACCACGTATTCGGCCCCGCGGTACAGCTCCGTGTGGCCCTTCTGGCGACCGAAACCCTTCACCTCGGTGACGGTCAGGCCGGTGATGCCCACTTCGGACAGGGCTTCCCGGACTTCGTCCAGCTTGAAGGGCTTGATCACGGCTTCGATTTTCTTCATGGGCAGTCTCCTGAAAACAATTCGGCATTTTAGCCGCATTTGCCGGCCCGCCAAGGGGCCGGGCAGGTTTTACGCGTCCCGGTACCGGGAGGTGATGGGGTAACGCCAGTCCTTGCCGAAGCCGCGCTGGGTCACGCGCACACCCGGCGGCGCCTGGCGCCGTTTGTATTCGTTGCGCTTGAGCATGGCCACGGTGCGGCGCACGTCGTGTTCCGGATAGCCGCGGGCGACGATCTCGGCCGGCGACAGATCCTCTTCCATGTAGGCCGCGATGATGGCGTCAAGCACCTCGTAGGGCGGCAGGGAGTCCTGATCGCACTGGTCGGGCTTGAGTTCGGCAGAGGGTGGCCGGGTGAGGATGTTGTCCGGGATCACCGGCTGGCCGTGCAGCGCGTTGCGCCATGCGCACAGACGATAGACGAAGGTCTTGTAGAGATCCTTGATCACGGCGAAGCCGCCCGCCATGTCGCCGTACAGGGTGGCGTAGCCGGTGGCCATCTCGCTCTTGTTGCCGGTGGTGAGGACGATGGCGCCGGTCTTGTTGGACAGGGCCATCAGCAGCATGCCGCGGATGCGCGACTGGAGGTTCTCCTCGGTGGTGTCCTCGGGCAGACCGACGAACTGGGGCGCCAGCATCTCGGCGAAGGTGCGCATGGCCGGCTCGATGGGGATCTCGTCGTAACGCACGCCCAGGCGCCGCACCATCTCGCGGGAATCGTCCAGGCTCATCTGCGCCGTATAGGGCGAGGGCATCATCACCGCGCGCACCCGGTCGGCGCCCAGGGCGTCCACCGCGACGGCCAGGGTCAAGGCCGAATCCACGCCGCCGGACAGGCCGATGATCGCGCCGGGAAAGCCGTTCTTGCCCAGGTAGTCGCGCACACCCAACACCAGGGCGTCGTACACGTCGGCCTCCAGCGGGCGCGGGGCGGGGATCGTCTGCTCCTCCCAGGCGCCGCCGGCGAAGGTCAGCAGAGTCAGGTCCTCGGCAAACACCGGTCCCTGCCAGGTCAGCACGCCCTGCCGGTCGAGGGCGAAGGAGCCGCCGTCGAAGACCAGCTCGTCCTGCCCGCCCACCAG
>DAOQMM010000194.1:0-2297 GCA_035335645.1 Rhodocyclaceae bacterium | reverse complement strand
CGGATCAGAGGTTTTCCAGACGCAGCCGGGTCACCTTGCCGTTCACCGAATCCAGCGCCTCGATGCGGGCGATGGCGGTGTCGGCGTTCTTTTCGACGGTGAGGTGGGTGAGGATGATGATGTCGGTCTGGGACTCGCCCTCTTCCGGCTCGCGCTGGAGCATGGCGTCGATGGAGATGTCCTGGTCGGCGAGGATGCGGGTGACGTCGGCGAGCACGCCGGGCTTGTCCACCACGCGCAGGCGCAGGTAGTAGCTGGTCTCCACGTCGTCAATGGGCAGCACCGGCACGTCGGTGATCTGGTCCGGCTGGAAGGCCAGGTGCGGCACACGGTGTTCCGGATCGGCGGTGTGCAAGCGGGTGACGTCCACGAGATCGGCGATGACTGCGCTGGCGGTGGGCTCGGCACCGGCGCCCTTGCCGTAGTACAGCGTGGCGCCGACGGCGTCACCGTGGACCAGCACGGCGTTCATGGCGCCTTCCACGTTGGCGATGAGGCGCTTTTCCGGGATCAGCGTGGGATGCACGCGCAGCTCGATGCCCTGGGTGCGGCGGCGGGCGATGCCCAGCAGCTTGATGCGGTAGCCCAGCTGCTCGGCGTACTTGATGTCGGTGGCGTCGAGCTTGCTGATGCCTTCCACGTAGGCCTTGTCGAACTGCACCGGCACGCCAAAGGCGATGGAGGCCATCAGGGTCGCCTTGTGAGCGGCGTCCACGCCTTCGATGTCGAAGGTGGGGTCGGCTTCGGCGTAGCCCAGGCGCTGGGCTTCCTTGAGCACGTCGGCGAAGGGCAGGCCCTTGTCGCGCATCTCGGAGAGGATGAAGTTGGTGGTGCCGTTGATGATGCCGGCGATCCACTGGATGCGGTTGGCGGAGAGGCCTTCGCGCAGGGCCTTGATGATGGGGATGCCCCCGGCCACGGCGGCCTCGAAGGCCACCATCACGCCCTTCTTCTGGGCGGCGGCGAAGATCTCGTTGCCGTGCACGGCGAGCAGCGCCTTGTTGGCGGTGACCACGTGCTTGCCGTTCTCGATGGCCTTGAGCACCAGCTCCTTGGCCACGCCGTAGCCACCGATCAGTTCGACGACGATGTCGATTTCGGGGTCGCTGACCACGGCGAAGGCGTCGTCGGTGAGCTTGACGTCGCCGCCGGTGACGGCGCGGGCCAGCTCCAGGTTCTTGTCGGCCACGGTGGTGATCCGGATCGGCCGGCCGGCGCGGCGGGTGATTTCTTCTTCGTTGCGCTTGAGGACGGTGAAGGTGCCACCGCCGACGGTGCCGATGCCCAGGAGGCCAACTTGGATGGGTTTCATGGTCGAGTGGGTCGTGTGAGTGAACGTGGATGAACGCGGGGCGCCACAACCGGCGCCCCGTCGGGGATCAGGTGCCGGAACGCTTGCGGTAGCCGTCGAGGAAGCGGGCGATGCGCCCGATGGCGTCGCGCAGGTCGTCCTCGTGGGGCAGGAAGACCAGCCGGAAGTGGTCCGGGTGGGGCCAGTTGAAGCCGGTGCCCTGGACCAGCAGCACGCGCTGCTGCTCCAGCAGCTGGGCGATGAACTGCTGGTCGTCGGCGATGGGGTACACCGCCGGGTCGAGGCGCGGGAACATGTACAGGGTGGCCTTGGGCTTGACGCAGCTGACGCCGGGAATGGCGCTGATCAGCTCGTGGGCCAGGTCGCGCTGACGGCGCATGCGGCCGCCGGGCGCCACCAGGTCGTCGATGCTCTGGTAGCCGCCGAGGGCGGTCTGGATCGCATACTGGCCGGGCACGTTGGCGCACAGGCGCATGGAGGCCAGCATGTTGAGGCCTTCGATGTAGTCGGCGGCGGCGCGCTTGTCACCGGACACCACCAGCCAGCCGGCGCGATAGCCGCAGGAGCGGTAGTTCTTGGACAGGCCGTTGAAGGTGATGGTGAGCACGTCCTCCGACAGGGAGGCGATGGAGGTGTGCTGGGCGCCGTCGTACAGCACCTTGTCGTAGACCTCGTCGGCGTAGAGGATCAGGCCGTGCTGGCGGGCGATGTCCACGATGCCGCGCAGGGTCTCTTCGGGGTACAGGGCGCCGGTCGGGTTGTTGGGGTTGATGATGACGAGGGCGCGGGTGCGCGGCGTGATCTTGGCGCGGATGTCGTCCAGATCGGGCAGCCACTCGTTGGCCTCGTCGCACAGGTAATGGCGCGGGGTGCCGCCGGAGAGGCTCACGGCGGCGGTCCACAGGGGATAGTCGGGCGCCGGCACCAGCACCTCGTCACCAGCGTTGAGGAGCGCGTTCATGGCCATCACGATGAGCTCGGACAC
>DAOQMM010000193.1:0-2341 GCA_035335645.1 Rhodocyclaceae bacterium | reverse complement strand
GGCCAGCAGGTGGGAGCGCTTGGCCACGGCGACCGCCAGCGTGTCATGCCACAGCGGCTCGCATACCCAGCCAGGCCACTGCCGGGCAACCGCAGACAAGGCGAAGTCGAAGCCGTCGTCCGGCAGCTCCGCGCCTCGACCGGGATCTGTCCAGCCGGCCAGGACGGCATGAGTCTCCGGCTCTTCGGCACGCTGCAGGGCGAGCACGTCGGCGAGCTGGGGAGGCACCCATTCGCCGAGGACGGCCATGCGAATTTCGGCGGTGATGTCACTCGATTCCACGTCCAGCTCCCCCAGGCGGTGAACTCGTGGCAACTGATCTCGAAGCCGTTGAATGAGTTAAGTTTAACGTGGTTTAAATCGTGACCGTGTTCGACGCTCTTGGCAATGCCAAAGCGTTCGATCCAAAGGGGCCGCCCCACCGGCACCACTACCTACGAAGCGGAACCAGCCATCGCGTTTGGGGCTGCCGTGCGGGAAGAAAGAACCAACCAGGGCATCGCTCAGGAAACGCTGGCCCACATGGCCGGCATCGAACGGTCGCACATGGGCAAGATCGAGCGCGGCGAGCATGTCCCCACGCTCCCTCTCATCCTCAAGATTGCCCGTGCGCTGAAATGCAGTTCCGCCCACTTGATGACTCTGACCGAAGCCAAGCTGGCAGAGTCGGCCCCATCCGCGGATTGAAGCCGGCCCGCACAGCGGTCGCATGCCTACGCCTGATCGTCGTCCTTGCCCCCAAGGGCTGAATCTTCGCGCTTTGCGGCCTCGTTGAGGAGCCGCAGGTATGGGTTGTCTGGCGGCGTCTCCTGGAACAGCGCATCCGGGCTGGCGAGCAGGTAGCCGTGCAGCCGGCGCGACTTGCGCGGCCCCGTGACTTCGCAGGTCCAGATGTTCAGCCCGCTCGGCTGCTTGCGGTGCTGTCCCAGCTTCTCGAAGCGCTTCTGTACCCACTGCCACCCCTCCAGCTTCTCCTGCTTGGCCAGCGCGGCGACTTGAAGGTACTCCTGCGCGTAGCGCTGGAACACGCCGGGGCTGACGAGGTAGGTCGTACCGGCGACGGTATGCACCAGGGCCTTGGCGTCGTTGATGATGAGCTTGCGCGTCTGGATGCTCTGACGCAGCCAGGCCATGAAGTGCGCCCCGGAGGGCTCCGCGCGATCCTGGGAAGGCGCGAGGCCCATCTGCGGCGGGGGCACGGTCGAAGGGGCCGGCTCGGGCTCGGCAACAGGGGAACTCGGGATCTCCGGTGCCGTGGGTGGAGCGGTGTCGCCCAGCAGGTCGAGCAGCGCGGCCACGCCGGTGTCCATGGCTGCGGATGCGATCGGCGCCGTGCTCGCGGATGCAGCTTCGATGCCTTCCGCGCGCGGCCCATCGGCCACCGTTGTCGCCTGCGGCGTCGGCTCCGCCTGTTCCTCTTCGACCTGCACACGGCCTGCGAACGGCGCCGGCCGGTCGGCGGCATCCCAGATCATCGCCGGCGAGAGTTTCAGGAAGGTGAAGGCGTGCGACCAGCCGGCGTCGCTGGTGACGGTAGCCTTCCAGATCGCCTTGCCATCCGGCGTCGGTTGCACGATGCCGTGATCCTGCAGCACGTTGAACACCGCCGTATTGCTCGCCGGGATGCCGTCGATGCCCTGCGACAGCAGATGTGCGCGCAGCTTGTCGGAGACGGTCTTGCTCACCAGCCACAAGGCGTCCTGGGTCAGCCAACCGTCCGCCGGGCCGGCCTGGTTCAACTTGAATTCTTCCTTGAGCAGGTAGCGCAAGCCGTCGAGCAATTTGCGTTGCAGCGCATGCTTGGGCGCCGCCAGCGCCTTGCTGGGATCGCCGCCGAGTTCCTGGGCGACCGATGCCTGGTCGGCCTGCACGACCAGCTCGCCGAGCGTGCCGGCGTGCTCGTACTGGCCGGCCAGCACGTACAGCAGCGCGGCCCAGAGGTCGGGATAGCCGCTGAGCCAGTCGAAGATGTCCCGATCGAGAAGGCGCGCGTAGAGCAGCCCGGTGGCGGCGCTGTGCAGGCGGTACTCGCGCTCCTTTCGGTAACGGAAGCGGTAGGGCTTTCGCAGCGGGCCGTGCCAGGGATGCCAGACGCTGCCGTCGGCATGCTCGACGTGCAGATCGACCGCAATCTTGCCGATGTCGTGCAGCAGGGCCGCGTAGGCCGTGCCTGCGGTCCAGGCTTCGGCCTGGGCCGCCTGTGCCTCCGGCGTGACGCCCGCAGGCAGCAGGTATGACTGCCGCAGCTTCAGCGCATAGGCGACGATCTCCAGGCCGTGGTCCAGCATGCCGCCCGGATAGGCGTGGTGGTGGTTCTCGGAGGCCGGGAACTGCTGGACCA
>DAOQMM010000192.1:0-2359 GCA_035335645.1 Rhodocyclaceae bacterium | reverse complement strand
CGAAGTTCTGGGTGCCCGGATTGCGGGCCATCATCGGCGTGACGAAATCGCGCCATTCGTCGGCGCTGAGACCGGGGTGCACCGCGGTGAGGCGCTCCAGCGCCTGCAACTGGTCGAGCTGGGCGTCGAAGCGCTTCTGCACCAGGCTGGCGACGAATTCGGCATCCCGGTTGAACTGGGTCTGCAGGCGCTGGGTTTCCCATTCCCGCACCTGCATGAAGGTGACCGCCAGGAGCGTCAGGGCGACGCTCATGGGGACGGCGACGGTGAGGCGCCGGGGGCGCCAGTCCGCAGCGGGCAGGCCGAACAGGACCAGGGTCAGGGGCACCATCACCAGCACGCCGAGGGTGTCGCCGGCCCACCAGTTGATCCACGTGAAGGTGCTCTCGGAGGGCGGGATGGCGTGCATCAGCACGAGCGTCGGCACCGCGATGCTGGCACTGACGACACAGCCCAGCGGGGCCACCAGGGCGACGAAATTCAGGATGCTGTCCTGACTGTCCAGGGTGTTGGGCAGTCCGATCAGGCGCCGTGCCAGGCCATAGCCGACGCGGGCCTGCAGCATCGCGCCGAAGGCCGGCACCAGCAGCCCCGGCCAGCGCTGGATGTCGATGCCGGTCTGTATGGCGGCCGGCACCTGGACCAGCAGCGATCCGAGAAAGATCGCCGGCAGGCAGGACGGCCCGTAGAGCATGACCGCGGCCAGCGCGATGCCGGCGGGGGGGAAGAGCGGTGCCGCGTAACCGGGGGGGACGGCGATCTGCAGCGCAAGCCAGCCGGTGACGGCGTAGGCGAGGCACAGGACCAGCATGCGAAGCAGCGTGCGATGCCGCGGGGAGAAATGCATCAGGTGGGCAGACGGTTCACGTGGAGCGATGCAGGGGACGACAGCCTGTCATTTAACCTTATTTTACGACCGATTGGCGTCGGAGTGACGTGCAGGGCGATGGATCGATGCGTGCCGGACCTGGGGCGCCCGGCGGACAAGGGTGCAGGGCGCGGTGAGGGGCGATCCGGTACGTCTCACCCGTCTCGATGGGCCGGGCCGGAGAGGCGGCCGATCCGGGTCCGGCGCCGGCGTGGGTTGCGGTCCGATCCGGCTGAGGGCGCGTGTCGCGGCGCGCGTCCGTCCGGAATCGGCGCATCGGCGGTCCCGTCGGGGCGGATTCCCGCCGCGGATGCCGGCTGCTATCGTACCGATCCCCTCCTTCGTGCCGAAGGTCATGACCGTGCCCACCGTCACCCCCCTGTCCGAACTCCATGCCGACATCGATCGGCGTGTCGCCACCCTGCGCAGTGAGCATGCAGACTGGCCCTGTGCCAAGGGCTGCGACACCTGCTGCCGGCGGCTCGCCGATGTGCCCCGTCTTACCGCGTCCGAATGGGGGCTGCTGCGGGAAGGCCTGGCCGCCCTCCCAGCGCCCCGGCGGGCCGGCTTTCGCGCGGCAGTGGCGCGCCTGGCCGATACGCCGGAGCGCCCCCTGACCTGCCCCTTCCTCGACCCGGTGAGTGGTGCCTGCTCGGTTTATGCCTATCGCCCGGTGGCCTGCCGCACCTACGGCTTCTATGCCGACCGGGACGGCGGGCTGTACTGCCATGACATCGAGGCCCGGGTGGACGACGGGCGTCTGGCCGGGGTGGTCTGGGGCAACCATGCGGCGGTGCTCACCCGCCTCGCCAGGACCGGCGAGACGCGGCCCCTGACCGAGTGGTACGCGGACTGGCATGAAACCTGAACCGCGCGGGCGCTCCGCCCGTCGCACCGCGCCGCCCGATGCCCGGCGCCGTCGGCCCGTCCGCGGGGGGGCGCTCATCCGCCCCCGCGGGGTGTCGCGGTGTCGAGCGGATCGGGTCCGGCGGGTCCGGATCTTCCCCTGTTTCCTGGAGCAGCCATGTTTTCCCACATCTTCGTCGGCACCAATGATTTCGAACGCGCCCTCGCCTTTTATCGCCCCTTGATGGACGTCCTCGGCATCCAGGCCCGTTTCTGCGATCCGGCGCGGCCGTGGGCCGGCTGGCAGTCGGCGCCGGATCCACGTCCCCTGTTCCTCCTGGGCCGCCCCTGGGACGGTCAGCCCCACACGCCCGGCAACGGGCAGATGGTGGCCTTCCTGGCGCCAAGCCGCGCCGCCGTGGCGGACGCCCACCGCCTCGCCCTGGCGCACGGGGGCCGCGACGAGGGTGCGCCCGGCCTGCGCCCGGAGTACCACGCACACTACTTCGGGGCGTATTTCCGCGATCCGGACGGGAACAAGGTGTGCGTGGTGTGCCACGCCCCGGTATAAGGCGCCGTCTGGCTGGGCGCCGCCGCGGCGCGCACAGGCGCGCAGCGGTCGTGTTGGCGGCGGGTCGCTGCTCG
>DAOQMM010000191.1:0-2364 GCA_035335645.1 Rhodocyclaceae bacterium | reverse complement strand
TGATCTTGGCGAGGGTGGGCACTTCCTGGGCGGCGGCGGGCTGGGCCAGGGCGGCGAGCAGGCCAGCGGCGGAGGCCAGAGTGACGAGAGGCAGGCGGAGGCGGAACATGGGAGGACTCTCCTTGCAAAGGTGGTTGTCCGAACTCGGGGTGCGTCCGCCTGCAGGGGCGCCGGAGCGAGGCGGCACACGGTTCTTCGGGCTGGATGGAACAGCAAGGACGATTGTAGCCCTGCCATCGCCGCGCGGGCGAGCAGTGCAGGGACCGCGACGCGGACGCCCGCGCTGAGGCGGGCGCGGCGCGGTCGGGGTGGCGTCAGGCGGCGACGCGGGTGTGGAGGGCCTTGAGGTCGGCTTCGTCGAAGGTTTCCCGCTGGAGCAGGTCGGCGGCGCTGCGCTCCAGCAGATCCTTGTGGGCGCTGAGAATCGCCGTGCTGCGCTCGAAGGCGCGGGCGACGATGTGGCGGACCGCGCAGTCGATCTCGCGGGCGGTTTCCTCCGAATAGCTGCGTTCGGCCGGCGCGGCCGCCGCCTGACCGAGGAAGGTGTTGCGCTCGGTGTCGTAGGCCACGTTGCCGAGCTGGTCGTCCATGCCGAAGCGCATGACGATGGAGCGGGCGATGGAGGTGACCTTCTGCAGGTCGTCGGCAGCGCCCGTGGAGACTTCGCCGAAGATGATCTGTTCTGCGGCGCGCCCGCCCAGCAGCACGGCCATCTTGTTCTCCAGTTCGGCGCGGGTCATCAGGAAGCGGTCTTCGGTGGGACGCTGGATGGTGTAGCCCAGGGCGCCGACGCCCCGCGGGATGATGCTGATCTTGTGCACCGGGTCGGTGCCGGGCAGGGCCATGGCGACCAGGGCGTGGCCCATCTCGTGGTGGGCGACGACGGTGCGCTCGTGTTCGTTGAGGACACGGTTCTTCTTCTCGAGGCCGGCGACGATGCGCTCCACCGCCACGGTGAAGTCGTCGACGGTGACGGCGCTGCCGTTACGGCGGGTGGCGACAAGGGCCGCCTCGTTGCACAGGTTGGCCAGCTCGGCGCCGGAGAAGCCGGGTGTCAGGGCGGCGACGGTTTCCGCGTCCAGGTCGGGGGCCAGGGTGATCTTCTTCATGTGCACCTGCAGGATGGCGATGCGGCCCTTCTTGTCCGGGCGGTCCACCAGCACCTGACGGTCGAAGCGGCCGGCCCGCAGCAGGGCGGCGTCGAGGACTTCCGGCCGGTTGGTGGCGGCCAGCAGGACCAGGCCGGAGGAGGAGTCGAAGCCATCCAGTTCGACAAGCAGCTGGTTGAGGGTCTGTTCCTTCTCGTCGTGGCCGCCCATGGCGAAGGCACCGCGGGCGCGGCCCATGGCGTCCAGTTCGTCGATGAAGATGATGGCGGGCGCCTTGGCGCGGGCCTGCTCGAAGAGGTCGCGGACGCGGGCGGCCCCCACGCCGACGAACATCTCGACGAACTCGGAGCCGGAGATCGAGAAGAAGGGCACGCCCGCCTCGCCGGCGACGGCCTTGGCGAGCAGGGTCTTGCCGGTGCCCGGCGGGCCGACCAGCAGCACGCCCTTGGGTACGCGTCCGCCCAGGCGGCCGTAGGATTTGGGGTCCTTGAGGAAGCCGACGACTTCCTTGAGCTCGTCCTTGGCCTCGTCCACGCCGGCCACGTCGGCAAAGCTCACGCCGGTATTGGCCTCCACGTAGACCTTGGCTTTGCTCTTGCCCAGGTTCATGAAGCCGCCGCCGAAGCCCTGCTTGCCGCCGAAGCGGCGCATGGCAAAGAGCCAGATGGCGACGAAGATGACCGCGGGCAGCACCCAGCCGAGGATGTCCCGCAGCAGGGTGCTCTCCACGACGCCGGTGAATTTGACGTCGTACTGGCCCAGATCCCTGGCCAGTTCAGGATCGACGCGGGTGGTGACGAACTTCTGGCGGCCATCGGGCAGGGCCTGCTTGAAGCTGCCCTGGATGGTGTTGTCGGCGATGGCGATCTCGGCCACCTCGCCGGCCTTCAGCCTGCGCTGGAATTCACTGTAGGGCAGCGGCTCGGTGGTGCGTACCTGGACCCACAGGTCGTGCAGGGTGAACACTGCGAACAGAGCGAAGAGGAAGTACCACAGGCTGAACTGGGTTTTCTTTTCCATGGCGGGCGGAAACAAGGGAGGTTTTCGGCAGATGGGGGCGTCTGCCGCAGGATTCAAGCGTCCGGGGCGAACGCCTCCCGGTGTTCGCCGTGGGGGCGGGTGTGTGCGGCACGTGGAGGGGCAGTCCGGCCGCGGGCGCGGCCGGGCCGTGGGGCGATCAGGTGTCGGCCGCCCGGCGGACGGCAATCACCGCCATGACGATGCCGATCACGATCATCGGCAGGGACAGCCACTG
>DAOQMM010000190.1:0-2376 GCA_035335645.1 Rhodocyclaceae bacterium | reverse complement strand
GCTCACGTAGAGGGGGATCCCCAGCAGGATGTTGAAGGGGAAGGTGAGGCCCAGGGACATGCCCACGTACAGGGACGGGCGGGCTTCCGGGATGGCGAAGCGCAGGGCGGCGGGCACGGCGATGTAGGAGGCGCTGGCGGCGAGCACCATCAGCAGGGCGGCGTTGCCCGCCTCGATGCCGGCGAGCAGGCACAGGCCCAGGGCGAGGCTGGCGTGGACCAGCGGGGCGAGCAGCGCGTAAGCCGGCAGCCACGGGGAGGCGCCGCGCAGCTGGGGCAGCTGGCGTGCGGCGAGGAGGCCCATGTCCAGGAGGAAGAAGGCCAGCATGCCCTTGAAGAGATCGCCGGAGAAGGGCTGCATGGCGGCCTTGCCGGCGTCGCCGGTGACGATGCCGACGACCATCGCCCCCAGCAGGAGCAGTTGCGCGCCGTCGGTGAGGGATTCGTGCAGCACCTTGCCGAAAGACACGCCGCCCGGCGCAGGGCCCAGGGTGGCGGTGCCGTCCGCATGCACCTGCACGCCGGCGGTGGCGCTCTGGCGCAGGTGGTTGGCGAGGAGCACGGCAAGGACGATGGCGGGCGATTCCATCAGGGCCAGGGCGGCGGCCATGTGTCCGCCGAAGGGGTAGCCGTGGCTCTCCAGGTATTGGGTGGTGGTGATGAAGGTGACGGCGCTCACCGAGCCGTAGGTGGCGGCGATGGCGGCGGCGTCGAATCCGCCCACCTTGCGGCGCAGCACGGTGAAGCCGACGAGGGGCACGATGACGGCCAGGCTCACCGCCACCAGCAGGCTGCTCGCCACCTGGGCGGTGAGGCCGGAATGGGCCAGCGCAAAACCGCCCTTGAGGCCCAGCGCCATGAGGAGATACAGGGACAGGAAGCGGGAGATGGCGGGCGGGATTTCCAGATTGGATTTGAGGAGGCCCGCGGCCACCCCGAAGAGGAAGAAGAGGATTGCGGGATCGAGCAGACTGTTCATGATGAGGCTCCGTAAGGATCTGGATTCATGTTACGGCGCAGCAATGATCGAGTAAAATAGATAATAAATATTGTTTTTATCGACAAAACTCTATGTACGCGACGTTTCGGCAGCTTCAGCTCTTTCTTGCGGTGGCCGAGCACGGCAGCATCAGCGCGGCGGCCAAGGCCTGCCATGTGACCCAGCCGACGGTGTCCATGCAGCTGCGCGAGTTGGCCGACAGCGTCGGCCTGCCCCTCTACGAGGTGATCGGCAAGCGCGTCTTCCTCACCGAGGCGGGGCAGCTGGTGCGCCAGTCGGCCCTGGCGATCCGCGACGAGTGGGCGGCCCTGGGCACCCGCGTGGATGCCCTGCGCGGTTTGCAGCGGGGCTGCCTGCGGGTGGCCCTGGTGAGCACCGCGAAGTACTTTGTGCCGACCCTGCTGGGCGCCTTCTGCCGCCAGTACCCGGACGTGGAGGTGAGCCTCTCCATCCTCAACCGGGACGGGGTGCTGGAGCGCCTGCAGGCCAACGCGGACGACCTGTGCATCATGTCGCTGCCGCCGGACGGGGACGAGGTGAGCCGCGAAGCCTTTTTGCCCAACCGGCTGGTGGTGGTGGCCCCCGCCGGACATCCCCTGGCCGCCGAACAGGCGATTGCGCCGGCCGCCCTGGCAGGCGAACGCTTCATCCTGCGGGAACCGGGCTCGGGCACGCGACGCGCGTGCGAGCGGCATTTTGCGACGCTGGGCTGGCAGCCCACGGTGCGCATGGCCCTGGGCAGCAACGAGGCGATCAAGCATTCGGTGGCGGCAGGACTGGGACTGGCAGTGCTGTCGCGCCACACGCTGCACGCCGATCCGGCGGTGGACGGGCTGGCGATCCTGGACGTGGCGGGCTTTCCGATTCACGCCAACTGGTACATCGTGCAGCCCCGCGGCAAGCGTCTGTCGCCCATCGCCGCGGAGTTCCTTCAGCATCTGCGGGAATATGTGGACAGTCTGCCGGCGACGACGCGGGCGTGAGGATCGCCGGCGCAGCGCGGCGGACAGGCTTTTCAGGGATTCAGGGAGCTCACCATGCTGGAACTGGCACGCATCTTCGGGCTGTTCGTCCTCACCGCGCTGGCGGAGATCACCGGCTGCTACCTGCCCTGGCTGGTGTGGACGCGCGGGCACACCCCCTGGCTGCTGCTGCCGGCGGCGCTGTCCCTCGGCCTCTTCGCGTGGCTGCTGACCCTCCACCCCGGCGCCGCGGGACGCATCTACGCAGCCTACGGCGGCGTGTATGTGGCGGTGGCGCTGCTGTGGCTGTGGCAGGTGGACGGAGTGCGCCCGAGCCGCTGGGACTGGATCGGCAGCGCGGTGTGCCTGGCGGGCATGGCGATCATCGCGCTGCAGCCGGGGCGCGAGGGCTGAG
>DAOQMM010000189.1:0-2401 GCA_035335645.1 Rhodocyclaceae bacterium | reverse complement strand
GACGACCCCGGCCTGTCCCGCGCCGAACGCCGCGAGGTGCAGACCCTCCTCATCGCCCGCGGCTACCCCCTCGGCACCGTGGACGGCATGCTCGGCGACGCCAGCCGCGCCGCCATCCGCAGCGAGCAGCAGCGCCTGGGCCTGGCGCCGGACGGGCGTGCCGGGCAGCGCTTCCTCGCCGCCCTGCGCAGCGCGGTGCCGCCCACGGTCCGCTAGGACGGCCGTCCGGATGGGCGCTGTCGGGTCTTTGTCGGGTCGCTGGCGTGGTCAGACGGGCCGTCGCCCGGCACGCTGGGCGACCCTTCAGTGCGTGGAGTCAGCCGGATCATGGATGTGAAGATCGACCCGAAAATCCTGCGCCAGTGCCGTGACGCGCGGGCCTGGTCCCAGGAACGGCTGGCCGAGGCCGCCGGCCTGTCGGTGCGGACCGTGCAGCGCGTCGAGGCGGACGGACGTGCCTCGGCGGAGACACGTCAGGCCCTGGCGGGGGCGCTGGGCATGGAGGTGGCCCGCCTCTCGCCGCCGCAGGATGCACGCGCCGAGCCCTACGTGCCCACTGTGGTGTCGCCCGTCCCGGCGGCATTCGCGACGGCCGGTGAGCGGCACCGCTGCGGACGGCGGGGTCGTTTTTCCCGCCATCTGGGAATCTACGTCGCGATGTCGTTGCTGTTCATCGTGCTGGACGTGCAGCGCGACGGGCGTCTCGACTGGGCGTGGTGGCCGATCCTGGGCTGGGGAATCGGCGTGATGAACCACTTTTTTGCGACCCGGCGGCACTCCGCGAAGGGGGCCTGACGGCGCCTGCAGCGGCGTTCAGGCCGGTCTGTCGGCGCCCCGCCGCCACAAGGGGTACAGGGCGGCCAGGCCCAGCAGCGGGCCGGGCAGCAGCACCCACGCGACGGCTTCATGGAGCACCGGCCACAGGCGGGTGGTGAGGGCGATGGAGCCCATGGTGATGGCGAAGCCGATGGCGTTCTGGAAGGCCAGGGCGCTGCCCACGATCTCCGGCGGACAGGCGCGCGCGGAGAGGGCCGAGAAGTGGGGCGAATCCGCCACCACGCTGGCGCCCCACAGCAGCATCACCGCCGCGGCCAGCGCCTCCGGTCCGCGGGCCACCCACGGATAGACCGCACAGCAGGCCGCCGACAGGGCCAGCGCGAGGGCCGCCACGCGGGCGCTGCCGATGCGCCGGCTGAGGACGCCGCCCAGCACGCAGCCGACGGCGCCGATGCCGATCACCGCGAAGGCGGGGCCCGCCACCGGCCCCGGCCGCAGCGTGCCGGCCAGCAGCGGCACCAGCGTCCAGAAGGCGTAAAGCTCCCACTGGTGCCCGAAGTAGCCGCAGGCCGAGGCGCGGAAGCGGGGTAGGGCGAAGCTCATCAGCACGGCGCCGAGGCGCAGGGGCGGGGCGCCGTGACGACGCACCAGGTGCGGCCCGTCGCCGAGGCGGGCGATCAGGCCGGCGGCGACGAGGGCCAGGCCCGACGAAACCAGCACCGTGGCCTGCCAGCCCCAGCCCGTGTCGAGCATGCGCACGCCGTGGGGCAGGGCGGTGCCCAGGGTGAGCATGCCCACCAGCCAGGCCAGGGCCGCGCCGGCCTGCTCCGGCACCCAGCTCACCACCAGCTTCATGCCCAGCGGGTAGACCCCGGCCAGCGCCAGGCCCACGCCGAAGCGCAGGACCAGTGCCGTGCCCAGGCTGTCGGCAAAGAGGGCAAAGGCGGCGTTGGCGGCGGCGCCGATCAGGGCGCACAGGGCGAAGATGCGGCTGGCGGGATAGCGGTCCGCCAGCCCGGTGAGGGAGAAGCCCAGGGTGCCCAGGATGAAGCCGAGCTGCACGGCGTTGGTGAGGTGGCCCAGGTCCGCCGGCAGCAGCTGCCAGGCGCGCATCAGGTCGTCGCCGGCGCTGTTGGCCGAGAACCACAGGGAGGTGCCGAAGAGCTGGGCAACGACGATCTGCGGCAGGACGCGGCGCGGCGCGCTCATGGTCTGAGGGCCGGAATCACAGCCGGCTGCGGCCCATCGCCTCGCCCATGCGGATCGCACCGCCCGGCTGCCAGGTGGGGGTGAAGGCGATGCGGCCCTTGGGGAAGAGCAGGACGACCGTCGAGCCGAGCAGGAAGCGCCCCATCTCGGCGCCCTTCAGCAGCTCGACCTGGCCCGGCGCGTAGTCCCATTCCCGCACCGTGCCGGGCCGCGGCGGATTGACCTGGCCGTGCCACACGGTGGCCATGCTGCCGACGATGGTGGCGCCCACCAGCACCAGCACGAAGGGCCCGAAGCGGTCGTTCTCGAAGACGCACACCACACGCTCGTTGCGGGCAAACAGGCCGGGCACGCCGCGGGCGGTGGTCGGATTGACCGAGAACAGCGCGCCGGGCACGTGGATCATCCGCGTCAG
>DAOQMM010000188.1:0-2410 GCA_035335645.1 Rhodocyclaceae bacterium | reverse complement strand
TGTCGGGGTCGGCGTTTGTGTTGGGGATGGTGGGGTTTGCGAGTCAGGCGCCGATTCTGTTGTTCGGGGCCTTCGGCGGGGTGGTGACGGACCGGCTGGACCGGCGGCGGGTGTTGCTGGCGACGCAGGCCTTGTCCATGGTGCAGGCGCTGCTGCTGGCGGCGCTGGCGTGGAAGGATGCGGCGACGCCGGGGCATCTGGTCGGGCTGGCCTTTGTGCTGGGCTGCATCAACGCGCTGGATGTGCCGGCGCGGCAGGCGATCGCGGTGCAGCTGGTGGACGATCCGGACGATCTGCCCAATGCCATCGCCCTCAATTCCTTCCTGATGAACACGGCGCGCTTCGTGGGGCCGGCGCTGGCGGGCTTTGTGGTGGCGGAGGTGGGCGAGGCGGTGTGCTTTCTGCTCAACGCGGCGTCCTATCTGGCGGTGTTGATGGCGCTGCGGGCGATCCGCCTGCCTGCCGCGGGGGATCGCCCGCCCGCGCCGCCGCCCTTGCAGGCCCTGCGGGAGGGCTGGCGCTACGCGATGGCCCATCGGGAGATCCGCGCGTCCCTGCGGCTGGTGGCGGCGATCAGCCTGTGCGCGGCGCCCTACGTGGTGCTGATGCCCCTCTTCGCCAAGGAGGAGTTCGGCGGCGGCGCGCGCCTCTTCGGCCTGCTGGTGGGCAGCGCGGGGGCGGGTTCGCTGGTGGCCAGCTTTTATCTGGCGGGGCGCGCGGACACCGGCGGGCTGGCCGAGAAGGTGGCCGTGGCGGCGCCCACGGTGGGCGTGGCGGTGATCCTCTTCGCGCTGTCGCCCGGCGTGGGGATGGCGGTGCCGGTGCTGCTGGCCCTGGGCGGCAGCATCATCCTGACCATCGCCGGCAGCAATACGCTGATCCAGACGCAGGTGGATAACGCCTTCCGCGGCCGGGTGATGGCCCTGTTCTCCATGGCCTTCCTGGGCGTGGCGCCCCTGGGCAGCTTCACGGTGGGCAGCGCCGCCCACGTCTTTGGCGTGCGCCCCACGCTGGTGGTGTGCGGCGTGCTCACGGTGATCGCCGGGCTGATCTACCGGCGCGCGGTGCTGCGCCGCAAGGCCGCGGCGGCGGCCTGAGGCTTTTGCCGCCGGGCGGGGCGGATGCAGCCCGCGGCGGGATCTCCGCAGGCCCCTTCGCAAACCACTGCGGCCCGTACGCGGGCGGCCCGCCGCGGCGTGCATCCCCTCACGATGACCCGAATTGCGGCTTTTATGTCCCGTGCCACGCGGCGCGTCCTTCCATGATGTCCTCCACCCGCGGGCCGGGCTGTTCGGCACCCCGCGGGACGTCCCCACCCCGGCGCCGCGGGCTCTGCCATCGCCCGGCCGCGCGCCCCACAAGCGGAGGAGCCCCCCATGGTGGATCGAATCGTGGCCACGCCGGAGGCCGTGGATCTTTTGAACCGGCTCAGGGCGCGGCACGGCCCGCGGCTGCTGTTTCTGCAGGCCTGCGGCTGTTGCGACCACAGCTCGCTGTATTGCTACCCGGACACGGAGTACGCGGTGGCGCCCCAGGACGTGCTCGTCGGCCACATCGACGGCGTGCCCTACTACCAGGACGCCCAGCAGCACGCCCTGTTCCGCCACACCCAGATCCTGATCCGCGTGGTGCCCGGCGACCGCAGCGGCGACATGTCGCTGGAAGGCACCGACGGGGTGATCTTCCGCCTGGAATCGCGCCTGTTCAGCGCCGACGAGATTGCCGCGCTGGACGCGCGGGCCGCCGCCTGAACGGCGGGCTGCCGATCCTTTTCAACGAGGCGGACACCATGACCACCTACATCGCCTTTCTGCGCAGCGGCCCGGATGGCGCATGCACCGTGAGCTTTCCGGATCTGCCCGGCTGCACCGTCTGCGGCGCCAACGCCGTGCTGGCCACGGCGCTGGCGGGGGACGAACTGGTGCGCTACCTGAGCGTGCTGCTGAGCCTCGGCGAAGCCGCACCGCCCCCCACCCCGGAAGCCGCCCTGGCCCAGGACCCGTTCCGCGGAGACGCGGCCCTGCTGGCTTTTGACGTGGATCTGGAGATGCTGGGCATCGCCCATCCCCTGCACTTCCACACCCTGTAGCCGCCCGCCGGGCAGGCGCGGGCGGCCTGCGCGTCAGGCGTGGTGCCCGCGGGGGCCGCCCCTACACCGCGCGGGAATGAAGGCGGCCCCGGCGCAGTGGACGGGGACGACGCGGGAAGGGCCCACGCCCCCGCGCATCCCTCGCCGGACGACCGCGCCGGGCTCCGGCCCCGCCGCGTTCACACCACGCGCAACCGGAATGCGCCGCGATAATCGGCGGCCACGATGTGCTGCGCCGGCGCCGCCCGTGCGCCCCTGCTTGGGTCAGCCGGGCCCCCTCGGTATAGTCCTGCCATCGTCCGACCAGCCCCCGCCCCGGCC
>DAOQMM010000187.1:0-2468 GCA_035335645.1 Rhodocyclaceae bacterium | reverse complement strand
CGAGGCCTTCGGCGGCCGCGACCACACCACCGTGCTGCACGCCTGCCGCACCATCGCCGAACTGCGCCTCGGCGACACCCAGCTCAACCACGACCTGCACGTGCTCACCCAGGTCCTGCGCGGATGACCGCGGCCCCGACTTCACCCACAACGCCACTCGCTTGCTGACAACGATCCGGAGACCCGACACATGCTGCTCTTCACCGCACCCCGCGATGCCCTCCTCGCCCCGCTGCAGTCCGTTTCCGGCATCGTCGAAAAGCGCCATACCCTGCCGATCCTCTCCAACGTCCTGATCGAGAAGAAGGGCGAAGCCCTGACCCTGCTCGCCACCGACATCGAAATCCAGATCCGCAATCGCACCACCGCCGCCCTCGGCGCCGAGGACGTGGCCATCACCGTGGGCGCCCGCAAGCTGCAGGACATTCTGCGAGCCCTGCCCGACAGCGCCGAGGTGCAGCTCACCCTCGACGACAAGCGCATCACCCTCAAGGCCGGCAAGAGCCGCTTCCAGCTCCAGACCCTGCCCGCCGCCGACTATCCCCGCCTGGCCCCGCCCGAAGGCGAGGGCGTGCACTTCTCCACCACCCAGAAGGCCTTCAAGAAGCAGCTCGCCCTGGTGCAGTACGCCATGGCCCAGCAGGACATCCGCTACTACCTCAACGGCCTGCTCCTGGTCGTCGCCGGCGGCACCCTGCGCATGGTCGCCACCGACGGCCACCGCCTCGCCTACGCCGCATCGGCCATCGAAGGCGACTACCCCCGCACCGACGTGATCCTGCCGCGCAAGACCGTCGTGGAGCTGGCCCGCCAGCTCGCCGACTCCGACGACCCCGTCGAAGTCACCCTGGTGGGCAACCAGATCGTCTTCCGCTTCGGACACATCGAACTCATCTCCAAGCTCATCGACGGCAAGTTCCCCGACTACGAGCGGGTCATCCCCCAGCACCATCCCAAGCTCGTCAAGGCCAGCCGCCTCGCCCTGCTCCAGTCCCTGCAACGCGCCGCCATCCTCACCAACGAGAAGTTCCGCGGCGTGCGCCTGATCCTCTCGGAAGGCAGCCTCAAGCTCGTCTCCACCAACGCCGAACAGGAAGAAGCCCAGGAAGAGCTCGAAGTCGACTACAGCGGCGACGCCCTCGACATCGGCTTCAACGTCACCTACCTGCTCGACGTGCTCACCAACCTCTCCGCCAACGAAATCGAGATCCGCTTCAACGACAACAACGCCAGCGCCCTGTTCGGGCTGGGCGACAACCCCGACTTCAAGTACGTCGTGATGCCCATGCGCATCTAAGGCGTCCGTGGATAAAGCTGCCGCGCGGTCCGATCCCGCAATTCCGGTGCTCGCTGTACGCCCGGTACAGCTCCGCGCCTCAGTGCGACCTCGAACCGCTCGCGACGCTTTCTCCACGAACGTGATCCCGGGTCGTTTACGTCCCGAACCAACGCAGTAACGCTGCCGCGCAGCACGCCTTCGCAGAACCGAGAACACCATGTCCGAACCGCAAAACCCCGCCGACAACTACGACGAATCCAGCATCCAGCAGCTCGAAGGGCTGGAGGCCGTGCGCAAGCGGCCTGGCATGTACATCGGCGACACCTCCGACGGCACCGGCCTGCACCACATGGTCTTCGAAGTGGTGGACAACGCCATCGACGAAGCCCTCGCCGGCCACTGCGACGACATCGTGATCACCATCCACGCCGACAACTCCATCTCCGTCACCGACAACGGCCGCGGCATCCCCACCGGCGTCAAGATGGACGACAAGCACGAGCCCCAGCGCTCCGCCGCCGAGATCGTCATGTGCGTGCTCCACGCCGGCGGCAAGTTCAACCAGAACAGCTACAAGGTCTCCGGCGGCCTGCACGGCGTGGGCGTCTCCTGCGTCAATGCCCTCTCCAAGTGGCTGCGCCTCAGCGTCGCCCGCGACGGCAAAAAGCACTTCATGGAATTCCACCGAGGCGCGCCCCAGAACCGCGTCATCGAAGTCGTGGACGGCGTCGAGACCAGCCCCCTGCAGGTCGTCGGCGAAACCACCAAGCGCGGCACCAAGGTCCACTACCTCGCCGACGAAGAGATCTTCGGCACCGTCGAATACCACTACGAAATCCTCGCCAAGCGCCTGCGCGAACTGTCCTTCCTCAACAACGGCGTCAAGATCCGCCTCGTGGACCAGCGCACCGGCAAGGAAGAAGACTTCGCCTTCGCCGGCGGCGTCTCCGGCTTCGTGGACTACATCAACCGCGCCAAGACCGTGCTCCACCCCACCGTCTTCCACGCCAGCGGCGAATCCCTCCAGAACGGCGTGCCCATCACCGTCGAAGTGGCCATGCAGTGGAACGACAGCTACGCCGAACAGGTGCTGTGCTTCACCAACAACATCCCCCAGGCCGACGGCGGCACCCACCTCACCGGCCTGCGCGCCGCGATGACCCGCGTCATCAACAAGTACATCGAAGAA
>DAOQMM010000186.1:0-2517 GCA_035335645.1 Rhodocyclaceae bacterium | reverse complement strand
CGGCGTGCTGGCCCACGAGATCGCCCACGTGGAGCTGCGCCACAGCCTGCGCCAGTTGGTGCGCTCGGCCGGCCTGCAGGTCATCGCCGCGGCGCTCTTCGGCGATTATGCGGGGTTGGGGCAACTGGGCGCCCAGCTCGGCGCGCTCAAGTTCTCCCGCGACGCGGAGCGGGAGGCCGACGCCCGCGGGCTGCAGCGGCTGGCCGATGCGCACATCGACCCGCAGGGTCTGCTGCGCTTTTTCGAAACCCTGGCGGACACGGAAGGCATGGCGGCGACGATGCCCGCCGTGCTGTCCACCCACCCGGCCACGGCGGAACGCATCGACGCCCTCAAGCGCGCCCTGGCGGCCCATCCGGCTGAAGCGGTGACGCCGTTGGCGGTGAGCTGGCCGGCCGTGCACGCTGCCCTGGACAAGACCGCCCGGTAAGCCCCGCCGTCGCCTCGGCGCGCCGCCCCCCGTGCCCGCCCGCATGCGCGTGCGGACATGGGCCGACGCCCTGAAGACGGAGGCTTTCCCGCGCCTTGTCCCGGGATTCGCAACGGGACGGGCTGCGCCTGCGGCCCGGCGTGGACATGCACCCGGTGGTGGGCGCCGTGCGGGCCCTGAGCCGTCGGCACTGACTGTGCTGTCACCACACGGGGCCGGGCGGACCGGCGATCCGACACGCGACGCCGGGCTCAGGGCTGTCGCCGCGCCCCGTCGGTGTCTGGGGCGGGCCGCAGGCGGAACCGACCGGGGAGGTCTTGATACACCCCCAGGCCCGCCAGGATCAGCCCCGTGCCGATCCACACCCGCGGGCCCAGCGCCTCGCCGTTCAGGCCGTGACCCAGCAGCAGCGCCATCACCGGCGTGATCAGGGTGATCAGCGCCACCTTGGAGGCGTCCATGTGCTGGATCACGTAGTAGTACAGCGCAAAGCCGATCACCGAACCGAAGACACCCAGGTAGGCGATGGCGGCGCCGGTGCGCGCGGGCAGCTCGGCCGGCAGATGCCCGTCGCCCAGCCACCACATGAGCCCGAAGCCGGGCAGGGACACGGCCAGGGTGCCCACCGTGGTGGCCAGGGGCGGGCTGTCGTCACCGATGCGCTTGAGGGACACCAGGCTCGCCGAATACACGCAGACCGCCGCCAGCAGCGCGGCGAGGCCCGCCACCGCATGCTCACCGCCCACGCTGCCGCCATGCACGAAGATCACCGCCAGACCTGCCGCGCCCAGCAGCGTGCCTGCCAGCTTGGGGCGGGTGAGGGCGTCCTCGCCCAGCCAGACACTCGCCAGCCCGCCGGCGATGAGGGGCGACAGGCCGAAAAGCACCGACACCAGCCCGGAATTGACGAAACGCGCGCCCCAGTAGGTGAGCGCCATGGCCCCGAAGAGCCCGATGCCGCCGGACAGGTAGGCCCGCCGCGCGCGGGCATGGAAGGGCAGGGGAATGCGCCACAGCGCCATCAACAGCGCCGCGACGCTGACGCCGATGAGCATGCGGGCGAATACGGCCAGGGCGTAACCGGCGCCCTGGGTGCTCCACTGGATGGCCAGGGGCGTGGTAGACCAGATCAGGACGATGCTGAGATAGGCGAGGGGGACGGACATGGGGTGCTCCGGATCAACAGGGGGACGAGGGCGGCGGAGAAGGCGGCACGGGGACGCGCACGTCCGGGCGCAGGGCCGGAGCGTGGCGGGAGATGCGGGCAAAGCCGGCCGGGCGGCGGAAACTCAGGCGGATGCAGGTCATGATCAGATCTCCACGGTCAGGAAAAGAGACGACAGTCGGGTAGGGGGGAAAATGAAACAGGCCGCGGGGTGAAGCGCGGCCTGTCGGGAATTCGGGGCGTTCGGGACATCAGTCCGTTCGGCGCCCGCCCGGCCGCGGTGCACGCGCAAACGCGCGCAGCGCACGGCGCAGTCGGATGATCGGCAGGAAGGCGGCGGGGGATGCCGACTGGATGAGGTCCATTGCGGTATTCTCCCGGTCGTTTGTGCGTCGCGTCAAGGCTGGTTCGGCCAATGGATGGGGTGGCGCGGATTTTCAATGGACAAGGAGGATTCACAGGATGGATAAGGCACGATTCGTGGAGATCGTTCGGGACACGCCGCTGGTGTCGGTGGATCTGGTAGTGCTCCGGGACCATCGGGAGGTGCTGCTCGGCCTGCGCACCAACCGGCCGGCCCAAGGCACCTGGTTCGTACCCGGCGGGCGCGTCCTCAAGAACGAGCGGCGCGCGGATGCCCTGCAGCGGGTGGCGCAGCGGGAACTGGGCATTGCCGACCTCCACGCCCTCGCGCCGGAATTCCTGGGCCCCTTCGAGCATTTCTATCCAGACTGCTTCGCCGGCGACAACGGTGTGAGCACCCATTACGTGGTGCTCGCTCACCTGATCCACGTGCCCGCCGGCTTCGAGATCCCCGGGCAGGACGATCAGCACGAGGCCCTGCGCTGGTGGCCCCTCGATGAGGCGGATGCGGAGCCGGCGGTGCATCGCTTCACGCGGGATTACCTGCCGCTGCTCCGGG
>DAOQMM010000185.1:0-2518 GCA_035335645.1 Rhodocyclaceae bacterium | reverse complement strand
GGTCGAGGGCGAAGGAGCCGCCGTCGAAGACCAGCTCGTCCTGCCCGCCCACCAGATTGCAATAGACCACCGGCAGGCCGGTATCGGCGATGCGTTCGCGCATCACCTCATAGCGGCGCTGCTGCTTGTTCATGTGATAGGGCGACGCGTTGAGCACCAGCAGGAGCTCCGCACCGGCGCCACGGGCCACGTCGGCGGCCCCCGCTTCCCACACGTCGGCGCAGATGTTCACGCCGATGCGCACGCCCTTGTGCTCGAAGACGCAGGCCTCGGTGCCGGCCTCGAAATAGCGCTCCTCGTCGAACACCTCGTAGTTGGGCAGGCGATGCTTGCGGTAGGTGGCGACGACGCGCCCGTCGCGGATCACCGAGGCGGCGTTGTAGCGCAGGCCGTCCGCGGCCAGCGGATGCCCCACCAGCACCGTGACGCCCTGCACCTGCGCGGCCAGCGCATCGAGTTCGGCGGCGCAGGCATCGAGAAAGGCCGGGCGCAGCAGCAGGTCTTCCGGCGGATAGCCGCACAGGGCCAGTTCCGGGGTGAGCACCACATCGGCCCCGGCCGCCTGGGCGCGGGACACCGCTTCGAGAATCCGGCGGGCATTGCCGGAAAGATCGCCCACCACGCAATTGAGCTGGGCGACTGCGACGACAAGACTGTTTTCCATGGGGCGACACTATACCGGACGGCCCGCCGCGGCAGAATCCGCAGGCACGCGGAAGGCCCGCCGCCCGTCGCGTCGCGCCATCCACCGGCGCCTTTGCCCGCCGCCGGAAACCCGCTAAAATGAAAGGGGAGAACCCACGCCCGTGACACTTCTCACGGACGTCCCTCAGGAAGCACCCCGGCGCGACCGTAAATCCGCCCACGGACGTCCGGGCGATCCGCCGGCCGCCGCGCCCGCGCAGGACCATAATAACCGTCGCCCAACGCGACACCCCACGAGGAGACATCATGGGCCCCGTCCTCCATCTCGAAGCCGACCATCCTGTGGACGCCGTCGTCCAGCTCATCCGCAGCCGTCTGGGCGACGACGCGCCCCAGGCGGAAGCCTTCACCCGCCAGTTCTACAGCCAGGTGGCCCTGGACGACCTGCAGGGCCGGCCAGTGCAGGACCTCTACGGCGCCGCCCTGTCCCACTGGCATTTTGCCCGCCGCTTCAGCGGAGGCGCGCCGCGCCTCAGGGTGTACAACCCCCGGCCCGAGGAGCACGGCTGGCAATCCACCCACACCGTGATCGAGATCGTCAGCGAGGACATGCCCTTCCTGGTGGACTCCATCACCATGGAGGTGAACCGTCAGGGCCTGACCCTGCACCTCATCATCCACCCGCTGATGCGCACCCGCCGGGATACCGACGGTACCCTGCAAGCCGTCGCCGCAGACACCGCTGACGAAGCGGCCGGGCGCCTCGAGTCCATCATCCACGTGGAGGTGGATCGCCGCTCCGAGGCCGCCGACCTGGACGCCCTCGGCGCCGGCCTCACCCACATCCTCGCCGACGTGCGTGCCGCCGTCGGTGACTGGCCCGTCATGCGCGAGCGCCTCGCCGCGGCCATCGCCGACGTGCGCAGCGCGCCCCTGCCCATCGACGACGCCGAGCGGGACGAGGGCATCGCCTTCCTCGAATGGCTCGCCGCCGACAACTTCACCCTGCTCGGGTGCCGCGAGTACGAACTCGCCAATGAAGAGGGCGACGACGTGCTGCGCGTGGTGCCCGGCTCCGGCGCCGGCATCCTGCGGGAATCCGGCAAGGAGCGCTCCCTCGCCTTCGCCGCCTTGCCGCCGGAGGTGCGCACCGTCGCCCGCGAGCCCCACCTGCTGATCATCACCAAGGCCAACGGCCGCTCCACCGTGCACCGCCCCGGCTACATGGACTACATCGGCGTCAAGCGCTTCGGGCCGGACGGCAGCGTGACGGGCGAGCGGCGCTTCCTGGGCCTGTTCACCTCCACCGCCTACAACATCAGCCCCCTCGCCATCCCGCTGCTGCGGCGCAAGGTCGAGACCGTCCAGCGACTGGCCGCCCTGCGCCCGCAAAGCCACGCCGGCCGCGCCCTCCTCACCATTCTCGAACAATACCCGCGTGACGAGCTCATCCAGAGCAGCGCCGCCGAGCTGCACGCCACCGCGATGGGCATCCTGGGCCTCGGTGAGCGCCAGCGCACCCGCCTCTTCATGCGTCGCGACCCCTTCGGGCGCTTCATCTGCTGCCTCATCTACGCGCCCCGCGAGACCTACGACACGGGGATGCGCCAGCGCATGCAGAACGTGCTGATGGACACTCTCGGCGGCGTCAGCTCGGAGTTCAACGTCCAGCTTTCCGAATCCGCCCTCGCCCGCATCCTCATCGTCGTACACACCCCGCCGGGCACCGTGCGCAGCTTTGACGTGCGCGACCTGGAGCTGCGCCTGGTGCGCGCCACCCGGCGCTGGGAGGGCGACCTCTCCGACGCACTGCGGGAACGCTGCGGCGAGGAGCGCGGCAACTTCCTCAACGCCCGCTACCGCAACGCCTTCC
>DAOQMM010000184.1:0-2676 GCA_035335645.1 Rhodocyclaceae bacterium | reverse complement strand
CTGGCGGCCCAGTTCTTCATCGTGTGGGCGCTGGTGAAGTTTCCGTGGTTCTCCAACAACTCGTCCTCCGGCGTGGTGACGGCCCAGGACGTGACCATCCTCGGCTACACCTTCGTGTCGCCGGAATCCAAGTACGTGCTCACCTTCCTGATCGTTGCGGCGATGGCCCTGATGGCCAAGAACCTGGTGCGCTCGGCCACCGGGCGGGCGTGGATGGCGGTGCGTGACATGGACGTGGCGGCCCAGGTGATCGGTTTCCGCCTGATGCGCACCAAGCTGCTGGCCTTCGCGGTGAGCGCCTTCTACTGCGGCGTGGCGGGCGCCCTCTACGCCTACACCTACATCGGCACGGTGGAGCCGGAGGGCTTCAACCTGGACCTGTCCTTCAAGATCCTGTTCATGATCATCATCGGCGGGGTGGGCTCGATCCTCGGGTCCTTCCTCGGCGCCGCCTTCATCGTGCTGCTGCCCATCCTGCTGGACAACCTGGTCCCGATGCTCTTCGGCAATGCCCTCGGCGCGGGTTTCGTGTCCAACTTCCAGCTCATCGTCTTCGGCGGCCTCATCATCTTCTTCCTGATCGTCGAGCCCCACGGTCTGGCCCGTCTGTGGCAGATCGCCAAGGAGAAGCTCCGCCTGTGGCCTTTCCCCCACTGAGCGCGCGCGTACAATCGGCCGGCGGTTGCAGCATCCACACCATTACAAGAGGAGACACAACAATGAAACTGAAGCGCGGTTTTCTCGCCGGCCTGATGGCGGCCGGCCTGCTCGGTTCCGGCGCGGCCGTGGCGGACGAGCAGTTCATCGGCCTGCCCAGCTACCGGGTCGGCCCCTACGCGGCGGGCGGCTCGGGCCTGTTCGGCGGCTGGATCGACTACATGCAGATGATCAACGAGCGGGACGGCGGCATCAACGGCGTCAAGCTCACCTGGGAAGAGTGCGAGACGGAGTACAACAACGCCCGCGGCGTGGAGTGCTACGAGCGCCTGAAGAAGAAGGGCAGCACCGGCAATTCGGTGTTCCAGCCGGTGTCCACGGGCATCACCTATTCGGTGCTGGAAAAGGTGGCCCAGGACAAGATCCCCATGGTCACCATCGGCTACGGCCGCACCGACGCCGCCGATGGCCGCGTCTTCCCGTGGGTGTTCCCGCTGATCACCACCTACTGGTCCCAGGCCTCGGCCATCGTCAATTACATCGGCTCGCTGGAGGGCGGGATGGACCGGCTGAAGGGCAAGAAGATCGGCCTGCTCTACCATGACTCCGCCTACGGCAAGGAGTCCCACGCCATCCTCGACAAGCTGGCCGCCAAGCACGGCTTCGAGGTGACCAAGATCGCCGTGGCCCACCCGGGCAACGAGCAGCAGTCCCAGTGGCTGCAGATCCGCCAGCTCAAGCCGGACTACGTGATCCTGTGGGGCTGGGGCGTGATGAACCCGACCGCCATCAAGGCCGCCGCCAAGACCGGCTTCCCCCGCGAGAAGCTGATCGGCGTGTGGTGGTCCGGTGCCGAAGAGGACACCATCCCCGCCGGCCCGGCCGCCAAGGGCTTCATCGCCGCCGGCTTCAATGTGGCCGGCGCCAACTACCCCGTGATCGCCGACATCAAGAAGCATGTGTACGGCAAGAGCAAGGGCAACATGGAAGACAAGACCCGCATCGGCTCCATCTACTACAACCGGGGCGTGGTGCACGGGCTCATCACCGTCGAGGCGATCCGCAAGGCCCAGGACAAGTTCGGCAAGGGCAAGGCCCTCACCGGCGAGCAGGTGCGCTGGGGCTTCGAGAACCTCAATCTGGACGACGCCCGCCTGAAGGCCCTGGGCGCCACCGGCTTCCTGCCGCCCCTCAAGATCAGCTGCGCCGATCACGAAGGGCCGGGCAAGGTGAAGTTCCAGCAGTGGGACGGGAGCCAGTGGAAGGTGATCTCCGACTGGGTGGAATCCGACCGGCCTCTGGTGCGCGGCATGATCGAGGAATCGGCCATGGCCTACGCCAAGGAAAAGGGCATCAAGCCCCGCGACTGCTCCAAGGAAAATTGACGGGGGCGGCACGCACGCGGCTGCGCGGGCCGATCCCGCGGCGCTGAGGCCCGCCGTACGCCCGTACGGCTGCGCGTCCCGCCACGGCCTCGAGCCGCGCGTGACGCGTGCGCGCACCGAACCTTGGGTGACTGCTTTCTTATCGCAACCGGAACCCGGACGGCCCCAGCCGTCCGCACAGGGGGATGGCCGACGCCATGTCTTACCTCAGCATCAACAACATCGAGGTCATCTACGACCACGTGATCCTCGTGCTCAAGGGCGTCTCCCTGGAGGTGCCCCAGGGGAAGATCGTGGCCTTGCTGGGCGCCAACGGGGCCGGCAAGAGCACGACGCTCAAGTCCATCTCCAACCTGCTGCGGGCCGAGCGGGGCGATGTGACCAAGGGCAGCATCGAGTTCAAGGGCGACCGGGTGGACTGCATGACGCCGGCCGATCTGGTGAAGCGCGGGGTGATCCAGGTGATGGAGGGCCGCCACTGCTTCGGTCACCTGTCCATCGAGGAGAACCTGCTCACCGGCGCCTACACCCGCAGCCTGTCCCGCAGCGCGCTGAAGGAGAACCTGGAGCGGGTGTACGCCTACTTTCCGCGCCTCAAGACGCGACGCACGTCCCAGGCCGGCTATACCTCGGG
>DAOQMM010000183.1:0-2762 GCA_035335645.1 Rhodocyclaceae bacterium | reverse complement strand
ATCTCCCGCGCCAGCGCATCCACCAGCCGTCCATGGGCTGCGGCGAGGCCTTCGTAGGTCCCGCCTTCGATCTTCTCCGTCGCGACGAAGCGTCCGCCGGCTACGTCTTTGCCGGCGTGGCGGAGGGTCCAGACGGCTTCGAGGGTGACGTGGTCGAAGGCGGTGGTTTCGAGGCGCTGGATGTCTACGGGGACGGTGTAGTCGGGCTGGACGACGCTGCTGGCGGGCCAGGCGACGACGCGGCCGAGGTGGCGGTCGTGGGCGATGCCGGTGGCGAGGCGGCGGGCGATTTCGTTGCGCAGGTTTCCGCTCCAGCGGTGGGTGTCGGCCACTTCGACGCGCACGCCGTCCACGATGCGGACGATCTGGGGGCGGTCGATGACGTCCGGCAGGCTGACGGGGCCGACGATGAGGCTGGGGCCGGCGCCGCTGTCCGGTGGTGCGGCGGAGGCGTCGCCGGCGCTGTGGGCGAGGGGGCCGAGGCTGTAGTGGCGGACGGGGGGCGAGCTGCTGCAGGCGGCGAGGGCGGCGCTCAGGAGGAGGGCGGCGAGGGCGGGGGCGCTGCGGTGCAGGCGGTGGGAGCGGGTCATGGCGTGTCCTGGGATTTGCCGCGGAGCAGGGATTCGGGTGTGCGTTCGAGGGTGTCGGCGAGGGCGCGCAGGGCCGTGGCGGCGCGGGTGAGCTCCTGCAGGGAGGCGCGCAGATCCTGCTGCATCGGGGCGTCGGCGGCGAGGAGCTGGCGTGCGTCGGCGATGGCGGCGCGGGCGTCGGCCAGGGTGCTGCGGGCGTCGCCCTGCATCAGGCCGTCCATGCGCTGGATGAGCTGTTCGAGCTCGTCCACGGTGCGGCCGAGGCTGACGATGGCTTTGTGGGTGTCGCGGCCGATGTCTTCCACGGGGATGCGGTCGAGCTTGGCGACGAGGCGCATGAGGGTGTTCTGGAGTTCTTCCAGGCTGCCGCGCTGGGTGGGGATGAGGGGCGGTGTGGCGGCCCAGTCCACCTTGCCGGGGCGGGCGTTGGGGAAGAAGTCCAGGGCCACGTAGAGCTGGCCGGTGACGAGGTTGCCGCTGCGCAGCTGGGCGCGCAGGCCGCCGGCGATGAGCTTGTCGAAGTAGGCGCGGAAGTCCTTGTCGCGGTAGTCCTTGCCGATGAAGGTGGGTTTGACGGCGTCCGGGCGGGGCAGCATGCGGCCGGGGAAGACGGCCACTTCCACGAGCATGCCCATCTCGCTGCCCTGGGTGCCCAGGTCGGCGTGGATGGCGGTGACTTCGCCCACGGCGATGCCGCGGAAATCCAGCGGCGCGCCCACCGACAGGCCGCGCACCGATTCGCCAAAGCGCAGCAGGTAGCGCTGGGCGTTCTGGCCGGCCTGCTTGGTGGCTTCTTCGCGGCTGTTGTAGAGGCGGAAGCGGGTGTCCTTGGGGGCGGGCTCGTCGCTGGCGCTCTCCGGCGTGAGGAAGGCGAGGCCGCCGGCGAGGATGGAGGTGAGGGATTCGGTGTTCACCTGCACGCCGTCGGCGCCGAGCTTCACGTCCACGCCGCTGGCGTTCCAGAAGCGGCTGTCGGCGGTGACGAAGCGGTCGTAGGGCGCCTTGACGAAGATGCGGATCTCCAGCCGGCGGCCGTTGTCGGCGAGGGCGTAGCCGGTGACCTGGCCGGCCTCGATGCGCCGGTAATACACGGGGGTGCCCACGGTGATGGAGTTGAGGCTGGGGGCGTCGAGCACGAAGGCGGTGCCGGGCACGTCCATGCTGATCACCGGCGGCGCGTCGAGGGCGTCGAAGGCGCGGCGCACTTCGTCGGATTTACCCGCGTCCAGCCCCACGTAGGCGCCGGAGAAGAGGGTGTTGAGGCCGGACACGGAGCTGCCCGAGACGCGGGCGCTGACCACCCAGAAGCGCGTGTCGTCCACCAGCAGACGTTCGGCCTGACGCGCCACACGCGCGCTGGCGATCACCTTGCGGCCGTCTTCGTCCAGGGCCACGGCGGTGATCTGGCCCACGTCCACGTCCTTGTACTTGATGCGCGTCTTGCCCGGCTCCAGGCCTTCGCCGGTGGCAAAGCGGATGGTGATGGTGGGGCCTTGTTCGTAATAGCTGCGGGCGGCGAGGAAGAGACCGATCAGCGCCGCCACCAGCGGGATGATCCACACCAGCGGAATGCTGAAGCGGCGCGGCGCCTCGACGGTGGCCACGGGGATCTCGGGAGGCGGCGGCGCGGTGGGTTCAGTCATGGCGGTCGGGCACGGCGGGGGAAGGCGGTGTGGAGGGCGGCGTCGCGTCGGCGAGGGGATCCCAGATCAGGCGCGGGTCGAAGCTCAGGGCGGCGAACATGGTGAGCACCACCACCGCGCCAAAGGCCACTGCGGCGGGGCCGGCCTGCACCGTGGCGAGGCCCTGGAAGTGCACCAGCGCCACCAGCAGGGTGATCACGTAGATGTCCAGCATGGACCAGCGCCCGACGAATTCCACCACGCGATACAGGCGCGTGCGTTGCAGCGGATGGCGGCGCGAGCGGCGCTGCACGCTGATCAGCAGATAGAGCAGGGCCAGGATCTTGAGCAGGGGCACCATCACGCTGGCAAAGAACACCACCACCGCCAGCGGCCACGAGCCGGATTCCCACAGGAAGATCACGCCGCTCAGGATCGTGTCTTCCTGGCTGCCCAGGAAGGACGCGGTGATCATCATGGGCAGCAGGTTGGCCGGCAGATACAGCAGGATGGAGGCCAGCACCAGCGCCCAGGTGGTGGCGATGCTGGC
>DAOQMM010000182.1:0-2828 GCA_035335645.1 Rhodocyclaceae bacterium | reverse complement strand
CGCGAAGGCATGAAGTTCGTCGCCGCCGGCATGAACCCGATGGACCTCAAGCGCGGCATCGACAAGGCCGTCGCCGCCACTCTGGAAGAGCTGAAGAAGCTCTCCAAGCCCTGCTCCACCACCAAGGAAATCGCCCAGGTCGGCTCCATCTCCGCCAACTCCGACGCGTCCATCGGTGACCGCATCGCCGAAGCCATGGAAAAGGTCGGCAAGGAAGGCGTGATCACCGTCGAAGACGGCAAGTCCCTGGCCGACGAGCTCGACGTGGTGGAAGGCATGCAGTTCGACCGCGGCTACCTGTCCCCCTACTTCATCAACAACCCGGACAAGCAGGTCGCCATCCTGGACGCCCCCTTCGTCCTGCTGTTCGACAAGAAGATCTCCAACATCCGCGATCTGCTGCCGGTGCTGGAACAGGTCGCCAAGGCCGGCCGCCCGCTGCTGATCATCGCCGAAGACGTGGACGGCGAAGCGCTGGCCACCCTGGTGGTGAACAACATCCGCGGCATTCTCAAGACCTGTGCCGTCAAGGCGCCGGGCTTCGGTGACCGCCGCAAGGCCATGCTGGAAGACATCGCTATCCTGACCGGTGGCCAGGTGATCTCCGAAGAAGTCGGCCTGAACCTCGAAAAGGCCACCCTGCAGGACCTGGGCCAGGCCAAGCGCATCGAAGTGGGCAAGGAAAACACCACCATCATCGACGGTGCCGGCAACGCCGAGCGCATCGAAGCCCGCGTCAAGCAGATCCGCGTGCAGATCGAGGAAGCCACCTCCGACTACGACCGCGAGAAGCTGCAGGAGCGCGTCGCCAAGCTGGCCGGCGGCGTGGCCGTGATCAAGGTCGGTGCCGCGACCGAAGTCGAAATGAAGGAAAAGAAGGCCCGTGTTGAAGACGCGCTGCACGCCACCCGTGCTGCCGTTGAAGAAGGCATCGTCCCCGGCGGCGGCGTCGCCCTGCTGCGTGCCCGTGCCAGCCTGGCCGGCCTCAAGGGTGACAACCACGACCAGGATGCCGGCATCAAGATCGTGCTGCGCGCCATGGAACAGCCCCTGCGCGAGATCGTCGGCAATGCCGGTGACGAGCCCTCCGTGGTGGTCAACAAGGTTGTCGAAGGTTCCGGCAACTTTGGCTACAACGCCGCCTCCGGCGAGTACGGCGACATGGTCGAGATGGGCGTGCTGGATCCCACCAAGGTGACCCGCACCGCGCTGCAGAACGCCGCCTCCGTCGCCGGCCTGATGCTCACCACCGACTGCATGGTTGCCGAGCTGGCCGAAGACAAGCCCGCCGCCGGCATGCCCGGCATGGGCGGCATGGGTGGCATGGGCGGCATGGACATGGGGATGTAATCCCGTCCGGCCCGCTTCAGGCCCTGAGAAAAACCCCGCTTCGGCGGGGTTTTTCTTTTGGCTGCGCGGATTTCGCGCTGACGCTTGAGGTGTTCTCTCAAACTGACGCCCACGTAAGTTCACAGTAAGGGATGGTCGGTACCTTGCCCCTACCCTTAAAGGAGTCTTATCGGGTCCTAACAAGGTTTTATAGAGGAGGAGAGAGATGAAAGACGACCTCGGCGACCGCATCCGGGCAAATCCCAAGTACCAGGAGCTGGTTTCCAAACGCAATTCGTACGGCTGGATCATGACGATCCTGATGCTGGCCGTGTACTACGGCTACATCCTGCTGGTGGCCTTCAACAAGGAATTCCTGGCCCAGAAGCTGGGCGCTGGCGTCATGTCCCTCGGGATTCCCATCGGCGTGGGCGTGATCCTGTTCACGATCCTGATCACCGGCATCTACATCCGCCGGGCCAACACCGAATTCGACGACCTGAAGGCTCAGGTCATCAAGGAGGCCACCAAGTGATGCGCACTTCCAAACTGATCCTCGGCCTGCTGGCCGTGCTGGGTTCCGGCGCTGCTCTGGCGGCCGGTGCCGACCTCGGCCAGGCCGAAAAGCAGGCGACCAACTGGACCGCCATCATCATGTTCGGCGTGTTCGTCGCCTTCACGATGTTCATCACCAAGTGGGCCGCCGGCAAGACCAAGTCCGCGGCCGACTTTTACACCGCCGGCGGTGGCATCTCCGGCTTCCAGAACGGCCTCGCGATCGCCGGCGACTACATGTCCGCCGCGTCCTTCCTGGGTATTTCCGCCGCAGTGATGGCCAACGGTTACGATGGCCTGATCTACGCCATCGGCTTCCTGGTTGGCTGGCCGATCATCACCTTCCTGATGGCCGAACGCCTGCGCAACCTGGGCAAGTTCACCTTCGCCGACGTGGCCGGCTACCGCTTCCAGCAGACCCCGATCCGCGCCTTTGCGGCGTCCGGCACGCTGGTCGTCGTGGCCTTCTACCTCATCGCCCAGATGGTCGGTGCCGGTCAGCTCATCAAGCTGCTGTTCGGTCTCGAGTACTGGGTCGCGGTGGTGGTCGTCGGCGCGCTGATGATGGTCTACGTGCTCTTCGGTGGCATGACCGCCACCACCTGGGTGCAGATCATCAAGGCCTGCCTGCTGCTCGCCGGTGCTTCCTTCATGGCCTTCATGGTGATGTCCAAGTTCGGCTTCAGCCCCGAAGCGATGTTCGCCAAGTCGGTCGAGATCAAGACTGCGCTGGCCGCCAAGGATGCCAAGCTGCTCGAGGAAGCCGCCAAGGTCGCCGCCGAGAAGGGCAAGGAAGTCACCGAAGTGGTCGCCGCCATGGCCGCCAAGAAGGGTGATTCCATCATGGGTCCGGGTTCCTTCGTGAAGGATCCGATCTCCGCGATCTCCTTCGGCATGGCCCTGATGTTCGGTACCGCCGGTCTGCCCCACATCCTGATGCGCTT
>DAOQMM010000181.1:0-2892 GCA_035335645.1 Rhodocyclaceae bacterium | reverse complement strand
GCCGTGATCTTCTCCGTCAGGTCGCCCCGCGCAATCGCGTTGAGCACGCGGGCCAGGTCGTTGAGACTGGCCGAGACGCCTTCCATCAGGCGGTTGATGCCGCCCGACAGGTCACGGAAGAAGCCTGTCTTGCCGTCGATGTCCAGACGCGCGGAGAAATCGCCATCGCCCGCCGCCGCCACGATGGCCTGGATCTCCTTCTCCGCCGCCAGTTCGTCGGTCTGGTCGCGCCATTCGCCCACGGACCCGAGGCGGGTCCCGGCCGCATTGAAGATCGGGCTGGTCACCACTTCGAAATTACGCCCGCCGATCACCATCTGGGTCCGCACGGTCTGCTGCAACGCTGCCAGCCGTCCCAGGGCAGCCTGAGGGTCGGGATAGAGCAGGCCGATGCTGCTGCCGACGAAGGTGTCCGCCCGGAAGCCCGGCGCATGCTGGCGGATCTCGGCCTCGATGGCGCGCACGGTCTTCATCAGCGCCATGTTGGCGTAGATCACCCGGCCGCTGTCGTCGGCGATCCGTACATTCGTTTCAACACTGTCGAGCGCCTGACGGATGCGCGCATTCTCGTCGCCGATGCGCTTCTGTTCGGCGATGTCGTTGCCGAGCTTGACCTGCATGGACTCCAGCGCCTGCAACAGCTGACCGATCTCGTCGTTGCGGGTCACATCCATGGGATAGTCGTAGCGCCCGCTCGCCACGGTCTGGGCGGCGGCCACGCTGAGCCGCAGGGGCGCGGCCACGAAGCGGCGCAGCAGGAAGTACACCAGCACGCACAACGCAATGGTGGCGGTCGTGCCGATGACGGCCTCCTGCCTGCTTACGGCCGCGGCCAGACTTTCAAACTCCTCGACGTTGGTGCCGCCCACGATCACCCAGTTCCAGTCCGGAAAGCTGTCGAAGGCCACGACCTTGTTCCGCACGACCTGTTCGTTCTGCTCGGCGTTCACCCAGGGGTACGTCATCGCACCCTGCTTGCGCTCCAGCATTTCCCGCACAATCGAACGCCCGGTGGTGTCCTTGGCGTCCAGCAGGTTCTGCCCTTCCTTGTTCGGATGCACCATCAAGGTCCCCTGCGACTTGCCAGGGGTGCCATCCAGCACGTAGGCGTAGCCCGTTTCACCGAAGCGGACCGCCTTGACCTGGGCCTTCAGGGCCTCGAGCTCTTCGGCAAAGCGACGCCCGACGAACACGCCGCCGATCACCTTGCCGGCCGCATCCTTGAGGGGCGCGTAGCTCGCGTAGATGTCCCGTCCGGACAGCTGGGCGCGTCCGGTGTAGCGCTGACCGGACACAAGCTTTGCGTAGGCCGGATTGTCGTGATCGAGGGTGGAGCCGGTCAGACGTTCGCCGTTCTCCTGCTTGAGGGACGAGGCCACCCGGATGAACTCATCGCCCTTGCGCACGAACACCGTCACGGCGGCGCCGCTCGCCCCGCTGAAGCGATCGACTTCCAGCGTGCGCTGATTGAGCACCACCGCACCGCTGCTGAGCACAGGAACCCCGTCCTTGCCCTCGTGTGCCACAAAGCCCTCGGGAAAGCCCGCCACGAACACGTCGTTGAGCCGGTCCGTCTCCCGCTTGGCGGACGCGGCAGCCACCTCGACCAGCGCCTTCACCGCGGCCACCTTGTCGGTCACCACGGACATCGCCTGGGACTCCAGCATCGCCGTCGTCCGCTCGCGCAGCAGCAGGAAGCCGCCGCCGAGGATCAGGGAGAGACACAGGGCCGTCGCCACGGCGGCCTTGGCCGCGACGGAAAGATTGGCAAAGCCGTGCACCAGACGGCGTTGCAGCCCGGCGGACACTACCTGGCCGTGACAGATCGCCCTCCCGCCGGCCTTGCCGTCGCGGAACAGGGCATAGGCATGCCCGGCGGCCTCGATCTGAGCGCGGGTCGGCTTGCGCCGGACCGACATGTACCCGGTGATCGCTCCGTTCTCCCGGACCGGCGTGGCATGGGCCTCGACCCAGTAATGGTCGCCGTTCTTGCACCGGTTCTTGACAATCCCTACCCACGGCCGGCCCGCCTTGAGGTCGCGCCACATGTCCTCGAAGGCTTCCGGCGGCATGTCCGGATGACGGACGATGTTATGGGACTTGCCGATCAGTTCATCCTCGGAAAAGCCGCTGATCGCGGTGAATTCACGGTTGACGTAGGTAATCTGGCCCTTCAGGTCCGTCTTGGAGACGATGACCTCGGCGTCGCCTAGTTCGATCTCCCGCTGGGTGACCGGCATGTTGATCTTCATCGGGTACTCCCTGTGGCCCCGTCGCGACGACAGGGATTGGCATCAAGGCGTCAGAACTCTTCCCACTCGTTTTCGGCAAGATTGGAAGGTGCGCTCTGCTTGACTTTCGGCAGCGGCGCTCCGGACTTGAGGTTGCGCACCGGCAGGGGCGAGACATTGCTGGGCGCACGGGCAGCGGGTGCCGCGGCAGCGGGCGTGGCGGCCTGCGAACCACATACGGCGCGCAGGTCGCGGATCTCACGGATCGTCTCGTCGGACAGCACAGCGAAATCCCCCATCAGCAGGGCGTTGGCGGCGGCCTCGTCACCGGCCTGCTTGGCGCGGATCACCGAACCGGCGCAGGCATGGAAGGCCGCATGCTTGTGCTTGAGCCGCGTGTAGGACGACATGTGACCAAAACGCTGCCCTTCACCGTGGATCCAGCATCCAAGCACGCATTTGTCGTCCCGCGAGACCACGTCCGCATCGAGCGGATCGCCTTCGCCTGCCAGGAAATTGCGCAGCTTGTGCTTCCACTGCATGTGGGCCTGGATCGCCCCGTCGAAATCCAGCGACGCAGGCGCCGCGGGGGCTCCGGCAGCGAGGCGGAACATGGTGACCGCCCGCACCAGCGTGCGGGCCTGATCCTCCAGACTCTCCG
>DAOQMM010000180.1:0-2931 GCA_035335645.1 Rhodocyclaceae bacterium | reverse complement strand
ATCTGGAAGGACGGCAAGAACCTGTTCGCGGGCAACGGCTACGCCGGCCTGTCCGAGACCGCCCTGTACTACATCGGCGGCATCATCAAGCACGCCAAGGCCCTGAACGCGATCACCAACCCGCTGACCAACTCCTACAAGCGTCTGGTGCCCCACTTCGAAGCCCCGGTGAAGCTGGCCTACTCCGCCAAGAACCGTTCCGCTTCGATCCGCATCCCGTTCGTCAACAGCGAAAAGGCCCGCCGCATCGAGACCCGTTTCCCGGATCCGGGCGCGAACCCCTACCTGTGCTTCGCTGCGCTGATGATGGCCGGCCTGGACGGCATCCAGAACAAGATCCACCCGGGCGACCCCGCCGACAAGAACCTGTACGATCTGCCGCCGGAAGAAGACGCGCTGATCCCGACCGTCTGCTCCAGCCTCGAACAGGCTCTGGAAGCCCTGGACAAGGACCGCGAGTTCCTGACCCGCGGTGGCGTGTTCAGCAATGACTTCATCGACTCCTTCATCGCCCTCAAGAACGACGAAGTGAACCGTCTGCGCGTCGAAGTGCACCCGGTCGAGTTCGAGATGTACTACGCCATCTGATCCTGCGCGATCAGTGCCGGCCGGGTTTCCGGCCGGCGCGTGGTGCCTGAAAAGGACGGAAGCAATTCCGTCCTTTTTTTGTTACAGGACCGCGTTTGTGTTTGCAACAGGGGGCACATACACTAGGGGGGCCGTGTTCAACGCGCCTGCGCGCCCGTTCGAGACCATGAAGCTTCCCGTCGTCCTGGGCCTCGCCGCCCTGCTGTCCGCCGCCCCGGCCCTCGCCGACATTTTCAAATGCATCGACGAGGGCGGGCATGTCACGTACACCAATGCCAAGGTGGGCGGCAAAGGGTGCAGTCTGCTGTCGCGGGATCAGCCGGTCTCGTCGATGCCGGCCGGGCCGGCGTCGCGGCCTGCTGGTGCGCCTTCGACGGCGCCTGCAGCGCCGTCCGCATCCGGGGCGGCCGGCTTCCCGCGTGTCGATGCGGGCACCCAGCGGGCGCGGGACAATGATCGTCGGCGCATTCTCGAAGACGAGCTCGCCACCGAACAGAACAGCCTGGCGGTGGCCCAGAAGGATCTGGCCGACCAGGAGGCGATCCGCAACGGGGATGAACGCAACTATCAGCGCGTGCTCGACCGCCTGCAGCCGTTCAAGGACAAGGTCCAGCTCCACGAGCGCAACATCGAAGCCCTGCGCCGCGAGATCGCCAATCTGCGCTGATCTTCAGCCGGTTGGGCGGTGCCCGCAAGGGCCCAGAGGCGGTGCCTGTTGGTCTGTTTCTTGCATGCTTGCAAGCTATGCAAAACGACCCGCCTGACCAGACCCCTTCGCCCTTTGCCGGCCTCGAGCTGCTGTCGTCGGCCGTGGTGCTTGTGGACGACGAGCTGATCGTCCGCTATCTCAATCCGGGGGCCGAGAACCTGTTTGCCGTGAGCAGCCGCAAGATCGTCGGCTACTCTCTGCGTCGCCTGCTCGGTGAGCCGGCCGGGCTCGGCACGGCCCTGAACAACGTGCTGCGGGACAACTGGAGCTACACCGGCCACAATCTCACGGTCCTGCGCCCCGGAATGGAAGCCTTGCACCTGGATTGCACCGTCACGCCCGTCGAGTCCGATGCGGTGCGCCTCCTGCTGGAGTTCCGCCCCATGGATGCGCACCTAAAAGTGGCACGGGAAGAGCAGCTCGCGCACCAACAACAGGCAAACCGCGAGCTGATCCGCAATCTGGCGCACGAGATCAAGAATCCGCTGGGCGGCATCCGGGGGTCGGCCCAGCTGCTGGAGCGGGAACTGGACGACCCGCAGCTCCGCGAATATACCCAGGTCATCATTGCCGAAGCGGACCGCCTGCAGGACCTGATGAACCGCCTGCTCACGTCCCACCGCATGATGCAGCCGTCGCAACTCAACGTGCATGACGTGCTGGAACGCGTGCGCCGTCTGGTGCTGGCGGAGTTTCCCTCCGTCGAGGTGCGCCGCGACTACGATACCAGCCTGCCCTACGTGACCGGTGACCGCGAGCAGCTCATCCAGGCCATCCTCAACATCACCCGCAATGCCGCGCAGGCCATGAATGGCGACGGCGAGATTGTCCTGCGTACCCGCGCGGCCCGTCAGATCACCATGGCCAAGCGCCGCTTCAAACTGGCATTACAGTTGCAAGTGATCGACAACGGCCCGGGCATTCCCGCCGAGATCCGCGACAAGATCTTCTACCCGCTGGTGTCGGGGCGGGAGAACGGAAGCGGACTGGGATTGTCCCTGGCTCAGAGCTTCATCGAGCAGCATCAGGGGGTGATCGACGTGGACTCCCGGCCTGGCCGGACCTGTTTCACGATCTTCCTGCCCATCACGCGGGACAGCGATGTGTGATCCCCTGAAGAGAATGCACCAATGTGGTGCCAACAGTTGACGTCGAGGCCTGGCCTCCCTGAGCGTGTGAGAGAAAATGAGTGCAGTCTGGATAGTCGATGATGACCGCTCCATCCGTTGGGTGCTGGAGAAAGCCCTGGCGCGGGAGGAAATCCCCTACAAGAGTTTCGGTAATGCCAACGACGTGCTGACGGCGCTCGACAGTGCCGCCCAGCCGCCGCGCGTGCTGGTGTCCGACATCCGCATGCCGGGCGAGTCGGGGCTGACCCTGCTG
The DNA here is from genome assembly GCA_035335645.1 of Rhodocyclaceae bacterium. GTDB lineage: Bacteria > Pseudomonadota > Gammaproteobacteria > Burkholderiales > Rhodocyclaceae > Zoogloea. The sequence goes on along the minus strand of DAOQMM010000180.1, from coordinate 251 downwards.
TCCAAGGTCAAGGCACGCTTCCCGCACCTGCCGGTCATCATCATGACTGCCTACTCCGATCTGGACAGTGCTGTGGCGGCCTTCCAGGGGGGCGCTTTCGAATACCTGCCCAAGCCCTTCGATGTGGACCAGGCGGTCGAGCTGGTGCGTCGTGCCATCGACGAGACCGCCCACCAGCACGCTGGTGAGGAAGTTCTCAGCGCGGTGCCCGAGATCCTCGGCCAGGCGCCGTCCATGCAGGAAGTCTTCCG
>DAOQMM010000179.1:0-2932 GCA_035335645.1 Rhodocyclaceae bacterium | reverse complement strand
CCCCTCACTGCCCCGCCAGCGCATCCACCATCGCCCGCAGCGTGCGGATCTGCACGCCCTCGCGGGTCGCGTAATCCTGTCCCGTGTAGCCCCACCAGTCCCAGCAGCCGTTGGGGTTGCCGGGCACCGTGAGGGCCTGGGGATAGAGGATCACCAGGTGATTGTTGTCGGCCCAGCGGTCGTAGCCCGTGTGCTTCACGAACAGGGTGCCGTTGTACAGGCCGCCGTCGGGCGGCGGGCGCAGGGGCATGTAGCTCTGGCCCTGCTTGCAGCCGTGCAGCACGATGTGCACGCGGCAGCGCTCACCCTTGCGGCAGCTGTTGGGCACGTAGAGCCAGCCGGTCGCGTCCATGCCCGACTTGAAGCCCGTGTAATCGCGGCGTTCCTCCGGCACGTAGCGGCGCTGGTCGAACTCCGAGAAGCTGCCCGCCGCCTTGGCCCCGGCCGGCGTCAGCGCGCCGTAGATCCATTGCAGGATCGCCCCGGCGCTGTCGTAGCCGCACTTGCCGATGTAGGGCGCGTCCTCCTTGCCGCAGGCGATGCCGTAGCTGCTGGTCGGCATGGTGTGGGCCGCGTTGGGCAGGGACACCGGCGAGATCTGCGCCGCCGGCACGCCGAGGGCGGCATAGAAGGCGTCCAGCTGCTGCGCGATGGCCGGCGGCACGAGGGTGTCCTTGGCACCGGACACCGTCACGATGCGCTGCCGCGCCAGATGGGACGGCGCGTCGATGGCGCCCTGGGCGGCCAGGGTCTTCACCTTGTCGGTGAGGGTCGGCACGTCGGCGCTGTGGTCCGTCACCTGGCAGGCGACAAACGGCTTGCCGGTGCACGAGCACTGGGACACCGCCCGCGTCGTGTCGCCCTGGGCGCAGGCGTAGGGCCCGCCCGCCACCACCCCGGCGCCCGCCACGATGGACGAATGGGCCACCTGGAACTGCACGCTCATGAAGCCCCCGGACGAGATGCCGGAGACCGAGGTCTGATTCACGTCGATGTTGAGGGCGGGCAGCGGCGGCGCTGCCTGCAGGGCGGGCGACACCAGCGTCGCGAGGACGACACCGGCGGCGGCCAGGGCGCGGGCCGGCAGGGCACGGAAGGACATGGGCAACTCCAGGGTTTGTCGGGAGGGCCGGCAAGGGCGCCGGGCGAAGCACGCGCGTGATGCGCCGCAACATCACCTTAGCCCAAGAAGCCTCATGCGAAAAGAATTTTCGGTGACGTCGCCCGGCAGGTCGATTTCAGACCTGTGGGGGAGGGAACGGCCCGCCCGTGGGAAGGTCGCGGCCCCCGCGCGGTCCTTCCCGCGCACCCCGTGCTGTCCCGCTCCGGGCCGCGTCTCAGGGCCGCGCCCCGCGTGCCGCCCCATGCCGATGCGCCGTCGTCCTCACAGGCCGCCGCGCGCCGCGCCCAGCATCTCGTGCACCTCGTAGCTCATCACCGCCAGATAGGCCAGCAGGCCCAGGTAAAGCAGCGCGTACTCGAAGCGCTTGCCTGCCGGCGTGTCGTAATAGCCCGGCGCCTCGCCCCCTTCGCCGCGGAAGGCCCGGAGCATGTGGGGCGCGGCGAGGATCGCCACGAGGATCAGCATCGGGCTCGGCCGCCACAGGAACAGGCCCACCAGCACCGGCGCTCCCAGCAGCCAGAAGCGCCGCGACACCACGCCGGTCATGCGCCCGCCGTCCAGGGGCGGCACCGGGATCAGGTTGAAGAGATTCAGGAAGAAGCCCGAATAGCTGATCGCCAGCAGCAGGTCACTCCCCTCCGAGCGGGCCAGGAAGTAGCACGCCACCGAAGCCAGCGTGCCCGCCAGCGGCCCGGCCATCGCCACATAGGCCTCGGTCTCCGCGTTCATGGGCTGCTCCTTCAGGTCGATCCACGCCCCCACGAAGGGGATGAAGGTCGGCACGCCCACGTGCAGCCCGCGCTGGCGCGCCGCGATGTAATGGCCCATCTCATGGCAGAACAGCAGCACCACGAAGCCCACCGCGTAGCGCCAGCCCCACACGAAGGCATACACCGCGACCGACAGCAGCATGGTGCCGCCGGTGGTGAGCAGCTTGCCGAACTTCAGCCCCGAGAGCAGCAGCAGGAGCAGCTTCACGCCTGCCCGTCCTTGCGCCCGAAGAGCTTGCGCAGCCCGGCGCCGGCGCCCACCACCGCCAGCGCCGCCACCTTCCAGAACTTGGCCAGGAACACCCCCAGCGTCGCCAGCAGGCCCAGCTTCTTCGCCGCGATGCCCCCCACCAGCGCCGCCAGACCGTATTCCGCCACCTTGTCGGTGGAGGAGTTGAAGTCCGCGTAGCGCTTGCCTTCGTCAAAGGACAAGGCCGCCAGCAGCTGCTGGGCCACCGGCTTCTGCTGCTCCACGGTCGCCAGGCTGGTCACCAGGTTCATGGAGAAGTAACCCTCCCGGCCCAGCACATAAGTGTTGTAGTTCACCCCGTCCCCGTCGCTCGCGGCCCCGTTCTTCTCGCGGGTAGAGGCCGACCACACCAGGCGGTGGTTCGCCTCGTCGTAGCGGGGCGCCTCCACCCAGCCCTGCACGCTGAACTCCGGCATGCCCAGCTTGCGGCGGTCCTCGTTGGCTGCCTCGGTGCCGGACTTCAGGTTGTCCAGCAGCTTCGCCGCGTCCCACTCGCGGGCCTCCTCGTCCTTCACGTAGCCCGCGTCCTCGAAGCGCACCACCACAAAGCCGTCGATCGCATCGCCCACCACCAGACCCTGAAAGTCCGGCCCCACGCGGGAGCCCTGCGCCTTCAGGAATTCCCCCGCCGGCCCGGCGGGGATGAAGCCGAAGCCCTCCGGCAGCTTGAGCACGCCCTGCCCGGCCAGCGCAATGTCCCGCGGCCCCTTCTGCAGCGCCGCCTGGGCCGCCTGCGCAGCCGCCGCCAGCCGCGCCTGCGGATCGGTGGCCGCCGCGGGCGACGAGGCC
>DAOQMM010000178.1:1867-2990 GCA_035335645.1 Rhodocyclaceae bacterium | reverse complement strand
CCCGCGGTGACGCCCGGCCACCCGGCATTCATCTTGCTGTAACCCTCCCGACCGTCGTCGTCGTCGCGCCCGCCCGTGGCCCGACATCCCACGTGCTGCGGGCCTTTGCGGCTGTCGCGGGGGTGTTTTTGCGGGCGTCGCGAACCCCACACGCGGGTCGCTTTTGTCGTCCTTCCACCCATCACAGCCTTCGCCATGTCCGATTCCCTCTACCGCAATCCCCTCGCCCGCATCGTCACCTCGCCGGGGGAGATCCTCGTGCGCGTGGCGGCGGCTGCGGCGGGGCCGACGGGGGAGGTGGACGCGGAGATGCGCGCCCTGATGGCCCGGCAGGTGGCGGCGGGGGAGCTGCTGGACATGAATCCGGCGTGGATCTGGCCGGATTTTGCGGCGGGGCTGATGCGCGACGCGCCGTCGAAGATGCTGTGGGTCTTGCGGGAGACCGGCGCGCTGCGCTACCTGCTGCCGGAGCTGGACGCCCTCTTCGGCGTGCCCCAGAGCGCCGACGATCCGCCCACCGTGGACATCGGCGAGCACCAGCTGCGCGTGGTGGACGCCGTGGCGCGCCAGCATGCGCCGCTGGCGGTGCGCTTTGCGGCGCTGCTCTACAACCTGGGCAAGGCCGATTCGCCGCCCGAGCACCTGCCGTCCCACTACCGCCACATGGAGCGGGGCGCGCCGCGGGTGGAGGCGGTGTGCGCGCGCTTCGGCGTGACCGCCGAGGTCCGCGAGCTGGCCCTGCTGGCCCTGCGGGAGGTGGAGCGGGTGCACCGGGCCGCCGAGATGCGCGCCGGCTCCATCGCCGCGCTGCTGGAGCGGGTGGACGCCTTCGGCCAGCCGGAGCGCTTCGCCCGCCTGATGACCCTGTGCGCCTGCGACTTCCACGCCTTCCCCGGCCGCGCCACGCGGCCTTATCCCAAGGCGCGCCTGCTCGCCACGGCCCTGGAGGCCTGCCGCGGCATCGACCCCGCGGCGCTGCAGGAGGACCACGCCGACGATCCGGAGGCTGCCGCCCAGGCCCTGCTGGAAGCCCGCGCGATGGCCGTGGCCCGCGCCCTGCGCTCGGAACGCTGGGACGACAGCGCCCAGGAAGAAGCCGCGGCGGATTAGGCGCCCGCGCCGC
>DAOQMM010000178.1:0-1767 GCA_035335645.1 Rhodocyclaceae bacterium | reverse complement strand
CTGCCTCAGCCGAACAGCCGGTTCAGCTCCTTGCCGCTCACCGCGTCGCGGGTGTAGTCCGTGGTGCCCCGGTCGCGCAGCTCGGTGGCGGCGCGCAGGAAGGCCCCCAGCGCCGCCCGCGCCAGGGAACCGCCCACGCTGACCCGGCGCACCCCCATGGCGAAGAGGGTCGGCGCGTCCACGCTCATGCCCGGCGCGCCGAGCAGCACGTTCACCGGCCGGTCCACCTCCCGCAGCAGGGTGGCGATGTCCTCCGTGCGGCTGATGCCGGGGGCGAACAGCACGTCGGCGCCGGCCTCCTGGTAGGCCTGCAGGCGGCGGATGGTGTCGGCGAGGTCGCCGCGACCGATGAAGAAGTTCTCCGCGCGGGCGGTGAGGGTGAAGGGGAAGGGCAGGGCGCGGGCCGCCTCCACGGCGGCGCGGATGCGCTCCGCGGCGAAGGGGATGTCGTACAGCGGGGCGTCCGCGCGGCCCGTGGCGTCTTCGATGGAGCCGCCCACCACGCCCGCCGCGGCGGCCAGGCGGATGGTCTCGGCCACCGTGGACGGGGCGTCGCCGAAGCCGTTCTCCAGATCGGCGCTGACGGGCAGGGCGGTGGCCGCGGTGAGCTCCACCAGGTGCGCCAGCAGGGGGCCGCGGGGCACCGAGCGGTCCGCATGGCCGCGGCCGAAGGAGAACCCGGCGCTGGTGCTGGCCAGCGCGCGAAAGCCCAGATGCGCCAGCAGGCGCGCGGTGCCCGCGTCCCACGGGTTGGGGATGAGGAAGCCGGCGGGGTCGGCGTGGAGGGCGCGGAAGGTGTCGGCCAGCGCGTGCTGGGACGGGCGGTTGGGAGGCGTCATCGCAGATCCTTGTCGGAATGAAGAAGCGGGGCGGGCGACGGGCTGCGCGCCGGGCGCGGCAGCGTCCCGCCCATTACACGCGCCCGCGGCCTGTGGTTCAATCGACTTTTCCGTCCCTTCGCATGCGCCATGGGAATGCCCCTGAGCCTCCTCCGTCTGCCCTCCCTCGACCTGGTGCGCGGCTTCGTCGCCGTCGGGCGGCGCATGAGCATCACCGTCGCCGCCGCCGACCTGTGCCTCACCCAGTCGGCGGTGAGCCGCCAGATCCACGCCCTGGAGGACCACCTGGGCCTCAAGCTCTTCGTGCGCGGGCATCGTTCCATCGCCTTCACCCCCGAGGGCGAGCGCCTGTTCCGCAGCGCCGACGGCGCCTTTCAGCAGCTGCAGGACGTGCTGGGCGACCTGCGCGCCGCCGGGGCCCTGCGCCCGGTCACGGTGAGCGCCTGCATCGGCATCGCCGGCCTGTGGCTGCTGCCGCGCCTGAGCCGCTTCCAGGCCCTGCACCCCGGCGTGGACCTGCGCGTCTCGGCGGTCAACCGCATCGCCGACCTGCGCCACGAGGGCATCGACCTGGCCATCCGCTACGCCCCCGACGACGCCGTGCCGGACGGCGCCGAGCGCCTGTTCGGCGAGACCGTGGTGCCGGTGGCCCACGCCGGCCTGGCGGGGGTGGATCTGGCGGACGACGGGGCCCTGGCGGGCGTCAACCTGCTGGAATTCGACGACCCCGGCCGCCCCTGGCTGCAGTGGAGCACCTGGCTCTCCGCCCAGGGCCGCGCCGCCCCACGGCCCAAGGGCGTGCTGCACTTCAACCAGTACGACCAGGTGATCCAGGCGGCCCTCGCCGGCCAGGGCGTGGCCCTCGGCCGGCTGGCGCTGATCCGCCCCTTGCTGGACGAAGGTCGCCTCGTCTGCGTGGCCGGCCCCG
>DAOQMM010000177.1:0-3159 GCA_035335645.1 Rhodocyclaceae bacterium | reverse complement strand
ACGTGGTGGAAGGGGATGCCGTGCCATTCCACGAAGCCGCGGAAGGTGTCGTGGTTGGAGATCACGCAGGGGATCTCGATGTCCAGCTCCTTCGACTGCCAGCGGGCGAGCAGGTCGTAGAGGCAGTGCTCCTGCTTGGAGACCATGATCACCACGCGCTTCTTGACCGCCGAATCGGTGATCTTCCAGTCCATCTGCAATTCTTCGGCGATGGGCGCGAAGCGCTCGCGGAACTCGGTGAGCATGAAGGGCAGCGAATCCGCGCGGATCTCGATGCGCATGAAGTAGCGTCCGCGGTGCTCGGCGTCCGTCGCCGGTTCGGCGTGGAGGGCGGTCTCGAGGATCCAGCCCTTGTGCTGGGCGATGAAGCCCGAAACCTTGGCGACGATGCCGGTGCGGTCGGGGCAGGAGGCGGACAGGGTGTAGAAGCGTTCGCGGTGCATGATGGTCTCGCGCCCCCCGCGCCGGGCGCGAGGCGGCGCTGCAGAAGGGTCAGATGCGGGCGGAGGCGGCGCGGATCTGGGCCATCAGGCCGCTGTACTCGCGCTCCACGGGGAACTGGGGAAACTCGGCGATGACGTTGTCCGGGGCGCGGAAGAGGATGCCGGCGTGGGCTTCCTTGAGCATCGCGGTGTCGTTGTAGGAATCGCCGGCGGCGATGACCTTGAAGTTGATTTCCTTGAAGCGCTGCACCGCTTCCTTCTTCTGGTTGGCCATGCGCAGGTGGTAGTTCACCAGGTAACCCTCGGCGTTCGCCTCCAGCTTGTGGCAGAACAGGGTCGGCATGCCCAGCTGCTGCATCAGCGGCATGGCAAATTCGTAGAAGGTGTCGGACAGGATGATCACCTGGAAATCCTGGCGCAGGGCGTCGAGGAAGTCCTTGGCACCGGGCTCGGGGCCCATCTCGGAGATGACCTTCTGGATGTCCGGCAGACCCAGCTTGTGCTGCTTGAGCAGATCCAGGCGGTACTTCATGAGTTTGTCGTAGTCCGGCTCGTCGCGGGTGGTGCGACGCAGTTCGGGAATGCCGGTGCGCTCCGCGAATTCGATCCAGATTTCGGGGACGAGGACACCTTCGAGGTCGAGACAGACGAGTTGCACGGCGTGGACTCCAGAGTACGACGGTTGATTTCGAAGCCGCGATTCTAGCAAAGACACGGAGACGCCTTGAGGAAGTCTGTGGCAGGCGGCGCGCGGCGCCGGCCACCTGCACACCCCGGACGCGCCCGCGCGGGCCAGGGCGGTGGAGACGGGAACGAGGCGGGCGCCGGGCGCGTCAATCCGCCGGAATCGCTTCCAGCGCCTCGTGGAGCTCCAGCCAGCGCAGCTCGGCGGCGTCGAGCCTGTCGGCCAGCTCGGCCTGGCGCTTGATCAGCTTAGGCACCTCGCCCGCGTCCGGGCCGGTGTACAGCGCCGGGTCGGCAAGGCGTTCGTCGAGGCTCGCCTTTTCGGCGGTCCACGGCGTGAGCTGCTTTTCCAGGCGTTCGAGTTCTTTCAGCAGCGGCCGGCGGGCGGCGAGGCGGGCCTGACGGTCGGCAGCGGCGGCTTCCCGCTCGGCCTTGCGGCTGGCCTTGTCGGCGGCCCGGTCGGGACATTGGGCGGCGGCCGCGTCGGCGCTGCGGCGCTGGGCGAGCCAGGCCTTGTAGTCGTCCAGGTCACCGTCGAAGGGCGTCAGGCGACCGCCATCCACCAGCAGGAAGCGGTCGCAGGTGGCGCGCAGCAGGGCCCGGTCGTGGGACACGATTACCATGCCGCCCTCGTAGTCCTGGAGCGCCAGGGTCAGGGCGTGGCGCATCTCCAGGTCCAGGTGGTTGGTGGGTTCGTCCAGCAGCAGCAGGTTGGGTCGGCCCCAGATCAGCAGGGCCAGGGCGAGGCGCGATTTCTCGCCGCCGGAGAAGGGCCCGCAGGGCGTGGTCGCCCCGGCCCCGGCGCTGCTCGTGCCATCGCCGCGGAAGTCGAAGCCGCCCAGGTAGTCGCGCAGCTCCTGCTCGCGGGTCTGGGGGTCGGCGCGCAGCATGTGCTGGAGCGGCGACTCGTCCGGGCGCAGGCGCTCCAGGGCGTGCTGGGCGAAGTAGCCCAGGGCCAGGCCCTTGCCTTCGCGGCGCACCCCGGTGAGGGGCGCCAGCTCGCCCGACAGCAGCTTGATGAGGGTGGATTTGCCGGCGCCGTTGCGTCCCAGCAGGCCAATGCGCTCGCCCGGCCGGATCGTCAGCGACATGTCCGCGAGCAGCGGCGCCGCGCCATAGCCGGCGGCGGCGTCCTCGATCTGCAGCAGCGGATCGGGTGCCGCGCCACAGGCCCGGAAGCTGAAGCTGAAGGGCGTATCCACGTGGGCCGCGGAGATCAGCTCCATGCGCTCCAGGGCCTTGATGCGGCTCTGGGCCTGGCGCGCCTTGGTGGCCTTGGCGCGGAAGCGGTCCACGTACTTCTGCAGGTGGGCGCGCTCGCGCTGCTGCTTGTCGAAGAGGGCCTGCTGCTGGGACAGGCGCTCGGCGCGCTGGCGCTCGAAATCCGAGTAGCCGCCGGCGTAGAGGGTGAGGCGCTGGCCCTCGATGTGGGCGATCTGATTCACCACCGCATCGAGGAAGTCCCGGTCGTGGGAGATGAGGATCAGCGTGCCGCGGTAGTCCGTCAGCCACTGCTCCAGCCAGATCACCGCGTCCAGGTCCAGGTGGTTGGTGGGCTCGTCCAGCAGCAGCAGGTCGGAGCGGCACATCAGGGCCTGGGCGAGGTTGAGGCGCATGCGCCAGCCGCCGGAGAAATCCGCCACCGGCCGCTCCAGGTCGGCGCTGCCGAAGCCCAGACCGTCCATCAATGCGGCAGCGCGGGCGCGGGCGGCGTAACCGCCGATCTCCTGCAGGCGGCCGTGGAGATGGCCGATCTCCTCACCCTGGTGGGCAGCCTCGGCGGCGGTCAGGGCGGTTTCGATGCGGCGCAGCTCGGCGTCGCCGTCGAGCACGTACTCGATGGCCGGGCGCGGCAGGGCGGGCGTCTCCTGGGCCACGTGGGCAATCACCCAGGCGGCGGGCAGCTCCAGGTCGCCGGCGTCCGGGTGCAGCTCGCCGCGCAGCAGGCCGAACAGGCTCGATTTGCCGCAGCCGTTGGCGCCGGTGAGGCCGACCTTCCAGCCGGGGTGGATCTGCAGGCTGGCGCCTTCGA
>DAOQMM010000176.1:0-3169 GCA_035335645.1 Rhodocyclaceae bacterium | reverse complement strand
TGGCCGGCCGGGGTGGTGAGTTCGGGGTGATCCCACACGACAACGGTCAGCACGTCGCCCGGACCCACTTTATAGTCGGGCGAGGCGGGCATGGGGCCGACACCGGAACGTCCGTTCATCTGGGAGGCGTTGGCCGCCGGCCGCTCGGCGGCGGACTGCTTCATCTGCTCGATGATCAGCTCGGCAGTGATCGGCTTGATGGTGACGTTGTCGGGCACCGGCTCGGCGGCGGGCTCCTGGCGCACCGGCAATTTGACGGCCGACTGGTGATCGCGCAGGCCGTAGGCTTTGTCACCGGGGACAAGCGCGCAAGCCCCCAATCCAGCGCACAGCATCACCAGCAGACATGTTCTGATACGCGTCGTTGGGTGACAAATAGGTGCTCTCACCCCTTCAGGTCTGATGTTCATGAAGTCCTTGATAACGTGTGTTTGATCCGTGCCTGAATGATATATGACAGTCATGAAGCTCCTAGGACACACGACACACTCGGGACACAATTGTCTGAGGGCGGGGGCCTAGAGCCGGGCAACCCACTGACCGATCCCTGTGTCGATCAGCGCGGCGGCTTCGTCCCACGCAGCAGCGGAACGGCGATAGGGATCGGGGATCTCGAACTTGCCCCAGTAGCCAAGCAGAAAGGTCTTGCCCCGCACGGTCGGATCGATGTCGCCGAGGGCCTCCCGGTGGTGCGGCTCCATCACCAGCACCAGTTCGGCCCACCGACACAGGGCCACGCTGGCCTGTTGCGCACGATGGGGTGAAAGATCGATGCCGAGCGCCTGCATGCGCTCAATGGCCTCGGGTTCGGCGGGCTCGCCGACGAGGGCGCCCACTCCCGCGGAACGGATCTCGCCCGCCTTGCCCGCTTCAGCAAGCCGGCTGCGCAGCAGGTATTCCCCCATGGGGCTGCGACAGATATTGCCCGTGCACACCACGAGTATGCGTTGATACAAAACGGAGTCCTCCCTTCAACCCTTGCTGATGGACAGCAGGTTGACGTCTCCCGCTTCACAGACAGTCCGAAGGAGCGCCTGAGGCTTGCGCTGAGAGCGCCGATCACGGCTGCGCCGCTCGGCGGGACGGCCTTTTTCAGCGGAACGGCGGTCGTTCCCGGCGTTCCGCGCAACGAATTCCCGCACGACCAAGCCTTCCGAGCCCTGGAATTCGCGCTTGAGGGTGCCCTTGATGTGGCCAATCTGCAGCGGAATCAGTGCCTTGTCCTCGGTGAGCAGCTCCACGACGCCAAAACTGCGCTCTTCTTCGGTGATGTCGTCCAGCTGGCGATAAACCGAAAACTGGAAATCATACAGGTTGGCGAAGTCTCGCTTGAGTGCTTTGGAGAAGGTCATCAGCCCCGTTTCGGTGAGTCCCCCCACATAGACGCCCACCGCCTGCACCGAGGTGAGGCCCAACAGCCGGTGCACACGGCGCAGCGCCGGCACAAACCGCCAGGGGCGCAGGATCACCAGGAAGCACAGCCCGAACAACACGCCAAACGCGGCGAGCATCACGATCTCGGAGATTCCGGCATACATGCCGGCAAGCCCGACCGCACCGAAGAAGAGCTGCACCGACGCCAGGATGAATACCGTGTCCTGCACCCGGAAGCCGGCGCGCTGAAACAGGTGATGAAGATGGTAGCGATCCGCGCGGAAGGGAGAGCCGCCCATCCACACCCGGCGCATCATGACGCATAAAGTATCAATGAGGGGTACTGCAAACAACCACAGAGTGGTCACGGGGGTGATGACCCTCACGCCCTTTGTTTCCTGGCACAGGTCAGAGAGCAGCCAAGCAAAAGCATAGCCCAGCACCATGCTGCCGTTGTCACCAAGGAAGCAGCGTGCCCGACGATGCCCGGGATAGCGCAGGTTGTAGATGAGAAAACCAGCCACGCCACCGGCAATGATCATCACCAGTGAGAAGTACGCGATATTGCCCGAATGGTGAAGCGCCAGCGCAATGAGCACCAGACTGACCAGCGAGATGGAACCGGACAACCCGTCGATGCCATCAATCATGTTGAGGGCGTTGATGGCGCCGATGGTGGCGATCAACGTCAAGGGAATCCCCACATACCCCAGAGACACCACGCTTGCGGAGCCGAGGTGCCCGAAGTCGCGGAGCACCACACCTCCCCCGAAAATCATGATCACGCCGACCATGGCCTGGATGCACAAGCGGATGCGGTAGTGCAGGTTCAGCAAATCGTCGGCAAAGCCGGTGATGAACATGATCAGCACACCAGCCGCCATAGCATCCAAACGAAAGGGAAATCCGTTGCTGCCTGAGGCCACCACCCCGACGGCACACATGAACGCACACACGACACCGATGCCACCCACGAAGGGCGTCACCGTGTCATGGGCCTTATGCCCCCCTGGCTTATCGACGACCCCAAAATGGTGTGCCGCAACAATACCGTAGCGTATCGCAACGGCCGACACCACGGTACCCAGCAGGAAAAGCGCCAGCGAAAACATTCCCCTTCACCCCCGCCCGTTCCGGCTGTCGCCGTGCCCAGGCTGCATTGATTTCCACGCCGACACTTCCGGCATCCGCTCCGACGTATCGCTGTCGGCGACCGCATCGAATTCGGTGCGGACGATTCGATTAACATTATTTCACAGGAAACATTGCTTGCAATACATCGCACCGTCCCCTGCTTGCCCTACTAAACAGCACTGCCCTGCCCGAAAAATGCTTGAACGGCTCAAAATGACCGTTCAAATGGCTCATTTTTGCCAAAATCAGGCTTTGAATCACAAAAACCGCCAAACATCGGACATCCGGAACGCCACTCTCGAGCCGCCCCAAACCGGCAATAAGTCACGAAGCCGTGCAAGTCGCTCGAAGCCCCGGATGCCAAGACTTCCTCGGCGAGATCTAGCAAATTTCAGGCCAAATGAATAAAGCAAAGTTTTTCAAGGCGTTAAATTTTCGCGCAAGACTGCCGACAGGAAAGTGTAAAATTTACCGACAGTCGAGCGACGTGGCGCGGCAAAATGCCACGCACAAGATCCGTACATTGCACTGCAAAACAGGAAAATGAGATGAATTCAGCCGGATCGGCTGGCGTCCCCACGGGGATTCGAACCCCGGTTATCGCCGTGAAAGGGCGGTGTCCTAGGCCTCTAGACGATGGGGACCGGACGAGGATTCGCGT
>DAOQMM010000175.1:0-3176 GCA_035335645.1 Rhodocyclaceae bacterium | reverse complement strand
CAGTCGTCCCGATTGTGGGGCGTCTCCGGCTTCGGCGACAATGGGCGCTTCAATGGGGGAGGCACCATGGCCTGGGAACCGGAGCGATATCTGCAGTTTTCCGATGAACGTCTGCGCCCGGCGGTCGATCTGCTCGGGCGGGTGACGCTGGCCTCTCCGGCACGGATCGTCGATCTGGGGTGTGGCGCGGGCAATGTGACGCGTCTGCTCCAGGCGCGCTGGCCGGATGCCGAACTCCGGGGTGTGGACAATTCGCCCGAGATGCTGGCACGAGCCCGACAGGCGCTGCCGTCCGCGCAGTTCGAGCTTGCCGCGGTGGAGGACTGGCAGCCGGATGCGCCCGTCGATCTGGTGTTTTCCAATGCAGCCTTGCATTGGGTGGGCGAACATCAACACCTGTTTCCCCGGCTGATGGGCGCCGTCGCCCAAGGTGGGGTGCTGGCCGTGCAGATGCCTGGCAACTTCGCTGCGCCGTCCCACCGATTGATCTGCGAGCTGGCCGAATCTGACGCGTGGCGTGAGCGGGTGGGTCGGGGCAGGATGGGAGCCATCCTGGAGATGGACGCCTATTTCAGGGTGCTGTCCCCATGGGCTCAGACTGTGACCGTATGGGAGACCACGTATTGGCAGGCGCTGTCGGGGGCTGCGCCCGTACTCGACTGGTTGCGCGGAACGACGCTGGTGCCCTATCTCGCACCGATGTCGGATCTGGAACGTGAGGCATTTCTGGCTCAACTGGGCGCCCGCCTGGCGGTGGCCTATCCGAAGGATGAACAGGGGCGCACGCTGTTTCCGTTCCGACGTGTGTTCCTGGTGGCGCAACGATGACCCAGGCCCTCTTCGAGGCTGCGGCCGACCTGATCGCGCAGGCCGATGGTCTGATCATCGCGGCCGGGGCTGGAATGGGGGTCGATTCGGGATTGCCGGATTTTCGGGGTAATCAGGGGTTCTGGCGGGCCTATCCGGCCTTGGCCGAAGCACGGATTGCCTTCGAGGAGATCGCGTGCCCGGATGCGTTCCGGGATGCTCCGGAACGTGCCTGGGGATTCTACGGCCATCGGCTCAATCTGTATCGACGGACAATTCCTCATGCCGGATTTGCTGTGCTGAAGCGGTGGGGGCTGCGTTTGCCGCGGGGGGCCTTCGTGTTTACGTCGAATGTGGATGGACAGTTCCAGCGTGCGGGTTTTGATTCGAACCAGGTGTGTGAGGTGCATGGGTCCATTCATCACCTCCAGTGCGTGCAGGGTTGCGATGGCCGGATTCTCTCCGCAGAAGGGTGGTCGCCGGAGGTGGATGAGGTCGGCTGCAGGTTGCTGTCTCCGTTGCCGCGCTGCTCGGTCTGCGGAGATCTGCTCCGGCCGAATGTGCTGATGTTCGGAGATTGGGCGTGGTTGCCCCAACGGACGCAGTCCCAAAGGGTTCGTCTTGAGCAATGGTTGGCGGTTGTGGATCGGCCCGTCGTGGTGGAGATCGGGGCGGGCTCTCACGTAGCGACGGTGCGCTGGTTCAGTGAATCCATGGGTGTGCCCCTCGTGCGTATCAATCCCACCGAACCGGAGGTGCCAGGCCGGGGCGTGGAGTTGCCCATGGAGGGATTGCGCGCGCTCAGCGAAATTGATGCGGTTCTGGCGGCGCGCGGCGCATTGCGCTAGGCAGCTGTTTCACGTGAAACACGCGGAATGGATGCGACCTATCTGATTCTGGGCCTGGGCGCCTTCTTTGCGGGCTGCGTCGATGCAGTGGTCGGTGGAGGCGGCTTGATCCAGATTCCGCTACTGTTCACGACCTTTCCGACCCAGGGGACGGCGACCCTGTTCGGTACCAACAAGTTGGCCAGCGTCGTAGGTACGAGCAGTGCGGCGTGGCGCTATGCCCGGCGAATTGCCGTCCCGTGGAAGGTCGTTGCTCCTGCCGCATTGGCCGCTGGTGCGGGGTCCTGGATCGGTGCCCGTGCCGTCGCCTATTTTCCACCGGCGGCCTTGCGTCCCGTGATGCTGGCGCTACTCATTGCGGTCGCGCTCTACACGTTCGTCAGGAAGGATTTTGGGGTGAGGCCGGATACAAGTGCGTCGCCGTCTGATCCTTGGCGTCGGGCAGTGTTCATCGGCGCGGGCGTCGGTTTCTACGACGGTTTTTTTGGGCCTGGGACAGGGAGCTTTCTAATCTTCCTGTTCGTCCGCGCATTGAACTGGGACTTCCTTCGTGCATCGGTAGCGGCCAAGATCGTCAACATGGTGACGAATGTGGCAGCCATCGGTTTCTTTGTCTCCCATGGCGAGGTGCTGTGGCGCGTGGCGGCCGTCATGGCCTTGTGCAATCTGTGCGGCGCGCAGCTGGGCTCCGGTCTCGCCTTGCGGCATGGTGCGCCCTTCGTTCGTCGTGCTTTTCTGCTCGTCGCGTGCGTACTGATTGTTCGATTTGCGCTCGACACCTTTCGGATCTAGGAGTGTTTCACGTGAAACAGAGCCTCCAGCACCTACTGATTCCATTGGGCGACGGGGTCCGGCTGGAGGTGGAGCGAACCGCTGAATCCGTCGAGCTACATTCACGCTGGCAGACTATCCGCACGGAGCACACGGCTCGCTTTGGCGAGTTGTACTGCCTCGACGGGGATGCAATGGTCAGCACGGCCGACGAATTCATGATCCATGAAAGTCTCGCGCATCACGTCGCGCTCGAACACACATCACCTCGTCGCGCCCTCATTCTGGGCGGGGGTGACGGCGGCACCGCCCGCGAGTTGCTGAAGCATCCATGCATCGACGCCATCGTGATTGCAGAGCTGGACGAGCGCGTCGTCGCCCGGGTGCGCGAAGCGCTTCCGACCGTGTCCGCCGGTGCTCTGGACAACCCCCGCGTGACCCTGCGCCTCGGCGATGCGGGCGAAACGCTTGAGGCGTCCCGACAATGCGGAGAACGCTTCGACCTCATTCTGTTCGATCTCACCGCAAGCGACGATCCCGCGTGCGCCCACCTCCACGCCCCGCCCTTCCTGAACGCGTGTGCCGACCGTCTGATGCCGGGAGGCCGCCTGCACGTTCAGCTGGGCTCGCCGTTCTATCAGCCAGAAGCTGTTGCGGCACTGCATCGCCGGTTGAACGGCGTCTTCCCTTATGTCCGCCCTGCCCTCATTTCGGTACCCCTCTACGGCGGCCCCTGGTTGCTGGCCGCAG
>DAOQMM010000174.1:0-3184 GCA_035335645.1 Rhodocyclaceae bacterium | reverse complement strand
TTCCGCGACGGCTTCTTCCACGCCGACATGCACCCCGGCAACATCTTCGTCGCCACCGAAGGGCCCACCCGCGGGCGTTACATCGCCCTGGATTTCGGCATCATCGGCACCCTCAACGACGTGGACAAGAACTACCTGGCCACCAACTTCCTGGCCTTCTTCCAGCGCGACTACCGGCGCGTCGCCCTGGCCCACATCGAGGCCGGCTGGGTGCCACCCCACACCCGCGTGGACGAATTCGAAGGCGCCATCCGCGCCGTCTGCGAACCCATCTTCGACCGGCCGCTCAAGGAAATCTCCTTCGGCAAGACCCTGCTGCGCCTGTTCCAGACCGCCCGCCGCTTCGAGATGGAAGTGCAGCCCCAGCTCGTCCTGCTGCAGAAGACCCTGCTCAACATCGAGGGCCTGGGCCGTCAGCTCGACCCGGACCTGGACCTGTGGAAGACCGCCAAGCCCTTCCTCGAGCGCTGGATGAACGACCAGATCGGCTGGCGCGGCCTGCTCCGCCACGTCAAGGACGAAGCCCCCGCCTGGGCCGCCATGCTGCCCCAGCTGCCGCGCCTGGTGCATCGCGCCCTGGCGGCGCCCCACGACGAGCTCGCCCGCGCCGAGATCGCCCGCCTCAGCGCCAGCAACCGCCGCCTGAGCGTGCTCCTGGGCATCGCCGGCGTGCTGCTGGCCGGCGGCGGCGCCCTCGCGCTCTGGCAGCATTACCACTGAGGCCGGGGCAATCCGGCCCCGTCGACTGCCCATTCCGTCACGCCGCCGCCCGCCTTCCCCAGAACAAAGCCGCCCTGCCGACGCTCCAAGCCTGAAAGGGTTGTCGGCCTGCCCCCAGAGAGACGTGCCATGAACGCCCCCCTCGCTCCTCCGCGCCCGGTCCGCATCGTCGGCGTCGGGTCCTGCCTCGGCGCCCCCATCTTCGGTCCCGCCGCCGGCCCCCGCGTGCTGCGCGACGGCGGCTTCGAACAGCGCCTGCGCCGCGTCGGCATCCCCGCCACCTGGCAGACCCTGATGGAACCCTCCGCGCCCAAGCCGCCCTTTCCGCCCATGCGGGAACGCATGGTCGGCGTCGGCGCCCTCCTCAACGACCTCGCCGACGAAGTGGCCGCCATCCACGACACCGGCGCGATTCCGCTGGTCCTCGGCGGCGACCACGTCATCGGCGCCGGCACCTGGCGCGGCGTGGCGCGCAGCCTCGCCCCCCGCGGCACCCTCGGCCTGCTGTGGATCGACGCCCACCTCGACGCCCACACCCCCGCCACCACCCACAGCGGCAACATCCACGGCATGCCCATCGCCGCCCTGCTGGGCGTGGGCGCCGAAGAGATGACCGACATCGCCGGCCCGAACCTGGACCCGGCCAAGCTGGTGTACATCGGCGTGCGCTCCTGGGAGCCCGAAGAGAAAGCCTTCCTCGAAAGCCGCGGCGTCAAAATCTTCTACATGCCCGAAGTGCGCGCCCGCGGCCTCGCCGCGGTGCTCGACGAAGCCCTCGCCATCGTCCGTGACGGCACCGCCGGCTTCGGCGTGTCGGTGGATCTGGACGCCATGGACTGCGCCCGCCTGCCCGCCACCACCTGCCAGGTGCCCGACGGCCTCGACCCGCAGGATCTGGCCGACGCCCTGCACCGCCTGCGCAGCTGCGACGATCTGGCCGCCCTGGAGATCGTGGAATACGTGCCCGAGCGCGACCGCCACGGCGATGGCGCCCGCTGGGTGGCCGAGTTCGCCGCCGCCGCCCTGGGCCCCACCACCGCCCGCCTGCGGGCCCAGGAAGCCCGCCACGGCGCGCGCAACTACGCGCCCCTGCCGGTGGTCTTCAGTCGCGGTGAAGGCGCCTGGCTGTGGGACGTGGAAGGCCGCCGCTACCTGGACATGATGAGCGCCTACTCGGCGGTGAGCTTCGGCCACAGCCACCCGCGCCTGGTGCGCGCCCTCACCGAGCAGGCCGGCCGCCTGGCGCTGACCTCCCGCGCCTACTCCAACGACCGCCTGCCGCAGATGCTGGAGCGCCTCACCGCCAGCCTCGGCTACGACCGCGCCCTGCCCGTCAACACCGGCCTGGAAGCCGTCGAGACCGCCCTCAAGGCCGCCCGCAAGTGGGCCTACACCGTCAAGGGCGTGCCCGCCGACCAGGCCGAGATCATCGTCTGCGACGGCAACTTCCACGGCCGCTCCACCACCATCGTCGGCTTCTCGTCCGAAGACCAGTACCGGGACGGCTTCGGCCCCTTCACGCCGGGCTTCCGGCGCATCCCCTTCGGCGACGCCGACGCCCTCGCCGCCGCCCTCACGCCCCACACCGCCGCCTTCCTCTTCGAACCCATCCAGGGCGAAGGCGGCATCCGCATCCCGCCGGCCGGCTGGCTCGCCCGCTGCGCCGATCTGTGCCGCCAGGCGAACGTCCTGCTCATCGCCGACGAAGTGCAGACCGGCCTCGGCCGCACTGGCCGCCTCCTCGCCTGCGAGCACGAAGGCGTGCGCCCCGACGGCGTGATCCTCGGCAAGGCCCTCGGCGGCGGTCTCCTGCCGGTGGCCGCCTTCGTGGCCGACGACGCGGTGATGCAGGTCTTCCAGCCCGGCGACCATGGCTCCACCTTCGGCGGCAACCCCCTCTCCAGCGCCGTCGCCGACGAAGCCCTGGCCCTGCTCGCGGACGAACACCTCGCCGAACGGGCCGCCACCCTCGGCGCCCGCTTCCTGGCCCGCCTGCAGCGCATCGCCAACCCCCTCATCCGCGAGGTGCGCGGCCGCGGCCTGCTCATCGGGCTGGAGCTGGACACCCGCCGGGTCAACGCCCGCCTCGCCGCCGAATGGCTGCTCGCCCGCGGCCTGATGACCAAGGACACCCACGACAGCGTGCTGCGCTTCGCCCCGCCGCTGATCGTCGCCGAAGCCGATCTGGACTGGGCCGGCGACGTGGTGGAAGAAGCCCTCGCCGATCTGGCCCGACGCGTCACCGGGAGCACCCCATGAGCGACACACTCGACCGCCTCGTCGCCGAGGCCCGCAAGGCCGCCGACGCCCGCGCCGAAGGCTACCGCGCCCGCGCCCTCAAGCTCTACCCGTGGATCTGCGGCCGCTGCGCGCGGGAATTCACCGTCGCCAACCTGCGCGAACTCACCGTCCACCACCGCGACCACAACCACGACAACAACCCGCCGGACGGCAGCAACTGGGA
>DAOQMM010000173.1:0-3218 GCA_035335645.1 Rhodocyclaceae bacterium | reverse complement strand
GTGGCAAAGCGCAGGGCGCCGTCCGCGTCCCAGCCGGTCCAGCGGTGGCGCACATGCACCCGCACGCCGGCCTCGCGCAGGCGCTGCAGCCAGGCCCGCAGCAGCGGCGCGGCCTTCATGCCCTCGGGAAAGACGCGGCCCGAGCTGCCGGTGAAGGTGGCAATCCCCAGCGCCTCCACCCAGGCCCGCAACGCTTCCGGACCGAAGGCGTCGAGCAGCGGCGCGATCTGCCCCTGGCGGGCCCCGTAGCGGGTGAGGAAGCGTTCCGGCGGTTCGGAATGGGTGATGTTCAGCCCGCCGCGCCCGGCCAGCAGGAACTTGCGCCCCACCGAGGGCATGGCGTCGAAGACCTCCACCGCCACACCGCCGCGGGCCAGGGTCTCGGCCGCCATCAGGCCGGCAGGGCCGCCGCCGACGATGGCGACGCAGGGGCGGGAGGGCGGAGCAGGCGGAGCGGACATCGGTGACATGGGGGCAGGACGGAACCGGAATTGTAGTGGATCGTCCCGCGCATGCCGTGCGGGACGGCCGCGGCGCGACTACAATGCCGCTTCACTCGGAGCGGACAGGGTCGTCCGTCCCGACACGTCCAACGAGGAGACATCATGTCCACCGTCAACGCGGCGTCCTGGGGCGCCCGTGCCTGCCTGATCACGCTGGGACTGCTGCTGGGCACCGTCGCCCAATCGGTCAGCGCCCAGACCCTGCCGCCCAGCCCGCGGGATCACCTGGAGCGCATCGTCGGTGGCAAGCCCGGCGAGCGCAAGGCGGCCGAGGATGCCGGGCGCAAGGCCTCCTTCTTCTGCGCCAACTGTCACGGCGAGACCGGCAACAGCAAGTATTCCGAAGTACCCAACCTGGCCAGCCAGCACCCGGCCTACGTGCTCAACCAGATTGAGGCCTTCCTCTCCGGCAAGCGCAAGGATGCCTTCATGCAGGGCCTGATGAAGGTGCTGAGCGCCGAGGAGAAGGCCGACATCGCCGTCTATTTCGCCGCCCAGACGGTGATCCCCTCTGCCCGGCCCGGCGCCCGCGCGGCCGAAGGGCGCACCCTCTTCCAGCAGAACTGCGCCCGCTGCCACGGCCCCGAGGCCAAGGGCGGCGAGACCTTCCCGCGCCTGGCCGGCCAGCAGCCGGAATACCTGCGCCGCAGCCTGACCCGCTACCTCAAGCAGACCGGCGAGCGTATCTACCCGCCCATGACCGCCGCCGTCACCGGCCTGGGCGAGCGCAACATCGACGCGGTGGTGGATTTCCTGTCCAGCCTCAACTGAGCGTCCGGGTCCGGCACGGACGATCCGGCCGGGCCCGCGTCGGGACGACCGATCGCGGTCATCGTCCCGCACAGGTGGTCGGGCAGGTGCGCTGCGCCCCCCAGCCCCCCGCTGGCGGCCGTCCGCGCCGCTTCCGTACCTGCGCGAAGATCCCGCCGTCACCGGTCGGCCGCGTCGCATCCATTCCCGCCTCAGCGCGTGATCGGCACCCCGCCGTCCGCGCCGCCGAAGACCGTCACCCCCTCCTTCACCGTGCCGATCACCTGGATGTCGCCCAGGCGTTCCGGCGGCGTCTTGAGGGGATTGGCGGAGAGCACCACCAGATCCGCCAGCTTGCCGGCCACCACGCTGCCCTTGGTCTTGTCCTCGCCGATCTGCCGCGCGGCGGTGAGGGTCAGGGCCTTGAAGGCGTCCACGGCGGCGATCTGCTGGTCCGCGCCGACTGGGCGCTTCAGCGCGGCGGCCATCACCGCCAGCGGCGCCGGTTCGATCAGGGCCGGGTCGGTGTGCAGGGTCAGGGGCAGGCCGCGGGCGAGCACGCCGGCCGCGGGGGCGAAGTGCGCGGTGCGCTCCGTGCCGAGGGTGTCGTCGACCAGCACCGGACGGGACAGGGCGAGGCGCTGGGGCGCCAGGCTCACGCCGACGCCCAGTACCTGGAGCGCGTCGAGCTGATCGTCGCGGAGCGTCTGGGCGCCAGCCAGCAGGGGACGCAGGCCCTTGCCCGGCGCCGGAGTGGCGGCCCGCAGGGCGCGCAGGAACTGGTCGATGGCCGCGTCGCCGTTGGCCTGCACCGCCAGCGCCCAGCCGTTGGCCGTGGCGCGGGTCGCGAGGGCCGTGACGTCCTCGTCGGTGGCGAAGCCGTAGCCCGCAAAGCCGGCGCGCTTGCCCGGCGGGGGCAGGCGGTAGGCGTCCGTGAGCCAGGCGCTGCGGTCCTCGGCGCTGCCGTCCAGGGCCATGGACACGCCGGCCAGGCGCAGGCGGTTCTTGTAGTACCTGGGCCCCACACTCTTGTGGCCCTTGAGCACGGCGCCGCTCGCGGCCAGATCGGCATAGATCGCCACGTCCAGCTTGAGGGCGCCGGTGTCGGCGGCCTGGGTGTAGAGGGCCAGATCCTCCGGCGTGGCGCGGGCTTCCACGGCGGTGGTGTAGCCGTTGCGCAGATACAGGGTCTGGCCTTGCTGGATCAGGGCCTGGCGTTCGTCCGGCGGCAGCTGCGGCAGCTGCCCCAATAGCGCCACCGCGGCAGCGCCGTCCAGCACCCCGTCCGGCTCCTTGGTGCCCGGCCAGCGGCCGATGGCCCCACCTGCCGGCGCGGTGCTGTCGCGGGTGATGCCGGCCAGCTCCAGCGCGCGGCTGTTGAGCACCACCTGGCGGCCGGAGGCGTGGATGATCAGCACCGGCGTGTCGCGGGCGACGGCGTCCAGATCCGCCCGTGACAGGGGACGCTGTTCGCGCAGCAGGCTGTCGTCGTAGCCGAAGCCGACGATCCAGCCGAAGCGCCGGGCGATGTCGCCCTTGGCCCAGTCCCGAAGGGTGCGCTGGATGGCCGCCACGTCCATCGCCGTGCCGGCCGGCGGCGGCTGGATCTGGGCCGCCACAGAATTGAGCCCCAGGCGCGACAGCCCGCCCCAGGCGTCGATGAAGCCCGGCGCCAGGGTCTTGCCCGCCAGGTCCACCACCTCGGTGCCCTCGCTCTTCCACCTGGCCAGGATGTCCTTGGTCTTGCCCACGGCCAGGATCTTGCTGCCCTTGATCGCCACCGCCTGAGCCGTGGGGCGCTTGTCGTCCAGGGTGATCACGTCGCCGTTGGTGAAGATCACGTCCGACAGGGGCGGCGGAGGCGGCGTCTGCGGCGCGTTGGGATCGGCCACGGGCGCGCCCGCAGCAGCGGCCGTGCCGGCCGGCGCGGGGGGCGTCGGCGTCGGCGGCACTGCGGGCTTGGTC
>DAOQMM010000172.1:0-3375 GCA_035335645.1 Rhodocyclaceae bacterium | reverse complement strand
GCGGTTGCGGTTGCGGTTGCGGTTGCGGTTGCGGTTGCGGTTGCGCAGCAGGCTGAGCCGCTGGGCGCTCAACCGCAAGCGCTGGCTCGTTCCCACGCACCCGCGCCAGCAGGGCTGCGAAGTCGGTGTCCCGGTGGAGACCTTCAGTCAAGGCGTTCATGTCCGCCAGGGTGTTCATCTGACCATCCAGCAGCCGCCGGAAATCCACGTAATCATCCAGCGTTTCGTGCAGACGCTTGGTGTGGGCGCGACTGATCTTCCCGAGCTTGCCCTCCAGTATGTGCGCCTGCACTTCCCAGTGTTCCAGGATGTCGACCCACCACAGGGGGTCATGCAAAGCGCAGCCCTTGAGCACCACCGGATGCACCCGCCGCCGGAAATCCGCGTGCCCATGCACCGCCCGCAGCTCGTACATGCAGTAGGGCGAACGGAAGTAGGCCTCGCTGAGGACCAGCACCACCTGGTCGGCCGCGCCGATCTCGTCCATGAAGCTGCGGATGGACTGCCCGTAGCCGATTCTGCGGATGTCCCGCACCAGTTCCACGTCCGAACCCTGGGTCACCGCCTCCAGCCGGCTCACCACGCCGGCGTCGTCGCTGCCTTCCGCCGACCAGGCGTAGGACACGTAGAGCTTCACCACCCCGTTCTCCCTTGTGCATGCATGCCCGGATCATCGCCGATGGGCGCGGTCGGCGGCAAGGTGAAGGGTTTCCGCCGTTCACCGTTCTTCGCGGCCCTTCAGCGCTAAGGGTAATCGCGTATTCCCCCGCTCCCCGCGCCGCGCTAGGGTGGCGTGCGGGGGCCGGGCCGGCGCGGATGGGCGTGCGGCGGCCAACGGGGAGGACGGGCGTGACGGGATTCCTGCGGAGGCTGGGGGCCTGGGGGCGGCGTGTGGGCGTGGGCCTCGGGCTGGCCCTGGCCGGCGCCGGGGCGGGCGCGGTGGAGCCGATCAAGATCGGCGTGACCGGCCCGTTTACCGGCGGGTCGAGCCCGATGGGCGTAGCAATGCGCGACGGCATCCGCCTGGCGGCCCAGGAGCTCAACGAGAAGGGCGGCATCCTCGGGCGCCCGCTGGCGCTGGTGGAGCGGGACGACGAGGCGCGCCCGGAGCGCGGCGCCCAGGTGGTGCAGGAGCTCATCAACCACGAGAAGGTGGTGGCCGGGCTGGGCATCGTGAACACCGGCGTGGCCCTGGCGAGCCAGCGCTTCTATCAGCAGGCGCACCTGCCGATGATCACCTCCGTGGCCACCGGGACCATCGTCACCCGGCAATTTTTGCCGCCCCAGTATCCGGACAATTACATCTTCCGCGTGTCGGCGCCGGACAGCGTGCAGGCCACGATGATCGTCGAGGAGGCGGTGGAGCGGCGCAGGTTCCGCAAGCTGGCGATCCTCCACGACAGCACCAACTACGGCCAGCTCGGCCGCGAGGACCTGGAGCGGGCGCTGGAGCGGCACGGCATTCGCCCGGTGGCGGTGGAGCGCTTCAACATCCGCGACGTGGACATGACCGCCCAGCTCACCCGCGCCCGCGCCGCCGGGGCAGAGGCGATCCTCACCTACGGCCTGGGGCCGGAGCTGGCCCACATTGCCAACGGCACGGTGCGCATCGGCTGGAAGGTGCCGCTGATCGGCAGCTGGGCGCTGGCCATGTCCAACTTCATCGACAACGCGGGCCCCAACGCGGAGGGGACGCGCATGCCCCAGACCTTCATCCAGGAGGGGGACACGCCGCGTCGCAAGGATTTCATCGACCGCTACCGCAAGGCCTTCGGCGTGGAGCGCATCCCGGTGGCGCCCGCCGCGGCCCAGGGCTACGACTCCATGCTGGTGCTCGCCGCCGCCATCCGACAGGCCCGCAGCACCGACGGACCCAAGGTGCGCGAGGCGCTGGAAACGCTGAAGGAGCGCGTCGAGGGCATCGTGATGGTATATGATCGCCCCTTCTCCAGGCAGGATCACGAAGCGATCGGCAGCACGCGGATCCCCGTGATCGGAGAAGTTCGCAATAGCCAAGTGGTCTTCGCGTATGACGAGGATCGCAAGCGGGGCGCGCAGCACAAATGACCCCGCCCGCGGATCAGCCATTTTCCGCAACCGGCCGGGGGTTCTCTCCCTCCCTCCCTCTCCCCCGGCCGTCTTTTTCCCTCCCTATCGAATGAAGGGCCGCCGGCCGTGCGCGTCAAGCGCCGGCCGGCAGTCACCGCACGACCCCACGGCGGGCCCGCCGGCGTCTACACGCCTGCCCGTCCTCGGGGCCGCGCGGTGGCGTTCGTGCGGGCGTCGCACGGGGCGTCATCACCCCCATTGCGGTTGACCCTTATTGCACATCGCGAGATTTGGTTTTATATTACGAAAAACGGGCTGTGATCCAGCCCCGCAGGTTTGCAGTGAAAAAATCCGCCGCCGTTACCCACGGCGGCCATCCACAACCCGCAAGTCATGAGGAGACAAAATCCATGGCCGCGAACACGCAAGTCGTCCTGCAGTCGGACATCGACGCCCAGGAAACCCGGGAATGGCTGGAGGCGCTCGAGGGCGTCGTGACCCAGGAAGGCCCCGAACGGGCTCACTTCCTGATCGAGAAGCTCATCGAAGCCGGCCGTGAGGAAGGGATCGACATCCCCTACTCCGCCAACACCCAGTACATCAACACCATCCCGGCCGACCAGCAGCCCCGTTATCCCGGCGACCCGGACATGGAGATCAAGCTCCACTCCTACATCCGCTGGAACGCCATGGCCATGGTGGTGCGCGCCAACAAGCACACCAACGTGGGCGGCCACATCGCCTCCTTCGCCTCTGCCGCGGCCCTCTACGACGTGGGCTTCTCCCACTTCTGGAAGAGCATCGACCACGACACCGGCGGCGACCTGATCTACTTCCAGGGCCACTCGGTGCCCGGCGTGTATTCCCGCGCCTACATGCTCGGCCGCCTCACCGACGAGCAGATGGACAACTTCCGCCAGGAATCCGACGGCCAGGGCATCTCGTCCTACCCGCACCCCTGGCTGATGCCGGACTTCTGGCAGTTCCCCACCGTCTCCATGGGCCTCGGCCCGATCTGCGCGATCTACTCCGCGCGCTTCATGAAGTACCTCGCCAGCCGCGGCCTCATCGACGCCGCCAAGGCCGAGCAGCGCAAGGTGTGGGCCTTCCTCGGCGACGGCGAGACCGACGAAGTCGAGTCCCTCGGCGCCATCGGCATGGCCGGCCGCGAAAAGCTCGACAACCTGATCTTCGTCATCAACTGCAACCTGCAGCGCCTGGACGGCCCGGTGCGCGGCAACGGCAAGATCATCCAGGAGCTCGAAGCCGAGTTCCGCGGCGCCGGCTGGAACGTCATCAAGCTGATCTGGGGCACCCACTGGGACG
>DAOQMM010000171.1:0-3415 GCA_035335645.1 Rhodocyclaceae bacterium | reverse complement strand
GGAGCCGATTACTCGAACTCGATGATGACTTCGTCCACCGCGAGGCTGGCGCCGGCGGCGGCGACGATGGACTTGACCTTGCAGTCCTGCTCGGCCTTGAGGATGTTTTCCATCTTCATGGCTTCGATGACGGCGAGCTTTTCGCCGGCCTTCACGTCCTGGCCGACCTTGACGGCCACTTCGCGCAGCAGGCCGGGCATGGGGGACAGCAGGAACTTGGAGAGGTCGGGCGGCAGCTTCTCGGGCATGAGGGCCAGCAGCTCGGCGGCACGGCCGCTCATGACCATGAAGTCGGCGCGGGTGCCCCAGTGGTAGAGGCTGTAGCGGGTGCGGTTGCGCTCCACCTGGAGGGTGAAGGGTTCGCCGTTGCAGGTGCCGTTGAAGAGGGACTCGCCGAGCTTCCAGTCGGACTTGAGCTCGTAGCTCTCGCCCTTGTATTCCACGTGGTAGCCGCCGTCGATGGGACGGGCGACGACGGGGTGCTGCTCGTTGCCGTCCTTGCTGAGGCGGATGACCATCCAGTGGTCGCCGACGATGCGTTCGTGGCCTTGCAGCTGGCCGCTCACGGAGGCGGAGCGGTCGGTGTAGGCGCGGTACACGTAGGCGGCGACGGAGACCAGCAGGGCGGGATCATCGTGGGGCACCATGGAGGCGTCGAAGCCCTTGGGGTATTCCTTGGCGATGAAGCCGGTGTCGAAGATGCCGGACTGGAAGCGCGGGTGCTGCATGAGCGCGGCCTGGAACGGGATGTTCGAGGAGATGCCGCGGATCACGAAGCCGTTGAGGGCGTCGCGCATGCGGGCAATGGCCTGGTCGCGGGTGGCGCCGTGGACGATGAGCTTGGCGATCATCGAGTCGTAGTACATGGAGATCTCGCCACCGTCGTACACGCCGGTATCCACACGCACCTGGCCGTCCACATCGGCGGGCGGCTGGAACTTGACCAGACGACCGGTGGAGGGGAGGAAGCCGCGGAAGGGGTCTTCGGCGTTGATGCGGCACTCCATGGCCCAGCCGTTGATGCCCACGTCGGCCTGGCTGATGGGGAGCTTTTCGCCGTAGGCGACGCGGATCATCTGCTCGACGAGGTCGAGGCCGGTGATGAGTTCGGTGACCGGGTGTTCCACCTGGAGACGGGTGTTCATCTCGAGGAAGTAGAACTCCTTGGTGGCGCCGGAGACGACGAATTCGACGGTGCCCGCGGATTCGTAGTTCACCGCGCGGGCCAGGGCCACGGCCTGTTCGCCCATGGCCTTGCGCATCTCGGCGTCCACGAAGGGGCTCGGCGCTTCTTCGATGACCTTCTGGTGGCGGCGCTGGATGGAGCAGTCGCGCTCGTTGAGGTACAGGTAA
The DNA here is from genome assembly GCA_035335645.1 of Rhodocyclaceae bacterium. GTDB lineage: Bacteria > Pseudomonadota > Gammaproteobacteria > Burkholderiales > Rhodocyclaceae > Zoogloea. Next base: position 2,062 of record DAOQMM010000171.1, on the reverse strand, counting down.
TTGCCGTGGGCGTCGCCCAGCACCTGGATTTCGATGTGGCGCGGTTCGAGGACGTATTTTTCGATGAAGACGCGGTCGTCGCCGAAGGAGTTGCGGGCTTCATTGACGCAGGAGGAGAAGCCTTCGAAGGCTTCGGCGTCGTTGTAGGCCACGCGCAGACCCTTGCCGCCGCCGCCGGCGGAGGCCTTGATCATCACCGGGTAGCCGATCTTCTTGGCGATCTCGACGGCTTCGGCCGGGCCGGCAATGGCGTCGTTGTAGCCGGGGATGGTGTTGACCTGGGCGGCGATGGCGAGCTTCTTGGACTCGATCTTGTCGCCCATCTTGGCCACGGAGTAGTGCTTGGGGCCGATGAACTTGATGCCTTCTTCTTCGAGGCGGCGGGAGAATTCCGCGTTCTCGGAGAGGAAGCCGTAGCCGGGGTGGACAGCCTGGGCGCCGGTCTGCTTGCACGCGGCGATGATCTTGTCCATGACCAGGTAGGATTCCTTGGAGGCGGCCGGGCCGATGCACACGGCTTCGTCGGCCAGCTCCACGTGCAGGGCGTCCCGGTCGGCCTCGGAATACACGGCGACGGTCTGGATGCCCATCTTGCGGGCGGTCTTGATGACGCGGCAAGCAATCTCGCCGCGGTTCGCAATCAGGATCTTGGTAAACATGTCTTGATGTCCTCGGCGATCAGAGCGGGATGTTGCCGTGCTTGCGCCACGGATTTTCCAGTTTCTTGTCGCGCAGCATGGCCAGCGAGCGGGCGATGCGCTTGCGGGTGGCGTGCGGCATGATCACGTCGTCGATGAAGCCGCGGGCGCCGGCCACGAAGGGGTTGGCGAACTTGGCCTTGTACTCGGCTTCGCGCTGGGCGAGCTTGGCGGGGTCGTTCTTTTCTTCGCGGAAGATGATCTCCACCGCGCCCTTGGGGCCCATCACCGCGATTTCGGCGGAGGGCCAGGCGAGGTTGACGTCGCCGCGCAGGTGCTTGGAGGACATCACGTCATAGGCGCCGCCGTAGGCCTTGCGGGTGATGACGGTGACCTTGGGCACGGTACATTCGGCAAAGGCGTAGAGCAGCTTGGCGCCGTGCTTGATGATGCCGCCGTATTCCTGGGCGGTGCCGGGCATGAAGCCGGGCACGTCGACAAAGGTGACGACGGGGATGTTGAAGGCGTCGCAGAAGCGCACGAAGCGGGCGGCCTTGATGGAGGACTTGATGTCCAGGCAGCCGGCCAGCACCAGGGGCTGGTTGGCGACGATGCCCACCGGGTGACCGTCGATGCGGCCAAAGCCGATGATGATGTTCTTGGCGTAGTCGGCCTGAAGCTCGAAGAAGTCGCTGTCGTCCACCACTTTGACGAGCAGTTCCTTCATGTCGTAGGGCTTGTTGGCGTTGTCCGGCACCAGGGTGTCGAGGGAGTAGTCCATGCGGTCGACCGGGTCGTTGGTCGATTGCACGGGCGGCTTCTCGCGGTTGTTGGCGGGCAGGAAGTTCATGAAACGACGCAGCATGGAGAGGGCTTCCACGTCGTTCTCGAAGGCCAGGTCGGCCACGCCGGACTTGCTGGTGTGGGTGACGGCGCCGCCCAGCTCCTCGGCGGTGACGTCTTCGTGGGTCACGGTCTTCACGACTTCGGGACCGGTCACGAACATGTAGGAGGAGTCCTTGACCATGAAGATGAAGTCGGTCATGGACGGGGAATACACGGCACCGCCGGCACAGGGGCCCATGATCATGGAGATCTGGGGCACGACGCCGGAGGCCATCACGTTGCGCTGGAACACGTCGGCGTAGCCGCCGAGGGAGGCGACGCCTTCCTGGATGCGGGCGCCGCCGGAATCATTGATGCCGATGACCGGGGCGCCGACCTTCATGGCGTGGTCCATGACCTTGCAGATCTTCTCGGCGTGGGTCTCGGACAGGGAGCCGCCGAACACGGTGAAGTCCTGGCTGAACACGAACACCAGGCGGCCATTGACGGTGCCGTAACCGACGATGACGCCGTCACCGGGGGACTTTTCGGCCTGGTCCATGCCGAAGTCGACGCAGCGGTGCTCCTTGAACATGTCC
>DAOQMM010000170.1:0-3488 GCA_035335645.1 Rhodocyclaceae bacterium | reverse complement strand
GCGGGGTTCACGCTGCTGGAACTGCTGGTGGTGATGACCATCATCGGCCTCCTGGCGGGCTATGTGGGCCCCAAGTTCTTCGCCCACATCGGCAAGTCGGAGGTCAAGGCCGCCCGCGCCCAGATCGACGGCTTCGAGAAGGCCCTCGACCAGTTCCGCCTCGACATGGGACGCTACCCGAGCACCGAGGAGGGACTGGCCGCGCTGATGAACAAGCCCGCCGGCGACGCCGGCAAATGGGCCGGACCCTATCTCAAGAAAGCCGTGCCCAACGACCCCTGGGGCAAGCCCTACCAATATGTGCAGCCGGGCGAACACGGTGAATTCGACCTGTACTCCTTAGGCAAGGACGGCCAGCCGGGCGGTACCGGCGAGGCGGCGGACGTGGTCAACTGGTAGGCCGCGTCGATGCGTTTCCGGATCAAGGCCGTGGGAAACGGCGCGGCCGTGCAGGAGCTCGAGGTGGAGGCCGTCGACGAGGCGTCCGCGCGGACGCTGCTGGCCGGGCGCGGTCTCGCCGTGCTGTCCGCCACCGCGCTGCGGGGCGGCGGCGGGCGGCGGACGGGTTTTCCACTGATGCTCTTCAGCCAGGAGCTGCTGGCCCTGTTGAAGGCGGGCATTCCCCTCGCCGACGGGATCGCCGCCCTGGCCGAGAAGGAATCGCGCCCCGCGGTGCAGGCCGTGCTGACTGCGCTGGGCTCCGGATTGCGGGAAGGGCGCACCTTTTCCGCCTGCCTCGAAAGCCAGCCCCAGGCCTTTCCCGACCTCTTCGTGGCCACCCTGCGGGCCGCCGAGCGCACCAGCGACCTGGAGCCGGCGCTGGCCCGCTACATCGATTATCAGCGCCAGCTCGAGCTGGTGCGCAGCAAGCTCGTGTCGGCGGCGGTGTATCCGGCGCTGCTGCTGGTGGTCGGTGGGGCGGTGATGCTCTTCCTGCTGGCCTTCGTGGTGCCGCGTTTCGCCCAGGTCTTCGAGACCGTCGGCGGCGAACTGCCGTGGATGTCCCGCGTGCTGCTGGATTGGGGCCGGCTGGTGCAGGAGAACGGCGCGCTGCTGGGCGCCGCGTTCCTGTTTGCCGTGTGTGCCGCGGTGGCGCTGGTGCGCCGGCCCGAGACCCGCGCGGCGGCCGGACGCCTGCTGTGGCGCCTGCCGCGCATCGGCGAGCGCCTGCGCATCTATGAGTTGGCGCGCTTTTACCGGACCCTGGGCATGCTCCTGCGTGGCGGCATCCCGGCGGTGCCGGCGATGGGCATGGTGAGCGGCCTGCTGTCGCCGGGACTGCGGCCCGGTCTGATGCGGGCCATCGCAGGCGTGCGCGAAGGGCAGGCCTTTGCCGCGACGCTGCAGGCCCAGGGCCTGGCCACGCCGGTGGCCCTGCGCATGCTGGCCGTGGGCGAGCGCGCCGGCAACCTGGGCGAGATGCTCGAACGGGCCGCCGAATTCCACGAGGAGGAGAGCGCCCGCTGGCTGGACGTGCTGACCCGCCTGATCGGCCCGCTGCTGATGCTGGTCATCGCGGTGGCGGTGGGCCTGATCCTGATCATGCTGTACCTGCCCATCTTCCAAGTGGCGGAGAGCATCCAGTGAGCGCGTCAGCGATGCCCTTCTCCGCCGCCGAACTGGCCGCCGCGGCGCGCCGGGCCGGACAGGACGGCGTGCGCCTGGTGGAGGTGCTGGCGCGACCGGACGGTGCAGCCGCGAGCGATGACTTCCCGGCACGCCTGGCGGCCACGGTCGGGCTGACGCGCCTGACGGCAGCCGAGCTGTTCGCGCTGGCACCGGATTTCGACGGATTGAGCTTCGACGAGGCCCTGCGCCGCGAGGCCCTGCTCGGGCGGGACGCGGGCGGTCACACGGTGCTGGCGGTGGCCGACCCCTTCGATACCGATCTGGTGGACGGCCTGGGCGCGCGCCTGCTCCATCCCTTCGTCGTCCGCCTGGCAGACCGGGACGACCTGACCGCCTGCCTCGCGCGCCACGAAGAGAGCCGGCGGGTGGTGGCCGGCATGCTGGCCGGCCGCGAGGAGGCCGCCACCGGCGACGCCGGCGAGGACCTCTCCCTGCGGCGCATCGCCGGGGACGCCAGCCCGGTGGTCAAGCTGGTCAACTCCACGCTCTACGACGCCATCAAGCAGGGCGCCAGCGACGTCCACCTGGAAAGCGTGCCTGGCGGGCTGGTCATCAAATACCGGGTGGACGGCGTGCTCGCCCGGGTCGGCGGCGTGCAGGGCACGGAGCTGGCCGAGCAGGCCGTGTCGCGCCTCAAGGTGATGGCCGAACTGGACATCGCCGAGCGCCGCGTGCCCCAGGACGGCCGTTTCAAGGTGCAGGTCAGCGGGCGGCCCATCGACTTCCGCGTCTCCATCATGCCCAGCATCCACGGCGAAGACGCCGTGCTGCGCATCCTCGACAAAGAACACCTGACCCGCGAACTGGCCGGCCTCACCCTGGAGACCCTCGGCTTCGACCCGGCCGTGCGCCAGCAACTGCGCCACATGGCCGGCGAACCCTACGGCATGCTGCTGGTCACCGGCCCGACCGGTTCCGGCAAGACCACCAGCCTGTACGCGACCCTCTCCGAGACCAACACCGGCCACGACAAGATCGTCACCATCGAGGACCCGGTGGAATACCAACTCCCCGGCGTGCTGCAGATCCCGGTGAACGAAAAGAAAGGCCTCAGCTTCGCCCGGGGCCTGCGCTCCATCCTGCGCCACGACCCGGACAAGATCATGGTGGGCGAGATCCGCGACGCCGAGACCGCCGAGATCGCCGTGCAGGCGGCCCTCACCGGCCACCTCGTGTTCACCACGGTGCACGCCAACAACGTGTTCGACGTGATCGGGCGCTTCATGCACATGGGCATCGACCCCTACAACCTGGTGGCGGCCCTCAACGGCGTGGTGGCCCAGCGCCTGATCCGCGTGAACTGCCCGGCCTGCAGCACCGCGAGCGAACCCGATGCGGCCCTGCTGCGGGAATCCGGCCTGGCAACCCCGGCCGACGTGCAGGGCTTCGCCTTCCGTGCCGGATCCGGCTGCGGCCAGTGCCGCGGTACCGGCTATCGCGGGCGCAAGGCCATCGCCGAGGTGCTCCTGCTGGACGACGAACTGCGCGACCTCATCATCGCCCGGGCGCCCCTGCGCCAGCTCAAGGACACCGCCCGCCGGCGCGGCTTTGTCAGCCTGCGCGAGGCCGGCCTGCAACGGGTCCGCGAGGGCCTCACCACGCTCCAGGAGCTGAACCGTGTCACCTTTGTGGCCTGAGTCCATACGGCTCCACATTGGGCCCGATTGCCTGCGCCTGACGCGGGCCGGGGGCGCCGCATCCGAGTCGCCCCTCGCCGCCGACTGGGCGGTGGGCCTGGCGACGCTGCCCGTGTTGCCGCGGCGCGCACGCCTGCACGTCACGGTGGCCGATCGCCATGCCCGCTACCTGCGCATCGACTGGCCGGCCGGCCTGCGCGCGGCGGAGCGGGCGGCCTTCAC
>DAOQMM010000169.1:0-3493 GCA_035335645.1 Rhodocyclaceae bacterium | reverse complement strand
CTACCGCCTCCAGAGGCGACACGCTGTCAATCACCGTGCCGCCGCTTGCGGCAAAAAGCCGATCAGGCCCGCAGCAGCGCCTTCACCAGCCGCTCCGACAACTGATCCGCCGTGAATTGCGGTTCATTGGGCGGATAGAGCTCCTGCTCGTCCAGGTTGAAGCCGGAGTCCTTCGCCAGGGTGAGCAGTTCGCGGATCTTCTGGCAGGCGGCCAGCTTGTCCTTGAGTTCCGGTTCGATGCGGGCCTTGTCGGAGAAGGCCTTGATGTCCTTGATAGCCATGGTGGTTCCTGTACGGTTTGAACGGATCGTGACTGCCGGAAACGCGACAAGACCCGGCGGCTTTGTCGCAAAGCTGCCGCAGAAGTGCACATTTCCGGCTGTCGGCCCCTTCCTTAGCAAAGACCGCGCCGCCTGCGACCTTCCGCCACATTCCGGGGGCCGGGCGGGAGCGTTAAAGTGGCTGGCCGTGCTTCGACCTGCCATGCCGCCGCCCCGCTTCGGGGATAATCGCCCGATGCCCTTCCTGACCGACTCTCCGCCCGGCTCCGCCGATGCCCTGCGCCGCCTCGTGGGCCTGCGCTGGCTGTCCGTGGGGGCCATGGCGGCGCTGCTCGGGGCGGTGCCGCCGCTGCTGGACATCGCCCTGCCGGTGTCGGCCTTGTGGCCGGTCGTGCTGGGGCTGGCGGCGGTCAATGGGGCCAGCGTGCTGCGCCTGCGCCAGGGCGGCGAGGTGACGCCGGTGGAGCTGTTCGCCCAGTTGTGCATGGATCTGGCGGCCTGGAGCGCCCTGCTCTACTTCACCGGCGGCGCCACCAATCCGCTGATCTCCCTGCTGCTGCCCCTGGTGGCCATCGGCGCGGCGATCCTGCCGGCGCCCTACGCCTGGGGCCTGGCGGTGCTGGCGGTGGCGGCCTATTCCCTGCTGTGGGAGTTCAACGAGCAGCTGGACATCGCCGATTCGGGTCTGGCGGTGCACTGGCATCTGGCGGGCATGTGGCTGACCTTCGCGGTGTCGGCGGGGGTCATCGTGGGCTACGTGGTGCGCATGACGGCGCTGATCCGCCACCGCGACCAGGCCCTGGCCGAGGCCCGCGAGGAGCGCCTGCGCAACGAGCGCATCGTGGCCCTGGGCAATCTGGCGGCGGGCGCGGCCCACGAGCTGGGCACGCCCCTGGGCACCATGGCCATCCTGGCCGGCGAGCTGGCCCGCAATCCGCGCCTGGACGCCGACACGCGGGCCGACGCAGCGCTGCTGGGGGAACAGGTGGCCCACTGCAAGGCGATCCTGGGCGGGCTGACCCTGCGCGCCGGCAGCCTGCGCGCCGAGGGCGGCGAGACCCAGGCCGCCGACCGCTGGCTCGACGGCATCGTGGAACGCTGGCGCCGTCTGCGCCCCCACGTGCCCCTGGCCACGCACATCGACTGCGGCCACCCGGCGCCCCGCCTGGTGGCCGACGCGACCCTGGAGCAGGCCCTCCATAACCTCATCAACAACGCCGCCGACGCCAGCCCGGACGGCGTCGAATGCGAAGCGGCCCTCGCCGGCGAGGCCCTCGTGGTGCGAATCCTCGACCGCGGCCCGGGCCTGCCGGAAGGTTGCCAGCCGGGCCAACCGACGCCGGCCACCGGCCGCGGCCTGGGCATCGGCCTGCTCCTCGCCTTCGGCGCCGTGGAACGCTGCGGCGGGCGCATCGAGTTCAACCCGCGCCCCGGCGGCGGCACCCTCGCCACCCTGACCCTGCCCCTGTCGGCCCTCTGCCCATGAACGACGCGCCCTGCCTCCTCGTCATCGACGACGACCCCGCCTTCAACCGGGTCCTCAGCCGGGCCCTCGTCCAGCGCGGCTTCGAGGCCTACGGCGCCCAGGACCCGGAGAGCGCCCTGGCCCTGGCCCGGGAACATCAGCCGGAATACGTGGTGCTGGACCTGAACCTGGACGGCAGCTCCGGGCTGCGCCTGATCGAGCCGCTGCGGGCGGTCAATCCGGACTGTCGCATCCTGGTCCTCACCGGCTACGCCAGCATCGCCACCACGGTGGATGCGATCAAGCTGGGCGCCACCCAGTATCTGGCCAAGCCGGCCGACGTGGACGCCATCCTCAAGGCCCTCAACGCCACCGACGTGCTCATCGACGACGACCTGGCCGCCGGGCCCATGTCGGTGGATCGGCTGGAGTGGGAGCACATCCAGCGCGTGCTCGGCGAACACGAGGGCAACATCTCGGCCACCGCGCGGGCGCTTAAAATGCACCGACGTACCCTGCAACGGAAACTGGCCAAGCGGCCGGTCAAGGAATGAAAGCCGACGAACACCCCGCTGAGCGCGTCCGCCTCGACAAATGGCTGTGGGCGGCCCGCTTCTTCAAGCACCGCAGCCTGGCCACCGAGGCCGTGGACGGGGGCAAGATCCAGCTCAACGGCCTGCGCGTAAAGCCCGCCAAGGACGTGAAGCCCGGCGACCGCGTCGACATCCAGATCGACGCGACCCGCTTCAGCGTGATCGTGACGGGCGTGGCGGAGAAGCGTGGCAGCGCCGCGGTGGCCCAGACCCTCTACACCGAGACCGCCGAGAGCATCGCCGCGCGGGAACGCCAGCGCGAGGAGCGGCGCTTTGCCGCCACGCCGGGGGACGACCTGCACGGCCGCCCCACCAAGCGCGACCGCCGCCGCATCGGCCGCCTGCAGGAAGGCTGAGGCCGGCTACAGACCGATGGCCAGGGCCACCGGCAGGAACAGCAGGGCCGCCACGTTGCCCAGCAGCACGATGGAGGCCACCTTCTCCGGCTCCTGGTGGTAGCGCTCGGCGAAGATGTAGTTGAGCACCGCCGGTGGCAGGGCGCCGAACACCAGCAGGAGCGCCTGTTCGGACTTTGACAGGGGAATCAGCTGCATCGCCAGCAGCGCGAGGGCCATGCCAATGAGGGGCCGCGCCGCGGCGCCGATCAGCCCGAGGCGCAGCTCGCCGATGCGCGACTCGGTGAGGCGCACACCCAGGGCGAAGAGCATCAGCGGGATGGAGATGTCCCCCAGCATGCGGATCGCCGTCATGGCCGGCGCCCACACCTCGATGCCCAGCAGCCCGACCGCGATGCCCGCCAGGGTGGCCAGCACGGAGGGCACCTTCCACACCCCGGCGACGCTGATGGAGTGGTCCAGCAGCCAGGCGCCGAAGGAGAAGTGCAGCAGGTTGGAGACCATGAACATGGCCACCGCCGGCGCCAGGGCCTGATCGCCGAAGGCCAGCACCGCCAGGGGCAGGCCCAGGTTGCCGCAGTTGTTGAACATGAGGGGCGGCACCAGGGTGCGCGGCGCCACCCCCAACCCCCGCGCCAGGGCCCAGCCGGCCAGCCCGCAACCGCCCACCAGGAACAGGGTGGCGCCCAGCAGGGGCACGAAATCCGCCACATGGAAGGACTTGTTGGCCAGGGCGGCAAAGACCAGCGCCGGCACGAACACGTCCATGTTCAGCTTGTTGGCGTGGGAGAGGTCGGG
>DAOQMM010000168.1:0-3528 GCA_035335645.1 Rhodocyclaceae bacterium | reverse complement strand
TGGTGGCCAGGGACGGAATCGAACCGCCGACACGCGGATTTTCAATCCGCTGCTCTACCAACTGAGCTACCTGGCCGAGATGAAGCGCGCAGTATAGGTTTGGTTCATCGTCCTGTCAAGAAAATCCCGGAAGGACGCCAGGTTTCAGGCGGGCGGAAACTGGGTGGCGCCGGGGGCGGTGAGGGCCTGGGTGGTCTGGGCTGCGGTCTCTTCCGGGGTGGGGCGGCTGCGCGGAAAGACGACCTGGGCGATGGTGCCCCTGCCGGCCGGGTTGGGGTTGAGGCTGACGTGGGCACGGTGCAGCTCGGCGATCTCGCGGACGATGGGCAGGCCCAGGCCGGAGCCGCTTTCGGAGCTGCCCAGCACGCGATAGAAGCGTTCGAAGACGCGCTCCCGGTCGGCTTCGGGCACGCCGATGCCGGTGTCTTCGACTTCGACGATGGCCTTTTCGGTGGCGAGGGTGCGCACGGTGACGCGGCCACCTTCCGGCGTGTATTTGAGGGCGTTGTCGATGAGGTTCTTGAGGAGTTCGGCCAGCAGCACCGGATTGCCGTCGATGACGAGGGGGCCGCCGGTGGTTTCGAGGCCGAAGTCGATGGCCTTCTGGCGTGCCCGCGGGACGAAGTCGGTGAGCATGGCGCGCAGCAGGGCCTCCAGGTCCACCCGTTCGACAGCGTAGATCTTTTCGTAACTGGCTTCGGCGCGGGCCAGGGACAGCAGCTGATTGATGAGGTGGCTGGCGCGCTCGGCGCTCTGGGAGATGTGCTGCAGGGAGCGATGGATCTGTGCAGGATCAGTCTCCATCAGGGCGAGGTCGCTCTGCATGCGCAGGCCGGTGAGGGGCGTGCGCATCTGGTGCGCGGCGTCGGCGATGAAGCGCTGCTGGGCCTGCAGGTTTTCTTCCAGGCGGGCCATCATCTCGTTGAAGGCGATGATGAGGGGACGCACCTCCTCGGGCACGTTGGAGACGGAGATGGGCGACAGATCCGTCGGCCGCCGCCGCCGGATCAGGCGCTGGAGCTGGTTGAGGGGCGCGATACCGCGGGACAGGCCCAACCAAACCAGGATGACGGCGATGGGGATGATCGCGAACTGGGGCAGCAGCACGCCGGTGACGACGCGGGACGCGAGGGTGCTGCGCTTGTTGCGGGTCTCGGCGACCTGCAGCAGGACCAGCCGGCGCGGCGCGGCGGCGTCGGGCTGGAGGTACTGATAGGCGACCCGTACGTCCTCTCCGGCGATGGACTCGTCACGGAACAGGACCACATCGGGCACCACGCTGTCGGGCGTCTGCAGCGTCGGGATGTCCTTGTCGCCGGCGACCAGTTCGCCCTTGAAACCGAGCACTTGGTAGTACACGGTGTCGTCCTCGTCGGCGCGCAGGATGAGGCGGGCCGGCGCAGGGAAATTCACGCGTGCCTGACTGCCCTCGACCCGCACCAGGCGGGCGATGGCGCGCACGTTGACGGCCAGGGCCTGATCGTAGGGCTGGTTGGCGATGCTGTTGGCGACGTTGTGGGTGACGATGATGGAGATGGGCCACAGGAACAGCAGCGGCGCCAGCATCCAGTCGAGGATTTCCCCGAACAGGGAGTTGAAGCCCTTGCCGTCGGCGGCGCCGTCATCCGCCACCCTGCGCCATTTAGGCGACCACATCCGGCTTTTCCAGGCAGTAGCCCAACCCGCGCACGGTGACGATCTGCACGCCGCTTTGCTCCAGCTTCTTGCGCAGGCGGTGGACGTACACCTCGATGGCGTTGTTGGAGACCTCTTCGCCCCAGCCGCACAGGTGGTCCACGAGCTGCTCCTTGCTCACCAGGCGGCCGGCGCGCAGGAGCAGGACTTCGAGCAGGCCGATCTCGCGGGCGGAGAGATCCACCACCTGACCGTCGATCTTGACGACGCGGTCGGCCTGATCGTAGGCCAGCCGGGCGTACTCGATACAGCGCGCCTGGCCGGTACCGCGGCGCGTGAGGGCCCGCACGCGCGCCTCCAGTTCGGGCAGCGCGAAGGGTTTGGTGAGGTAGTCGTCGGCACCGGCATCCAGGCCGCGCACCCGGTCTTCGATGCCGTCCTGGGCCGTCAGGATCAATACCGGCAGCGTGCACTTGCGGGCCCGCAGGCGGCGCAGCACTTCGATGCCGGACAGCTTGGGCAGCCCCAGGTCGAGGATCAGCAGGTCGAAGGTCTGCCCGAGAAGGGCAGCGTCAGCGTCGGCCCCGTTGGGCACGTGATCCACCGCGTAACCGGCCTTCTTGAGGGCGCGACAGAGCCCGTCCGCGATGATGAGATCATCTTCCGCCAGCAGGATGCGCATCGCTCACCTTACAAGGATGGAGGTGTAAGTTTGAAGTAAGCGGGGACTGTCATAGTCATCCTCGCTGTTCTCCTTTTACTCGGTCTTGGGGGCTGAGTCTGCGGTTCATCTGCAGACGAGGCCTCGGGGGATTGAGCCCGCCCGACGGGACCTTCCCCCGCCGTCTTTTTTGCCGGCCTGCACGCCCCATCGGGCGTACTGCACGCACACAGCCCGGCGCACCCGTTCCGCATCGATTCCGCCCCGCGCAGCTGCGTGGGTTGTCGGCACGCGTCCATTCCGAAACCCGCAGAGTCTAGCACAGGGCCCGGACCATCGATTTGGTGCCGTCGCGGCGCACCCCCGTCGAAAATGGAAAAAACCCGGCGGCCTTTCGGCACGCCGGGTCTTGCGTCCGGTCCGGAGCGGTCGGGTGACCGCTCCGGCGATGTCGCTCAGTGGCTGGAAGCCGAGGCGGCACCGATACCGGTTTCGGAACGGATCAGCTGGGCGGCGAAGTCTTCGCGCTCCTGCTGGGCGGCCGGCGAACGGTCCATCAGCGAGAAGATCCAGATGCCCACGAAGCCGATGCTCATGGAGAACAGGGCCGGGGAGGTGTAGGGGAAAGGCGCGGAGCCCTTCGGGTTGCCCAGCACCGCCACCCACACCGAGTCGGACAGGACGGTCATTCCGACCGCGCTGATCAGACCCAGGAAGCCACCGATCACCGCGCCCTTGGTGGTGCAGTCCTTCCACAGCACGCTCATGAAGAGCACCGGGAAGTTGGCGGACGCCGCGATGGCGAAGGCCAGGGACACCATGAAGGCGATGTTCTGCTTCTCGAAGGCGATCCCCAGGATCACCGCAACGATGCCCAGCACGATGGTGGTGATGCGGGACACGCGCAGTTCAGCCGCGGAATCGGCATTGCCCTTCTTGAACACGGTGGCGTAGAGGTCGTGGGACACGGCCGAGGCGCCGGACAGGGTCAGGCCGGCCACCACCGCCAGGATTGTGGCGAAGGCCACGGCGGAGATGAAGCCCAGGAACACGTTGCCGCCCACCGCGTTGGCGAGGTGGATGGCCGCCATGTTGCCGCCGCCCTTGAGGGCGCCCTTGGCATCCAGGAAGCTCGGGTCAGTCAGCACGAAGCAGATGGCGCCGAAACCGATGATGAAGGTCAGGATGTAGAAGTAGCCGATCCAGACGGTGGCCCAACCCACGGACTTGCG
>DAOQMM010000167.1:0-3570 GCA_035335645.1 Rhodocyclaceae bacterium | reverse complement strand
GCCGCCGCTGCACGCCCCGCCGGCGAGCGTCGCGAGGCGCCCCGCAACGGCCCGGGCCCCCAGGCCGCCCGGCCGGCCCGCGAACCGGCGATGGCCGGCTCCCTCGCCACGGCCTTCGCCAAGGCGCTCAAGAAATAGGCCCGGCCTGCCGCCGGGCCGGCTAGAATCCGGTCCATCTCCTTGATTTTCCAGCGACGCCCCACCGGGCGTCGCGTCCTGTCCAGCCCCATGAGCACCACCGTCTACGGCATCAAAAACTGCGACACCATGAAGAAAGCCTTCGCCTGGCTCGACGAGCACGGGGTCGCCTACACCTTTCACGATTACAAGAAATCCGGCATCGACAGCGCCCGTCTCCACGCCTGGAGCAAGGCCGTCGGCTGGAAGACCCTGCTCAACACCCGCGGCACCACCTGGCGCAAGCTGCCGCCGGAGCGTCAGGCCCTCGACACCCAGAGCGCCGCCGTCGCATTGATGGGCGAATTCCCCAGCGTGATCCGCCGCCCGGTGGTGGAAACCGCCGGCGGCCAGCTGCTGGTGGGCTTCGACCCGGCCACCTTCGCCAGTTTCCTCGGCGGGGAGCCGCGCGCATGAGCCGGCCCGACAGCTTCATCCAGCGCTTCCTCCTTGAAGAACTGGACATCCGCGGCGCCGTCGTACGCCTCGACCAGGTGTGGCAGGCCCTGCTGGAGAACCGCGACTACGCCCCGCCCCTGCGCGACCTGCTGGGCGCCATGAGCGCCGTCACCACCGTCATCTGCGGCAACCTCAAGCAGCCCGGCCGCATCACCGTGCAGCTCCAGGGCGAAGGCCCGGTGCGCCTGCTGGTGGTGGATTGCGCCGACACCCTCAACCTGCGCGGCTATGCCAAGACCCGCGACGACCTGAGCGCGCCCCTGCCTCCTGGCGGACTCGGCGAACTGGTCGGCGACGGACAACTGCTGCTGTCCCTCGACATGCCCGGTCTGGCGCGCCCCTACCAGAGCTACGTGCCCCTCGAAGGCGACAGCGTGGCCGAGGTCTTCGAGCACTATCTCACCCAGTCCGAACAGCAACCCGCGCTGCTGCGCACCGCCAGTTCCGGCACCGTGGCCGCCTGCCTGTTCCTGCAGAAGCTGCCCGACGCCGACCTCAAAGACCCGGATGGCTGGCAGCGCGTCCACCATCTGGTGGCCACCCTGCGCAACGAGGAACTGCTCGCCCTGCCGCCCGAAGCCCTGCTCACCCGCCTCTTCCATGAAGAGCAGGTGCGCCTCTTCGACCCGCGGGACGTCACCCACGACTGGCCGCTGGACTGGGAGAAGGTGCGCCGCATGCTGCGCAGCCTGGGCCGTGACGAACTGGACAAGATCATCGCGGAACACGGCGAAATCCATATCCACGACGACCTCTCCAACCACGAATACCGACTTTCCGCCGCCGACGTGGCCGAACTCTTCGCCGAGGAGCCGCCCGAACAGCGCACCCTTCATTGAAATCCGGGGTTTACTTGCCGGAAACCCTGCTGAAAAGTAGACTTAGCCGGTTCAGGCTCCCGTTTTCCACCTGCGGGACGGCCTCTTACGCAGCCCCGGCGCCTGACCCGTTCCCGACCCTCTCACCCGACCGCCTTCCGCCATGTCCGACCCCCTCCTGCAGAGCAAACTGATCGAGTTCAAGGGCGCCACCCTGCCGGTCATGACCGCCCATCTGCGGGACACGGACGCCGTGCGCCTGGCGGATGCCCTGCACATGATGTTGGGCGGCATGCCGGATTTCTTCGCCGGTGAACCGGCCATCCTCGATCTGGCCGGGCTCACCACGGTGCCCGAGCGCATCGACTGGACCGCCCTCCTCAGCATGCTGCGCCGCTACCAGGTGCAGCCCGTGGCCGTGCGCCACCTGCCCGCCGGGCTCGAGGACGGCGCGCGTCGCGCCGGGCTCGCCCTGCTCGGGCCCGAATCCGCCGTCACCGAGCGCCCGGTGGCCCGTCCCGCGCCCGCCCCGGCCGCCGCGCCCAAGCCTGCGCCGGAACCGGCACCAGCGGCCGTCACCCCGCCGCCCGCGCCCGCAGCCGTACCTACCGCCACCCTGGTGGTGGACAAGCCCCTGCGCTCAGGTCAGCAGGTGTATGCCAAGGGCGGCGATCTGGTGCTCCTGGCGGGCGTGAGTCCCGGCGCCGAGGTCATCGCCGACGGCAGCATCCACTGCTACGGACCCCTGCGCGGCCGCGCCCTCGCCGGCGCGCGGGGCGATCACACGGCACGCATCTTCAGCACCAACTTCGGTCCCGAGCTGGTCTCCATCGCCGGCGTCTACCGGACCTTCGAACGGGGCATCCCGCAGGCCGTCGCCGGCCGCGGCACCCAGGTCCGGCTTACCGGCTCGGACGCCCTCCATACGCTCGAAATCACGCCGCTCGCCACCGACTGAGCGGCCTTTCACATTCAGGAACAAGGGGATATCGTGGCACGCGTCATCGTCGTAACGTCCGGCAAGGGCGGTGTGGGCAAAACCACCACCAGTGCAAGCTTCGCTTCCGGGCTCGCCCTGCGCGGCTTCAAGACCGCGGTCATCGACTTCGATGTCGGCCTGCGCAACCTCGACCTCATCATGGGCTGCGAACGCCGCGTGGTGTATGACCTCATCAACGTCCTCAACGGCGAGGCCAACCTGCACCAGGCCCTCATCAAGGACAAGCACTGCGAGAACCTCTTCGTCCTGCCTGCCTCCCAGACCCGCGACAAGGACGCGCTCACCGAGGAAGGTGTCGAGAAGGTCCTCAAGGATCTGGAGCACATGGGCTTCGACTACGTAGTGTGCGATTCCCCCGCCGGCATCGAGCGTGGCGCCGTGATGGCCCTCACCTTCGCCGACGAGGCCATCGTCGTCACCAACCCGGAAGTCTCCTCCGTGCGCGACTCCGACCGCATCCTGGGCATCCTGCAGAGCAAGAGCCGCCGCGCCATCGAAGGCCGCGAGCCGGTCAAGGAGCACCTGCTCGTCACCCGCTACTCCGCCAAGCGCGTCGAAGAAGGCGAGATGCTCTCGTACAAGGACGTGCAGGAACTCCTGCGCATTCCCCTGATCGGCGCCATCCCCGAATCCGACGACGTGCTGCAGGCCTCCAACCAGGGCACGCCCGCCATCCACCTCAAGGACAGTGACGTGGCCACGGCCTACCAGGACGTGGTGGCCCGCTTCCTCGATGAGGACCGCCCCCTGCGTTTCGTCACCTACGAAAAGCCGGGCCTGCTCAAGCGGCTCTTCGGAGGCAAGTGAGATGTCCCTCCTCTCCTACTTCTTCGGCAACAAGCAGAAGACCGCCGCCGTCGCCAAGGAACGGCTGTCCCTGATCATCGCCCACGAGCGCGGCACCAACCGCGCCCCGGACTTCCTGCCGGCCCTGCAGCGGGAGCTCATCGAGGTCATCTCCAAGTACGTCAATGTCGGCCCCAACGACATCAAGGTCCAGCTTGAAAAGCAGGACAACTGCGAGATCCTCGAAGTGAACATCACCCTGCCGGAGCAGCCCAAATAAGGCCGCCCGCCGCCCGGATGGTGAAATCGGTAAACACAGCGGACTTAAAA
>DAOQMM010000166.1:2617-3775 GCA_035335645.1 Rhodocyclaceae bacterium | reverse complement strand
GGTATGTATGGCAAAAGTTATACAAATGAAACCTACAGCCTGCCGCAATGGCAGTGCGGAGGGAATCGGTCATCGATATCTGTAGGCCGTAGCCTGAGCCGGTCTGCCACGCACAGAAAAAACGGCCCGTTACCGGGCCGTTTTGCTGCAATGCGTCGACGCGATTCAGGTCGTCGGCGTTTCGGGTGCTCCGAGCGTGCCGGATGTTCCCGGCGTGCCCTTGCTGCTCCGCGTGGGGGTGCGGCGTTCGGAGGTTTTCTTCAGCCCCAGGGCGGCAACTTCGTTGGAGTTGGGGCCGTACTGGCCTCTGACCTGGCTCTTGACGCCGAGCATGAGCTGGTGGAATTCCCGCTCGGTGGCGATAAGGTTGTCGCGGGCGGTGTCGTGGGCGATCTGGGCGCGGATCACGGAGGCCTGATCGGCGCGCAGTTTCTGGTAGACGGCGGTGATGCTGGGGAGGCTGTGCTCCGGGTTGTTGGGGGCGTAGGTCGAGATGGTTTCCAAAGCCAGGAAAGCGTCGATGTCGTCTTCGAGGGTGCTGGACTGGATGCGCGAATTGGACGCAGCGGTCATGGTGTCTCCTCCAGTTGAATGAATGCGGTGGATGTCCGCCTGTGTAGATTATCAAAGCATAATTTTATTGCATAGTACTTTGGGATTTTATGATGAATAGGCGTCGGCGGCGATTGCCTTGTGGGGAAATCCATCGCTATGCGTAATGTATTGGAATGTCCATCGGCGCTTTTGGGGGAAATGGCTGACACAGCAAACCATCAGGCGTGCGCAGGCCGTCGATTCCTCTTTGGTGTGGCGGCCGAGTCCTTGTCGTGAACGTTCATCCTCTTCCACGTGGCGTGGGAGTCCTTTCTGGGGCGGCCGGGAAGGCGGCGGCAGGGCTCAAGAAGCGCTGGGCGGTCGTAAAGTGCTTCTTTGATAGTTTCTACTCGATCTCTGGCGGACAAAGAAAGGGTAGAGACTATTAAAGAAGACATTTGATAGTCGCTATTCGATATTTGGAAAACAAAGAAAGGGTAGGGACTATCAAAGAAGCGATTCGATAGTCTGTATTCGATCTTTATTCACCGAATATCGACTACAGACTATCGTGAAAGCGCTTTGACGCTGCGTGGAAGAGATTGGAGGCGGTGGGATGATGTT
>DAOQMM010000166.1:0-2517 GCA_035335645.1 Rhodocyclaceae bacterium | reverse complement strand
GGGTGACCGGGCCGCGCCCGGCCCTATGCCGGACGGGGCTGGCTGGGCTATCCTCGCGGCTCCTTTGTTGCCTGCCGGATGTCCTTCCATGTCGCTGTCGTCCTTGCTGCGTTCCCTCGTGCTGTGTGCCGGGGGGCTTGCCGCTCTGATTCCCGTGGGCGTTCGGGCCCAGTCATCCATGCCCCAGGTGGAGCTCACGGTGGGGATGTTTCGCATCGAGGCGGAGGTGGCGGCCACCTTGGGGGACCGCATGCAGGGCCTGATGCAGCGCCGGCAGATGGCGGCCAATCACGGCATGGTGTTTGTCTTCACCGAAGACCAGCGGCACTGCATGTGGATGAAGAACACGCTGCTGCCCCTGTCGGTGGCCTTCATGGACGAGCAGGGGAAGATCCTCAACATCGAGGACATGGAGCCCCAGACCGAGGACAACCACTGCGCGGCCCGCCCGGCCCGTTTTGCGCTGGAGATGAACAAGGGCTGGTTCCGCCAGAAGGGGATTGCGCCGGGCACGACGATCCGCGGCGTGGCGCCGCTGGCGGGCGCGGGGCGCTGAGGGCGCACGCTGTTTGCAGCGGTCCGCGGCGGTCGCCGGCACCCGTTTGATGTGTTCGGACAGGATGGGGACGGAGGCTGGCGGGGTGCGCGGGGGCTACGTCCGCGTGGCGTGCGCCTGATCGGTGCCTGGGCGGGTGATGCCTGCGCCCGCCGCGTCGCGGCGTTCGCGGGTCAGGGGTGTTCACGTGTGCGCCCGGCGGCCCCGCTGGCATCGTCGGGCGGCGCGATTCAGGGTTCTTCGCCTGCGGAGTGCCGGGGTCTGTCGATGCCCATGTCGGCGACCGTGTCCACCACGATATCGGCCAATCGCTTGACCGCTTCCGGCGCCGGGTCGGTTGCGCGATGGAGTACGAGCCCGACCCGTGGCAGCGCGGGCAGGTCGTTGCGTACGACGAGATGGCCGGGCAGGCCGACGCGGGTGCGTACCGTGACGCCCAATCCGGCGCCCACGGCCGTCCAGATACCGGGCAGACTGGCGCTGGACACGGCGACGCGCCACGCCCGGCCGGCGGCGTCGAGTGCCGCCGTGGCGGCGCTCCGCATCACGCACGGTGCTTCGAAGAGCACCAGGGGGAGGGGGCCCGAGGGGGTCGGGTCCGTCGCCTGCGTTGCGGCCGGGCCGATCCAGCACAGGGGGAGTTGTCCGAGCGTCTCGCTGTACGGCCAATCCGCGCCGGTGTCCCAGCTCAGGGCCAGATCGAGACGCCCTTCCTCCATCCGGCGTACCAGCGCTGCGTTGCGCGCGAGATGGACTTCGACGGTCACATTCGGATGGGCCCGCGCAAAATCGCCGAGCATGCGTGACAGGAGGTGTTCGCCGAAATCTTCCTGCAGGCCGATGCGTACGCTGCCCGACAGTTCGACGCCGCGCACGGCGATGGCCGCTTCGTCGTTGAGGGCGAGCAGGCGCCGCGCGTAGCCGAGAAAACATTCCCCGGTGGGCGTCAGGATCCGTCCGCGCCCGGACTTTTGCAGGATGGGCGCGCCGATCTGGTCCTCCAGCTTCTTCAATTGGGCACTGACGGCGGACGCCGAGCGCCCCACGCGGTCGGCAGCCTTGGCAAAGCCGCCGAGTTCGATGCCCGTGACGAAACTGCGCAATGCGTCCAGGTCGAAGGTGATGCGGGGGACTCTATCGTTCATTTTTGTTGAACTATCGATTCAAATGTTTCAGATAGACGGGATGATGGTGCGGAAATATTCTGGCGTCGTCAAACGTTTCCAGGAGAACACCATGCATGCCCCGCACACTTATGGCCGTCAGGCGATGGGCGATGAAGCCCTCAAGCTGGCCCAATTGACCGACGATGTGCTGTTCAACGACGTGTGGGAGCGTCCGGAA
Organism: Rhodocyclaceae bacterium; assembly: GCA_035335645.1. Lineage (GTDB taxonomy): Bacteria > Pseudomonadota > Gammaproteobacteria > Burkholderiales > Rhodocyclaceae > Zoogloea. Next base: position 617 of record DAOQMM010000166.1, on the reverse strand, counting down.
CTGTCCAAGCGCGACCGTTCGCTGGTGACCGTGGCGGCCTTGCTCGCGCTGTACCGCCTGGAGCAGTTGCCCGGCCATCTGGTCCGGGCGCTGGAGAATGGCGTCGCTCGGGAAGAGCTGGTCGAAGTCATCACCCATCTGGCCTTTTACGCGGGCTGGCCGGCGGCCCATTCGGCCATCCAGCGGCTGAACGCCATTCCGCGTCAGGGATGAGGTGCCCACCATGCCCCTCGTCCATATCAGCCTGCGTCGTGGCAAGTCGTCCCATTACCTGCGGCAGATCGCCGACGGCGTGCATCGGGCGCTGGTGGACGCCTTTGAGGTGCCGCCCGACGACCGCTTCCAGACGCTGCGGGAGTTCGATGGGGAGGCCTTGATCGTCGATCCCCATTATCTCGGCGGCCCCCGCGGCGCGGATTTCGTGCTGGTGGAGATCACCGCGGGCCGGCCGCGCAGCACGGCGACCAAGGCGGCCTTCTACCGCCGTCTGGCCGAGGGCCTGCAGGCCAGCCCCGGTCTGCATCCGGCGGATCTGATGGTGGTCATCACCACCACCCAGCGGGATGAATGGTCCTTCGGTCACGGCCGCGCGACGCTGCTCCAGCCCGAAGCTTCGT
>DAOQMM010000165.1:0-3819 GCA_035335645.1 Rhodocyclaceae bacterium | reverse complement strand
CGCGACCCCTTGCACCCCATGCAAGTGCGCTACCAGGCTGCGCTACGCCCCGACAAGCTGCGCATTATAGACGAGGGTCGCAGGTTTGAAAAGTCCTTGTCACGTTGGCCACAGGGCCGAGCGGGCCTGCTGCTGCCGGGATCGGGACCGGGCCGCTATAGTGCCGGCTTTGGACGCCGGGAGCAGCCATGACGATTCGTATCAGCAGCAATTTTGATTCAGGCGCCATCGAGGTGGTGTCGGTGGATCGGGCGGACGACATCCGTCTGCGTCTGCGGGCGGACCAGGGGATCGAGGGCGACGGCGCCTTCCGGCAGTGGTTCCACTTCCGGGTGCACGGGGGCGCGGGCGCGGCGCTGCGGATGGTCTTCGAGAACGCGTCGGAGGCGGCCTATCCGGACGGCTGGCCGGGCTATCGCTGCGTGGCGTCCTACGACCGCCGGAACTGGTTCCGGGTGAGCGGCACCCATTATGTGGACGGGCAGCTGGTGGTGGAGCACACGCCCGAGCGGGACAGCGTCTATTACGCCTACTTCGAGCCCTATTCCCATGAGCGCCATCTGGATCTGCTGGGCTGGGCGGAGATGTCGCCCTATGCCTCGGTGAGCAACCTGGGCGCCACGGTGGATGGGCGCGATCTGGATGTGGTGACGGTGGGGCGCCCGGGGCCCGGCAAGCAGCCGGTGTGGATCACGGCGCGCCAGCATCCGGGTGAGAGCATGGCGGAGTGGTTCGTGGAGGGGGTGCTGGAACGTCTGCTGGACGGAGCCGATCCGGTGGCGCGCAAGATCCGTGAGCATGCGGTCCTGCACATCGTGCCGAACATGAACCCGGATGGCGCGTTCCGCGGCAATCTGCGCACCAACGCGGCCGGGGTGAACCTGAACCGGGCGTGGCGCGAGCCGGACCCGCTGCGCAGCCCGGAGGTCCATCTGGTCCGGCAGGCCATGGAGGCGAGCGGGGTGTCCCTGTTCCTCGACATCCATGGCGACGAGGCGCTGCCCTACGTGTTCTTCTCGACGGCCGAGGAGGTGCCGGGGTTTTCGGATGCGCAGCGGGCGCGTCAGGCGGAATTCGTCGCCGCCTTCGAGGCTGCGAGTCCGGATTTTCAGCGTGAACACGGCTATCTGCCGGGGCGTTTTGCAGAGGAATTGCTGACCCTGGCGTCCAAATGGGTGGCGTATCGCTTCGGTTGCGTGTCGCTTACGCTGGAAATGCCCTTCAAGGACAACGCCCTGCTGCCCGACGGGCTGACGGGCTGGAACGGGGCGCGCAGCAAACGCCTTGGCGCGGCAATCCTGGGGCCGATCCTCCGGCACGTCAGTGCGACAGGCGCATAAGTTCCCCGTCCGGAAACATTTTGAGAGAAATTTTGCGGCGGCCTGTCATCCTGACGGTTTCCGTGTGCGTTAGTGGCAGTACGGGTGCAACGCACCAGACCATAGGAGATGTCGATGGGCAGTTCTTGCAACGAGTCCTACGCTGAATTTCTGGACTCCCTCAAAGCCGCAGGTGTTGTGATCCGCAACGAAGATGAAGTGCGTGAACGTCTGGCCGAATCCCAACGCTGGCGCAACGCGTTCATGACCCTGGCTGCCAACGGCCGGACGATCGGCATCGAGTTCTCGGTCGCCGGCAAGTCCAAGAACGTGGGCGCGGTGAAGCGGGTGCTGGCCCAGCACGCCTTCCCGGTTGAAAAGGAAGAAGCGCTGGTCGCCCAACTCGTAGCCGACCACTGATCCCCCGGTGCGGCGGGTGTCTCCGCCGCCCGCGCACGGATCGAAAGAAGATGCCGATGCCGTCCGGCCCCAGCCGGACGGCATTTCTTTTGGGCGCCCGGCACGCCTACGGCGGGGGCACAGGCGCGTCCCGTTGATTGGCGCCGCGGGCTGCTCCACCGATTCACCCCTGTGCCGGTGCACTCGACGCTGCGCCCCCGCCACGCTGCGGTGAACACGCGGTGGCGGGGGAAGGATGCCTGGCTCTGCGCGGCCGGACGTTTCCGCGTCGGGGGCTGGGCGGGATTGGTGTCCGGTCGATCCGTCTCCCCCCGCCATGTCTGTCCCCACTGGCTACCGGGCCTGACCGGGTGTCGCTCCGGCTTCTCGTGCGCACCGCGGCCATCCGGGCAAACGGGGTCCGCTTTGGCGTGACGTGTCGCAAGCGAGCGCTTCGTCGCGGAACAGGTCAAGGTCTCGGGCTGGCGGGGCGCTGTGCTCAGCGTCGGCCCGGCTCCGTGACGAAGGCCACCCGCGCCAGGCCCAGCCGGCTGGCGTCGGCAAGCAGGTGGGCGACGTGGTCGTAGGGCGTACCGCGGTCGACCTGGAGATGGAGCTCCGGTTGGGGCTGGGCACGGGCGGCGTCTGTCAGACGACTTTCCAGGCCATCGCGCGTCAGGGATTCGCCGTTCCACGCCACATGTCCGTCGGCCTGCATGCTGAGGGTGATGCGGGGCGGACGGGTGTCTTCGGGCTGGCTGCTCGCCGTGGGCAGGTCGAGGCGCGCGGCGTGGTGGATGACCGGAACGGTGATGATGAAGACGATCAGCAGGACCAGCATCACGTCCACCAGCGGCGTCATGTTGATCTCGGCGAGGAGGCCTTCATCCGCGTCGTCGTCGAAGCGTCCGTGGGGGCTCATGCGGCCTCCTGGCGGGGGGCGTCGAGGGGCGGGACCGGGCGTTTGCGCAGCTTGCCGCCGGTGATGAGGTAGGCGTGGAGGTCGTGGGCGAAGTGGCGCAGGCGGGCGACGATCTCCCGGTTGCCCCGTGTGAGGGCGTTGTAGGCGAGCACCGCGGGGATGGCGACGGCGAGACCGCCGGCGGTCATCACCAGGGATTCGCCCACCGGTCCGGCGACCTGGTCGAGGCTGGCCTGACCGGACAGACCGATGCCGGTGAGAGCGTGGGTGATGCCCCACACGGTGCCGAACAGCCCGACGAAGGGGGCGGTGCTGCCGACCGAGGCGAGAATGGACAGGCCGGTCTGCATGCGCCGGGTCGATTCGTCCATGGTCTGACGCATGGAGCTGGAGAGCCAGTCGTTGAGATCGAGGACGCCGTGCAGCTCGTCCCGGTGGCGGGCGTGGTGGGCGACGGCCTCGGTGCTGCGCTCGGTGAGATGCCGGAAGGGGTTGTCGGGGCCGTCCGGGCCGAGGACGGTGAGGCCGTCTTCCAGGCGGGTGCAGTGCCAGAACTGGGCGGAGCGGGTGCTCAGGCGGCGCAGGCGCAGGAGGGTCCAGCCTTTGATCAGGATCACGGACCAGGACGCCAGGGACATGAGGAGCAGGAGCAGGGCGACCGCGTGGGCGATGGCGTCGCCCTGGGCCCAGATCTGGCCGAGCTGGAGGCCGGCCGAGGCGGATTCGTTCATGGGAGTTCCTTGTTGTTGAGGGTGAAGACGATGGGAACCTGCACGCTGGCGACGACTGGTTGGTCGCCCTGGCGGGCCGGGACGAAGCGCCAGCGGGCGACCGCCGCGCGGGCGGCCTCGTCGAGGCGGGCGAAGCCGCTGCTCTGGGCGATACCCACGTCGAGGGGCTGGCCGTCGCTGCCGACCCGCACGCGCAGCAGCACCCGCCCCGTTTCGCCCAGACGGCGGGACATGCCGGGGTAGGGCGGGGCCGGATTGGCCAGGTAGTCGGCGTCGAAGCGGGGGGCGACGAGGGACGGAGCAACGGCGTCGCGGGCGGGCGTCGGGGCGCTGGACGGCGCGGATGCGGCGCTGCCGGTCGGGGCGTCCTGGCGGGTGAGGGGCTCGGCAGGCGCGGTCGTGCCGGGGGCCGTCGGGGCTGTTGGCGTCGTTGGGGCCGGGCGGGGGC
>DAOQMM010000164.1:0-3864 GCA_035335645.1 Rhodocyclaceae bacterium | reverse complement strand
GCCCCAGTTCTGCGCCACCGAAGCCCATCGGCCAAGCACACCCGGCCCGCGCCCTACTCCCCCCGACTGCGCTTCAGACACCCCGCCAGCGCTGCGTCCATCGTTGCCAGGTGGGTGGCGAACCAGCCTGGCAGGGCCTGGATGTAGGCGCGGGCCGGGGTCAGGCGGCCCGCATTGACACCGCGGGCGAAGTGGGCGAATTCGCCCAGTACGCGCAGGTGTTCGCTGTTGTGCTCACCGATGGCAGGGAAGCGGCAGGCTTTCATGAGCTTGCCTTCGTGCTCGAAGTGCAGGCGGGTGTGTTCCTGCAGGCTCAGGAAGAGCGCGGGAAAGGCAGAATCGTCGGCGGACGCGAGGGCGTCCACATGTTCGACGAATTCCCGGTGGGTGGCGTCCATGTCCGCCACCCCCAGGGATTGGGCGTCGTCCCAGGGCATCAGACGGCGCCGTGCATCTCGCGCTTGGCGTTGTTGGTGGACTTCAGCGCGTCGTCGAGGGTCGTCTCGGGGTACTTGAACTTGTGGCCCTTGAAGCCATTGAAGACGGTGACCACCTTCTCGGCGGCGCTCTGACCCTTGAAGTCACCCTTTTCGAGGGCCACCAGGTCGATCAGTTCGTTCCAGGCCATGCCCTGCACCAGGGGGATGAAGGCCACCGTGCCTTCGCCGATCTTGGCGAGGAAGGGGTCGTCGATGTTGACAGCGAAGAGCACCGCGATGGTGTCGGCCTTGAGGTCGGCAGCGTACTTCTCGACGAAGCCGGGGATGTGCTGGAGCGCATCCAGATGGCCGGAGATGAGCTTGAGCTCATCGCCCTTGGCGAGCACGACGACCTGCTTGAGGACTTCGTGGGGCGGCTTGCGGCGGCCCTTGTCGTCGGCGATCTCGCCTTCCTTCAGGACCAGTTCGCCGCGATAGGCTTCCCAGCCGGCCTCGTCGGCGGCTTCGCGGAAGTTGGCGTTGAAGAAGTATTGTTCGTAGCGGTCGAGCAGCATGAGATGGGACTCCCTGGATTGAAAGCGGTCAGGCGGGCTGGGGCTCGCCGATGAGGTCGAAGATGTCGGCGTCGACGATTTCGAGACCGATCTTCTTGCAGTAGCGGCGTTCCTTGTCGGTGGGCTCGGCGATGAAGACCCAGCCAGCCGGTTCGGCGGCGCTGTAGATGATGTCCGCCATCACCATGCGCTCGGTGTCGCGATTGAGGCGCAGGCCGGCCAGCAGGTATTGCTTGCCCTTGCGGAATTCCTTGAGCTGGGGCGGAATGGAGAAGCCGCCCATCAGTTCGGTGATGAAATCCACGTAGTCGGCGTCGGAGGCGATGTAGGTGGGCTCGGGCCGCGGCGTGCCGACGGGCTTGAAGAGGATGGGATGTTCGAGCTTGAGCTCTTCGGCGCGCTGGTAGCTGCTGCCGTCCCAGAAGAAGATCTTGTAGCGCAGGGTGGTGCCGCCGATGCGGGCGATGCCGACGATGAGGTTGTGGGGCACATCGGCGTAGGAGTCCTGCAGCTGGGTGTCCCGGTTGATGTCGATGACGTAGCGGGGACGGATCGCCTTGATCCAGTCGTGCACCGCGCCGCGGGTCCATTGCGTCTCGCCGTAGGTGCGGGTCAGAAACTTGTTGACCGTGCTGCGGCCGCGCTTGAGCTCCACGTTCATGGCGGCGCGGGGGAACTCGTACATCAGCTTGGGCGCCATGGGCTTGCCGCCGTTCATGGCAATGATGAGGGCGTCGCTGGTAGCGGGGATGGGTTCGCCGGTGGCGACGTTCTTGACGTCAGCCAGCACACCTGCGCCCAGGTAAGGAACGATGGAACCGTCCTGGATGCCGGCCAGCAGCGTGGCGCGCAGTTCGGGGGTCATGGAATTCTCCGGAGATGGGGTATCGGCCCTCACCAGCAATATCCACGCCCGCGAACAATCCCTTTATGATCAGTTTGTTAGATCCACTCCCCAACGTCAGGTTCGTGCCATTGTGGGGTTTGTGACACGACCGCTACGCCCCCTGGCGTCGGCGTGGAACGAGGGATCCGGCAGCCGGGCCCCGAGCGACCGGTCGTGGATTTCATCCCCCGCTCCACCACGCGCGTGGGCGTGGCACCACGCCCCCGAACCAGCCGCACGAGGCGTCCGACAGAATGTGGGGCACCCGCGCGTTCGCGCGAGTTCCGGCGTAATCACCTGTAAGCCCCATGCGGTGGCCGCGCGGGCGCTGCAGGCACGCAATGCCCAGGCACACCATTACGTCGGCTGTATACAGATGTACGCCCAACCCGCCCGCACATGCGCGCCGGGCCTGTCCCCGGCGTCGTCCGAACCTGACGGACCGCCTGCCCGCACCGCAGGCGCGGTGTCAATGCGTCCGGGCCATTCAAGGAGGCCCGGTGTCGTCGTCCTCCCCCCACACATCCCTTTGTCGCCACCCCTACAAAGCGTAGGGGCATTGTGGGCTTTGTGAGGCTTTGTCGGATGACGACACAGCCCACTCTCACACGTACTTTGAATTTATTTCCTTGCAGATCAGCAAGTTAGAGGCTGTCAGTCGACCTGGCACAGTCCATGCGATAGGTGAGTTGCGACTCTCACTGTGTTTCATCGCACCAATCGACTCACAAATCGACTGACAGATTAAGGAGATTACACCATGGCTAAACTGCGTCAATGCGCCATCTACGGCAAGGGCGGTATCGGCAAGTCCACCACCACCCAGAACCTCGTTGCTGCCCTCGCCGAGGCCGGCAAGAAGGTGATGATCGTGGGTTGCGACCCGAAGGCTGACTCCACCCGTCTGATCCTGCACAGCAAGGCCCAGACCACCGTGATGCACCTGGCTGCTGAAGCCGGCTCCGTGGAAGACCTCGAGCTCGAAGACGTCCTCTCCGTCGGCTTCGGCGGCGTCAAGTGCGTCGAGTCCGGCGGTCCGGAACCCGGCGTCGGCTGCGCCGGCCGTGGCGTGATCACCGCCATCAACTTCCTGGAAGAAGAAGGCGCCTACGACGAAGACCTGGACTTCGTGTTCTACGACGTGCTGGGCGACGTGGTCTGCGGTGGCTTCGCCATGCCGATCCGTGAAAACAAGGCTCAGGAAATCTACATCGTCTGCTCCGGCGAAATGATGGCCATGTACGCGGCCAACAACATCTCCAAGGGCATCGTGAAGTACGCCAACTCCGGCGGCGTGCGTCTGGGCGGCCTGATCTGCAACTCCCGCAACACCGACCGCGAAGATGAACTGATCATCGCCCTGGCCGCCCGCCTCGGCACCCAGATGATCCACTTCGTGCCCCGTGACAACGCGGTGCAGCACGCTGAAATCCGTCGTATGACCGTCATTGAATACGATCCGAAGCACAAGCAGGCCGACGAATACCGTCAGCTGGCCATGAAGGTCATGAACAACACCAAGCTGGTCATCCCGACCCCGATCGAGATGGAAGAGCTGGAAGACCTGCTGATGGAATTCGGCATCATGGAAGCGGAAGACGAGTCCATCGTCGGCAAGACCGCCGCCGATCTGGCCGCCTAATCAAGCATCTGCTGCACGGCGGGTACTCCGGTACCCGCTGCTTTCAACCAGCACGTCTGCCACAGATTGGTGGCGGCGTCAGGAGGAAAATATGAGCACCATGACTCGCGAAGAAACCGATGCCCTCATTGCCGAGGTGCTTGAGGTTTATCCCGACAAGGCCAAGAAGGACCGCAAGAAGCACCTGGCGTCCAACGACGTCACCGTCGAACAATCCAAGAAGTGCATCACGTCCAACCGCAAGTCCCTGCCCGGCGTGATGACCATCCGCGGCTGTGCCTACGCCGGTTCCAAGGGTGTGGTGTGGGGTCCGATCAAGGACATGATCCACATCTCCCACGG
>DAOQMM010000163.1:0-3934 GCA_035335645.1 Rhodocyclaceae bacterium | reverse complement strand
AGTGACGGTCTCGTTTTTTCAACGCTTCAATCATCTGATCGGTATGGCCGCGGAATCCACCGCAACGCCGCCCGCGCCCCCTTACCTGCCGCCTCGAGGCGAACCCATCGTCGTCTTCATGGACGAGCATCTCATCGTGCTCGACAAACCTTCGGGACTGCTGTCGGTGCCGGGACGCGGGCTCGAGCGTGCGGATTGCCTGGCGAGCCGGGTACACGTCCGGTTTGCCGATGCACGCATCGTCCATCGGCTAGACATGGCCACCTCCGGGCTGATCGTCATGGCCAGGGGTGCCCACATGGAACGCGCCCTCAGCATCGCGTTCCAGCAACGGCAGGTGGAGAAATGTTACGAAGCGCTCGTGGCAGGACGCCCTGCCCAGGTCGAAGGGGACATCCACCTGCCCTTGATCACCGACTGGCCCCGGCGACCCCGCCAGAAGGTGGATCCTGACACGGGGAAGCCCAGTCACACCCACTTCCGCGTGCTCTCTTACGATCCGGGCGCTGACGTGAGCCGCGTGGCCCTCATCCCGCACACGGGGCGCTCCCACCAGTTGCGCGTCCATCTACAGGCAATCGGCCACCCGATCCTCGGCGACGAACTCTACGCTCCCGATGCCGCCTTCCAGGCGGCCCCCCGGCTGATGCTCCACGCATGCCGCCTGTGTTTCGCCCATCCAGCCCTCGGGCACCGGCTGGAGCTGAACAGCCCGCCCCCCTTCTGACGGACTGCGTCCTCAACGCACGCCCAGCAGCGCCGCCCGGGTCGCCGCGTGCTCGAGGCGCTCCAGCCACCATTGCAGCGCCTTGCGCGGCACTCCGGACCCGGCTGCTCGCCATGCGTAGCCAAGATGTACCACGCGTTCGCTGCGCTGGACTGCCTTGGTCACCAGACGGCCGCTGTCAGCGTAGGACCGGACCAGGCATTCCGGCAGGAATCCCGCTCCGATACCGCGCAATTGAGCTTCCAGCTTGGCCTCCAGGTTCGGCACGGTGAACACGTCCTGCCCGCCCAGCAGTCCCACAGTCTGACCGCTGCCGACACGTACGGTGTCCGCGACGGCCACGGCACGATGGCGGCCAATGAGCTCATCGCTGAGGGGCTCGGGTGCGCGGGCGAGTGGGTGGTGGGGTGCCACCGCGAACAGGAAGCGTATGGATCCCAGCGGACGTCCCTGTACGCCCGCCACCGAGATCGACTCCACCGCTACACCGAGGGCCAGATCGGCCTCGCCCGAGCCCAGCGTCTCCAGTGTGCCGGAGAGGGTCTCCTGACGAAGCCGCAGGCGCGTCGGTGCGCCCAGGGCAAAGAAGGCCTCGCACAGCTCCAGCACGGTCGTCCGGTGAATGATGCTGTCCACCGCGATGGTGAGGCGGGGTTCCCAACCGGTGGCCACCCGTTTGACCCGATTGGCGATGGCATCGATCTCACCCAGCAGCCGGGCGCCCTCCCGTAACAGTTCGCCTCCAGCCTCGGTCAGTCGGGCCTGGCGCGCGCTGCGGTCGAAGAGCAGCACATCCAGCGCCTCTTCGATCTGGCGCACGCGATAGCTCAAGGCGCTCGGCACCTGTCCGGTCGCCCGCGCCGCGGCGGCGAAACTGCCCAGTTCGGCGATGCGCTGGATCATCGCCAATGCCTCGGGCGTCAGGACGTCCCGGGGAGTCAGTGCACTGGAAGTCATAGTAAAAACACAAATCATTCGAATAATTTGAATGATGCCATCAAACGCCGTGGCTCATGCGCCCCGATGACCCCGGTAAAGTGACTTCACCCAGACACCAGGAGGCCCATCATGCTCGCACTCCGCCGCGCCCGAGACCGGGGTTTCGCAGACCATGGCTGGCTGCAAAGCCACCACACCTTCTCCTTTGCCGGTTACCACGACCCTGCTCACATGGGCTGGGGCAACCTGCGTGTCATCAATGAGGACCGCATCGCGCCGGGTACCGGCTTTGGCGCCCACAGCCACCGGGACATGGAGATCGTGAGCTACGTACTCAACGGCGCCCTCGCCCATCGCGACAGTCTGGGCAATGGCACGGTGATCCAGCCCGGCGACGTACAGCGCATGACGGCAGGCACCGGGGTCACCCATAGCGAATTCAACGATGCTGCGGAGACCACCCATTTCTTGCAGATCTGGCTGCTTCCCGCCCGGCGCAATCTGCCGCCTGGGTACGCGCAACGTACTTTTCCAGAGGCCGACAAACGCGGCCGGCTGGCGCGGATTGCGGCGCCCGACGGTGCAGACGGTGCCGTCCTCCTGCATGCCGACGCCTGCGTCTATGCGGGGCTGCTGGACGGCGCTGAGCAGTTCACGCTGGACCTGGATCCGTCCCGCAAGGCCTTTGTCCATCTGATCCGCGGCCGCTTGCGAGTCAATGGCCAGATGCTGGAACCCGGCGACGGCGCCGCGCTCGCCGATGAAAACCGGCTGCATCTGGACGCCGCCGAGGACGCCGAAGTGCTGGTCTTCGATCTGGCACCCTGATCGCCCCCCAACGACTTTACCCCCACCCCTGGAGAACCACATGAGCAAGATCGCCGTCGTCTTTCATTCCGGCTATGGCCACACCCTGCGCCTCGCCCAGTCCGTCGCCGTCGGAGCCGGCGCCGAGCTCGTTCCCATCGATGCCGAAGGCAACCTGCCGGAAGGCGGCTGGGACACATTGAACGCAGCTGACGCCATCATCTTTGGCAGCCCGACCTACATGGGCACCGTGAGCTGGCAATTCAAGAAATTTGCCGACGCCAGCTCCAAGGCCTGGTTCACGCAGGCATGGAAGGACAAGGTCTTTGCCGGCTTCACCAACAGTGCCACCATGAATGGCGACAAGCTGTCTACTCTGCACTACCTGTTTACCCTGGCCATGCAGCATAGCGGCGTGTGGGTCGGCACCGGCCTGATGCCGTCCAACAGCAAGGCCGCGCAGCGGGACGACGTGAACTACGTGGGCTCCTTCTGCGGCGCCATGGCCCAGACCCCCTCCGACGCCAGCCCCGACGAAATTCCGGCTGGGGACCTGGAGACGGCACGCCTGTTCGGCCAGCGCGTCGCTGCAGTGACTGCCCGTTTCGGTCGCTGATCTACCTCTGCGGACATTGCGGCGCATCGCCCGCCGCAATGTCCCTCCAACGGGCGGAAATCGGTTAGACCAAGTCACGGCACCCATCGGTACGAGGCATCCGCCCCGCCTTGCCGGGAATCCTCACGCGCACACCCTCGGCGGCAGGACGAAGGTCGGCCCGCATCGCAGATCGACCGTTGGCCCAACCCCACGTGACAAATCCGCCCAGGAAGGTCGCAGGCGCCGAGGCGGAGCAATGGTGCATCTCCCGGAGCATCACCCAGGTCCGCCGTGCCAGACGCTCGCCGCCAGGTTGCGCATCGTTGTGATCGTCCGGAATGCGGTCGGTACCAAACCCACGCCGTACGTCAGGGTGATGGCAGGCAGCCTGAACAGCCTTGAATAGGCGGTACGGGGACGTCCCTTCAACCACGTTTGCACTGACGTCAGGTTTCGTCAGCTCGCGCACCCGATTCTGAGTAACTCGCCGTTGTTCCCCTGAGTTAGACAGCCGTGGCAGCGCGCCCCTGACTCGACACGATACCGCGCCATTAATCGCAAACGAACTGGAATCGAGCACCCACTCACCGCGGTATCTGTGCCCGCCAACCCGCCTCCAGCCGCTCACGATTCGTGCGTCTTCCGGTGCAGGACATCGCGCGAGACAGGACAACGGTTGAGGCCCAGAGATCCGACGTCGGCATGATGCATGCCTAGAAAACCTAAATCCGGAAGGCGTAGCACGCAAAAAAGCCACTCCGCAGAGTGGCTTTTTAAAGTGATGGTCGGGGAAAGAGGATTCGAACCTCCGGCCCCTGCGTCCCGAACGCAGTGCTCTACCAGGCTGAGCTATTCCCCGACAC
>DAOQMM010000162.1:0-4152 GCA_035335645.1 Rhodocyclaceae bacterium | reverse complement strand
GGAGATCGCCCCCATGACTGCCCCGGCATCGCATGCCTCCGCACCCACCGCCGGGGGCCCCGGCCCCCTGGCGGAACGGGAATTCCACCTGTTCCGCACCCTGATGCATCGCCACGCCGGCATCAGCCTGTCCGACGCCAAGCGGCAGCTGGTGGCCGGTCGCCTGGCCAAGCGCCTGCGTCAGCTGGAGCTGGACAGCTACGCCAGCTACTTCCGCCTGCTGGAGCGCAACACCGCGGAGCGCCAGACCGCGGTGGACCTGCTCACCACCAACGAGACCTACTTCTTCCGCGAGCCCAAACACTTCGACTTCCTGCGCGAGCACATCCTGCCGGAACTGAAGGGCCACAGCCCCCTCCGCGTGTGGAGCGCTGCCTGCTCCAGCGGCGAGGAACCCTTCACCCTCGCCATGGTGATGGCCGAGACCCTCGGCAACCGCCCGTGGGAGATCGTCGCCTCGGATCTCTCCACCCGCGTGCTGGAAGCGGCGCGGGAAGGGCGCTACACCCTCGCCGACGCCGAGGGCATCCCCCGTCCGCTGCTGGTGCGCTACGGCCTGCGCGGCGTGGGCAGCCAGGAAGGCAGCTTCCTGTTCAAGCCCGATCTGCGCAAGCGCATCCAGTTCCGCCAGATCAACCTCAACACCGTGCTGCCGGACCTGGGCCTCTTCGACGTCATCTTCCTGCGCAACGTCATGATCTATTTCGACATGGACACCAAGGTCCAGGTGGTCAAGCGGGTGCTGGCCCAGCTGCGGCCGGGCGGCTACCTCTTCCTCAGCCACTCGGAAAACCTCAACGGGGTCAGCGACGCGGTCAAGAGCGTGCGTCCGTCCGTTTACCGCAAACCCGAGGCATGAGGCCATGCGCAAACCCGACGGCGTCGTCGAGATCTTCCTGCAACCGGGGGAATGGTATTTCGGCGACCGCTACACCCGCATCCGCACCGTGCTCGGCTCCTGCGTCTCGGCCGTGTTCTGGCATTCCGGCCTGCTGATGGGCGGCATGTGCCACTTCGTGCTGCCCAGCCGCGGCCGCCTGCCCGCCGCCGCCGACCTGGACGGCCGCTACGGCGACGAAGCCTTCCGCCTCATGGTGCGCGAGCTGCGCGGCAGCGGCGGGCGCCCGGACGACTTTCAGGTGCGCCTCTTCGGCGGCGCCAACATGTTTCCCGCCATCGCCCGCGGCAGCCGCGGGCCCCTGGTGGGCCAGAAGAACGTGGACGCCGCCCGCGCCCTGGTCCGTGACCATGGCCTCAAATGCGTCGGCGCCCACGTGGAAGGGGAGGGCCACCGCCACCTGCTCTTCGACGTGTGGAGCGGGCGGGTGACCCTCAAGGGCGCCCACGGCGACACCTCCAGCCCCTGACAGAGAGACAAGAACAATGCCCACCATCAAAGTGATGATCGTGGATGACTCCGCCGTGGTCCGCCAGGTGCTGTCCTCCACCCTGGACGAAGACGCCGCCATCGAAGTGATCGGCACCGCCGTGGACCCGGTCTTCGCCCTGGAACGCATGAAATCCCGGTGGCCCGACGTGATCGTGCTCGACGTGGAGATGCCCCGCATGGACGGCATCACCTTCCTGCGCAAGATCATGGCCGAGCGCCCCACGCCGGTCGTGATCTGCTCCACCCTCACCGAAAAGGGCTCCGAGACCGCCCTGCAGGCCCTCTCCGCCGGCGCCGTGTGCGTCGTCACCAAGCCCAAGCTGGGCCTCAAGCAGTTCCTGCAGGACAGCTCCGACGACCTGGTGAGCGCCGTCAAGGCCGCGTCCAAGGCCAACGTGCGCCGCCTCGCCGCCGCCGCGCGGCCGGCGCCCCCGCCCGCGCCGCCCGTCCATTCCGCCGACGTGATCCTCCCCGCCGGTCAGGCCATGGTCCAGACCACCGAGACAGTGATCGCCATCGGCACCTCCACCGGCGGCACCCAGGCCCTCGAAGCCGTGCTGCGGTCCCTGCCGCGCATGTCGCCGGGCATCGTGGTGGTCCAGCACATGCCCGAAAAGTTCACCGAAGCCTTCGCCCAGCGCCTCGACAGCCTGTGCGAGGTGGACGTGCGCGAAGCCCGCCACGGCGACCGGGTCGTTCCCGGCCGCGTCCTCATCGCCCCCGGCGGCCGCCACATGCTCCTGCGCCGCAGTGGCGCGCAGTACGTCGTGGACGTGGTGGATGGCCCCCCGGTGAGCCGCCATCGCCCCTCGGTGGACGTGCTGTTCCGCTCCACCGCCCGCTTCGCCGGGCGCAACGCGGTGGGCATCATCATGACCGGCATGGGCGACGACGGCGCCCGCGGGCTCAAGGAGATGCACGAGGCCGGCGCGTGGACCGTGGCCCAGGACGAAGCCACCTGCGTCGTCTACGGCATGCCCAAGGAGGCCGTGCGCCTCGGCGCCGTGGACAAGGTGCTGGGCCTGCACGACATCCCCGCCGCGATCCTCGGCCGCATCAGCCGCAAGGGCTGAAGATCGCCGCCCGGCGGGGCGGAGCGCCCGGCGCGCCCGTGGCGCAAAGCCGACATGCGCTGTGGCAGATGCGACCGCCCGCATCCAGCGCGGACGCCCGCCGGCCCGGGCGGCACAGGCCCGCCGCGGCGCGGGCGTGGTCCCGCTCTTGCTTGCCAGGGGCATCTTCCCTGCCGAGGCCACCCCCGTGAAGTTCTACATGACCCCCGGTTCCTGCTCCACCGGCATCCACATCCTGCTGGAGGAAGTGGGCGCCGTCTTCGAGGTGTACATCGTCAACCTGCCTGCCGGCGACCACCTCAAGGCCGACTACGTGGCCCTCAACCCCAAATCCACCATCCCCGTCCTGGTCCGCAAGGACGGCACCGCCCTCACCGAATTCCAGGCCATCGCCTGGTGGCTGGCCCGCCAGTACCCCAAACGCAGCTTGCTGCCCGACGACGCCGAAGGCGAAGTGCGGGTGCTGGAAGTCATGGACTACGTGGTCGGCACCATCCACGGCCAGGGCTTCACCCGCATCTTCACCACGCCCAACTTCACCCCCAGCCCGGCCGACCACCCCGTCGTGCAGGCCCGCGGCCGCGAGATCGTCGAACAGGGCTTCGCCGTGCTCGACGCCACCCTGGCCGGGCGGGACTACGTGACCGGCCGCTTCTCCATCGCCGACGCGGCCCTGTTCTACACCGAATTCTGGGCCGACCGTCTCAAGATGGACCTGCCGCCGAATTGCCGCGCCCACTACCAGCGCATGCTCGAACGCCCGGCCGTGCGCCAGGTGCTGCGGGAGGAGGGGTATCGGGTCTAGGAAGGGGGGCGCGAGGCGGGCAGACGTCCCGCCACCGACGGCATCCAGGGCCGCGCCGGCCGGGCAGCCGGTACGGTGCGCCCTCAAGGCTGGCGCGGGGCGCCCCGTGCGGGCAGCACCGCGCGCCAGTGCACGCCGTCCATCAGCTTTTCGCGACGCACTTGAACTTCAGGGAAGCGCTGCCCGGCTGGACAAAAGGAATGGCGTGCTTCAGATCGAGCGCGACCGTCTCGACGTCCTTGCCCTGCTGCGTGCAGAACGCATGGGCCTCGTCATAGATGTCGGCCTTGACCCCGTTCGGGGAGCCCAGCATGCCGGCGGCACTCTGCTTCGAGATCGTGTATTCATCGTGGGCGACCGGGACCACCCCGGTCGATGCGCAGCCTGCCAGCAGCAGCGCGAAAATGGCGGTCGTGTTCTTCATGTTGGTCCTTGATGGTGCGGCTTAGACCGTGCCCTGTCCCATCGGCACGGTGTTGCGGAATACCCTTGCGTTCCTGGCGGAATCGAGTGTTCTGGGCGGGGGCGCCGGTGTGAGCGGGGCGGATGGGCCACCCGCGCGGATGTGCCCGGCCCCCGTCCCGCCGTGATGCCCTCAGGTCGTCGTGGGCGGCTTGGTGCTCTTGCTCGGCGACTTGCGGTCGGACTTCTTCTTGAGGCCGATGGTCGCCACCTGGTCGGAATCCTCCCCGTAGAGCGCCTTGATCTGGCCCTTCACCCCGAGCACGCTCGTGTGGAAGGCCCACTGGGCCGCCACCGTGGCATCGCGGGCGGCGGACAAGGTCGCCTGGGCCTGCACCTCGGCCTCCTCCGCGTCGAGCATGCGCTGGAGAAGCGCCGCGACGGCCTCCAGGCTGTAGTCCGGGTTGGTGGGGTGGTAGTCG
>DAOQMM010000161.1:0-4247 GCA_035335645.1 Rhodocyclaceae bacterium | reverse complement strand
GAACATCAAGACCGCCGACTTCGGCGACCCGGTGTTCAAGCCCTACGTGATCCGCCCCATCAACGGCGTGCCCGTGGCCATCGTTGGCCAGGCCTTCCCCTACACCCCCATCGCCAACCCCCGCTGGCAGGTGCCCAACTGGCGCTACGGCATCCAGGACGATGCCCTGCAGGTCGTCGTGGACGAAGCCCGCGCGGCCGGCGCCCAGGTGGTGGTGGTGCTGTCCCACAACGGCATGGACGTGGATCTCAAGATGGCCGGCCGGGTGCGTGGCGTGGATGCCATCCTCGGCGGCCACACCCACGACGGCGTGCCCGCGCCGGTAATCGTGCCGAACGCGGGTGGCCGGACGCTGGTCACCAACGCCGGCTCCAACGGCAAGTACCTGGGCGTGCTCGACCTGGAGGTGAGGGACGGCCGCGTCACGGATTTCCGCTACAAGCTGCTGCCCGTCTTCGCCAACCTGATCCCCGCCGACCCGGCCATGGCCGCGCTCATCGACCGGCTGCGCGCGCCCTACGCGGCCCGGCTCGCCGAGCCTCTGGCCGTCACCGAGGCGCTGCTGTACCGCCGCGGCAACTTCAACGGCTCCTGGGACCAGCTCATCCTCGACGCCCTGCTTGCCGAGAAAAACGCCGAGATCGCCTTCTCACCGGGTTTCCGCTGGGGGACCTCGCTGCTGCCTGGCGACACCCTGCGCATGGAGCACCTGCTGGACCAGACCGCCATCACCTACCCGTGGACCACGCTCACGTCGATGAGCGGCGCGCAGATCAAGACCGTGCTGGAAGACGTCTGCGACAACCTCTTCAACCCGGACCCCTACTACCAGCAGGGCGGCGACATGGTGCGTGTGGGCGGCCTGCAATACACCTGCGATCCCAACGCCCGCATGGGCAGCCGCATCCTCGACATGCGCCTGCACGGCCAGCCCCTGCAGGCCGACAAGCAGTACAAGGTGGCCGGCTGGGCGCCCGTGTCCGAAGAGGCCCGCGACACCGGCGGCGAACCCGTGTGGGATCTGGTGGCCCGTTACCTCAAGGGCCAGAAGGTGCTGCGCGCGCGCCCCCTCAACCTGCCCACACTGCGGGGCATGGCCGGCAATCCTGGCATCGCTTGAGGCGTCCGACGATGACCCGCTTCCGGCGCACCCTCCCTCCCGCGCTGCGGGTCATCGTCGCCCTCACCCTGGCGTGTCTGAACGGCTGGGCCGCGGCCATGGACCTCGTGCCGCTGCGTGTCTCCGAGCACGTGTGGTACGTGCGCGGCGATTCCGGCGTGGCCTCGGCGGCCAACCAGGGCTTCAACAGCAACGCCGGCTTCGTGGTCACCGCCGACAGCGTCGTCGTCGTGGATGCCCTGGGTACGCCGGCCCTGGGCGAGGCCCTGCTCACGGCGATCCGCCGCATCTCCACGCTGCCGGTGCGACGGGTCGTGCTGACCCACTTCCACGCCGATCATTTTTACGGCCTGCCGGCCTTCAAGGCGGTCGGCGCCGAGGTGTGGGCCCACCGTGCCGGACGCGCGTATTTCGCCAGCGGTGAGGCGGAGGCGCGTCTGGCCCAGCGCCGGCGCGACCTCTTTCCGTGGGTGGACGAGCACACCACGCTGATCCAGGCCGATCGCTGGCTGGACGGCCCGGTGCGCTTCAGCGACGGCGGGCTGCACTTCCGCATCGACATCCTGGGACCGGCCCATTCCCCCGAGGATCTGACCCTGACCGTCGAGGAGGACGGCGTGGTGTTCTGCGGCGACATCCTCTTCGCCGGGCGCATTCCCTTCGTCGGCAACGCCGACAGCCGGCGCTGGCTGGCGGCCATCGACGCCGTTGCGGCCCTGCATCCGCGCATCCTGGTTACCGGCCACGGGCCCCATTCGAGCGATGCGGCGGCGGACCTGAGCCTCACCGGCGACTACCTGCGCTTCCTGCGGGAGAAGATGGGCCGCGCCGTGGCGGACATGGTGCCCTTCGACGAGGCCTACGCGCAGACGGACTGGGGCCGCTTCCGGGCGCTGCCGGCCTTCGATGCGGCCAATCGCATCAACGCTTACGGCACCTACCTGACCCTCGAACGGGAGTCCCTCGGCCAGTGAAGTCGCTGCTGCGGATCTTCGCCGCGATTCTCCTCGGGGTGGTGGTGCCGGCGGTGGCGGGCAAAGGCAGTGCGGCCCTGTCGTCCGATCTGCACGAGCCCGACGCCCGGCGCGACGATCTGCTCTACGTCGTGCTCTTCAGCCTGCCGGAGTGCCCGTACTGCGTTGCCGTGCGACAGGCGTATCTGCCGGCCCTGCCGGAGGACCCCCGCTTCCGTGAGCGGGTGCGCATCCGGGAGGTGCGCATCGGCGATCCGCGCACGCTGAGCGGCTTCGACGGAGCGCCGGTGAGTCATGCAGCGCTGGCGAAGCGCTATGGCGTGAAGTTTGCACCCACGGTGCTGTTCCTCGACGCGGCCGGCCAGCCCCGCGCCGAGCCCCTGCTGGGGGGCGACAGTGTGGGCCTGTACGGCGGCTATCTGGAAAAGCGTGTGATGCAGGGCCTGGGCCTGCTGCCGCGGCCGGATTAGGGGAGATTACCTGAAGTGGTAATACCGCTGGTTCAGCCAGGCTGCGACCGCTTCCTCCTCCTCAGGGAACCAGCCGGTCTTGAGCTGGCTGCTGCAGAAGCTGACCTGGGCGGTGAGTTTGTCGCGGCTGGTGACCTTGCGGTCCGGCCGCGTGTACAGGGCCGAGCCGTCGCCGCCGATGAGGCGCTGGTGGCAGTCCGCGCAGCGATGCTCGCGGGCGAGCTTTTCTCCCAGGACCGGGTCGGCGGCCTGGGCCAGGGCGGCGCCCAGGCAGGCGATGGCGCAGGTCAGACGGATTTTCCACATCGGCAGGGTCTCCGGACTGGGCCGATCCATCCCCTCGAAAGGACGAATCGTGAGCAAACGGCTGTTGGCGTGTATCTGCACTCTGGGGCTGCTCCTGGCGCCCCTTTCCACGATAGCAGCTGCGGTCGATCCCGCCACGCTGCCGGAAGCGAAACGGACCCGTTTGGCCCTCTACCTGAGCGCTCATGAGGCCTGGGAGCGGATGCAGCAGGCGCCGGCCAAGGTGCTCTTCCTGGACGTGCGGACGCGGGCCGAGGCCATGTACGTGGGCATGCCGACGGCCGTTGACGCGCTGGTGCCGTACATGGAGCACCAGGAGATCATGTCCGACTGGGACGAGCGCCGTCACATGTACCTGCTGCTCCCCAACAGCGACTTCGTCCAGGAGGCGGTCGCCCGCCTGCAGGCCAAAGGCCTCACCCGGAGCGATCCGGTGATCCTCATCTGCCGGTCCGGCGACCGCAGCGCACGGGCGGCGGACCTGCTGGCCGGGGCCGGCTTCACCCAGGTGTACAGCGTCGTCGAGGGCTTCGAGGGCGATCTGGCGAAATCCGGCCCGCGGGTCGGGCAGCGCGTCGTGAACGGCTGGAAGAACGCAGACTTGCCGTGGTCCTACCAGCTGGACAAGGCGAAGATGTACTTTCCGCGCTGAGGGATCGTCAGCAGCCCTGGCAGGACTGACAGTGCTGTCGGTCCTGGCAGATCGTGGCAGTCCGGACTGCCGTTTCGAGATCGAAAGGCGCTGGCGGGATTGCGGGAATTTCAGGCAAGCCTTTGATATCAAACAAATGATCCGTCTGCGGGGTGGCTGGTACGGATATTGATTGGACCTGGGCTGACAGGTCGTCCAGTACCGGACGACGATCCGATTTCCCTTGCAGGTCATCAGCCATGAGCGAAACCCAAGCCCAAACCGCGAAAGCCCCGGATCGCCCCCGCAAGAAAGCCGGGAACGACACCGAAGAGACCCTCTACGCCGTCCGCCAGAAAGTCTATCCCCGCGCCGTGACCGGCACCTTCGCCGCGTGGCGGTGGACGCTGGTGTGGCTCACCCAGATCCTCTTCTACGGCCTCTGCTGGGTGCCCTGGAACGGGCGGCAGGCGGTGCTGCTGGATCTGGTCAATCGCAAGTTCTACATCTTCGGCTGGATCTTCTGGCCCCAGGACGTGTTCTTCCTGGCTGTGCTGCTGATCATCTGCGCGTATTCCCTGTTCTTCTTCACCGCGGTCGCCGGGCGATTGTGGTGCGGCTATAGCTGTCCGCAGACGGTCTACACCGAGATCTTCATGTGGATCGAGCGCAAGATCGAGGGTGACCGGACCCAGCGCATGAAGCTCGACCAGGCGCCCATGAGCGCCCGCAAGCTCGGACTCAAG
>DAOQMM010000160.1:0-4349 GCA_035335645.1 Rhodocyclaceae bacterium | reverse complement strand
GCGACGGCCAGAGCGATCAGTTTCTTTTGCATATGTTTCTCCTCTTGATTGAAGACTGGCACGCACCGCCGCAGCGGGGCCGACCAATTTCACCTCTCTAACGAGAAGTTGGACTGCATTGTGTGGGGGAGGGAAAGGGTTGGGCAAGGACAGCGTTGTTTTTAGGCAGCGCTTGCCGCATCGAGTGTTGCAACTGCGCAACAGGCCGAATGGCAGGCATCCCCGCCCACGGGTCCCCCTGCACAAAAAACAGAAGCCAGCCCGAGGGCTGGCTTCTGTGTGGCCGAAAGACCGCTTACTTCTGGCTCAGCACCCAGGCGACCAGCGTCTTGGCTTCGGCCGGGCTGACCTGCGGGTTCGGCGGCATGGGCATGCTGCCCCACACACCGGAGCCGCCCTTCTGGACCTTTTCGACCAGCTTGGCTTCGGCGGTCTTGTCGCCCTTGTACTTGGCAGCCACTTCCTTGTAGGCGGGGCCGACAACCTTCTTGTCCACGGCGTGGCAGGCCAGACAGTTCTTGGCCTTGGCCAGATCCATGCCGGCATCGGCGAAGGCTGCGGTGGAACCCATCAGACCGGCAACGGCGGCAACAACTACGAGCTTCTTCATTGCATTCCTCTCGGTGGTGGCGAAAAAACGTATCAGAGGAGTCTAATCCTCATCCCGCCGGATTGCCAATTGTCCTGCACAGGCCGGCCGGCCTCCCCTCAACGTCCGGGCGGGTCGTGGCGTTGACGCCCCACCCCGGCGCACGTCCGCTCAGAACGCAATGGCGACCGCGAAATGCAGGCGGACTCGATGATCGCTCTGACCATAGGCCAGATCGAGCGCAATGGGACCGGCGGGACTTTTCCAGCGCGGACCGAGGCCATAGCCGTAGTTCATCTTGAAGAGCTGGCGCTCATCGTTGGCGTTGCCCGCGTCGAAGAACGCCGCCACGCCCCAGTCGCCTTCGTACCAATGGACATACTCGGAACTGAGCACGGCGAGGTAGCGCCCGCCTACGGTGGCGCTGCCGTCCTTTACGCCCAGGCTCTGGTACGCATAGCCCCGTACGCTCTGGGCGCCGCCGGTGCGGAACAGGAAATCCTGGGGCACCCCGTCCCGCGAATTGGCCACGGTGATGCCGCCCTCCCCGCGCAGGATCAGCACATCCCGCCGCGCGACCGGCACGAAGCCCTGGAAGCGGCCATAGAAACGGGCAAAGTTTCGATCGGACAGAAACGCCTGGGTCGCTCCGCCCACCTGCACGTTGAGCACGTGACCATTCCGCGGATCGAGCAGGTTGTCCACCTTGCGGCGGGTCCACGACCAGTTGGCCGTCAGCGCGTCCCGGCTGCTGCGCAGGCTGCCCTCGGGCGACAGGATTTCGTGCTGGTAATTGAAGGCGACGCGTGTCTCGATGTTGCCGCGGGGCATGGCCCGCACCACGCCAATCGACTGGCGCTGGGTCTGCAGACCCGCGATGTTCGTGTGCTCGGCCAGCGCCCCGACGCTGTCCAGGTGCCCATCGGACGACGGCGGCAGAAACACGTCGGCGTAACCGAGCTGGCGACGCTCCTCCACGCGCACCCCGCTGACGAGGCTCAGGGCACGGTCGAACACATTCGCGTCCCGGTAGCTCGTCTCGACACGATAGCCGGTATTGCTGCTGACACCGGCACCGAAACCCAGGCGCTTGGGCTTGGCTTCGGTCAGTTGTACGCGCACCGGCACCGCCCCCGGCGTGTCGCTCTGCCGATCCACGTCCACGATCACGGACGCAAAGTAGGCGGTGTTCTGCAATGCGCTCTGGAAGCGCAGCAGCCGGTCGAGGCTGTAGGCTTCGCCGGGGGCCGGGGGGTTGAAGCGCCGGACGAGGTCCTCGGCGTAATCCTGCAGACCGCTCACCTGCAAGGCGCCAAACACGAAGGGCGGGCCGGAATCGACCTCGACGGTCAGGGCGGCCGTCGCCGCCTCCGGGTCGATACGGGCGTGGCTGGTGGTGATCGTGGCTGCCGCAAAGTCGCGGACGGACACCGCGTCGAGGAGACGCTGCTTGGCGGCATCCCAGTCCGCCTGGCGAAACGGCGCGCCCGCCGGCAGGCTCCAGGCCGCCCGTAGCGCCGCCACCCGCTGGATCCGCTCGGCGTCCGGATCGGCCAGGGCGCCGTGAAAACGTAGATCCACCTGGTTGACCAGGGTGCGCGGTCCAGGCGTGACGAGGATGCGGAAGTTGCCCCCCGTCACCGCCTCGCCGGTGACAGCCGGTGAAAAGTAGCCTTCCGTTGCCAGCAGATCGCCAATCTCCTTGCGGGCCCGGCGCAGCAGCGCGATCCGGCCGACTTCATCGAGCCCCGCCTCGTCCTCGCCCTGCAGGACGCTCAGATGCTTGTCGAGCAGCGGCCGGAGCTCGTCTGCCACGACGAGGGTGACATCGCTCCGCGCCGCCAGCGCGGCACCCGCCCCCAGCAGGGCACAACAGAGCGTCGACAGGCGTAGGCAGGCTCGATACGGCACGGGCGGATTCTAAGGCCTATCCGCTCCGGAGCACCGCATGGCGCGACGGATTCAGCTTTCCCCCAGCCCCATCAGCCCGGCATTGCCGCCGGTCGCCGCGGTGTTGACGGTGACGCACCGCTCCACCAGGAGGCGTTCCAGGACGTAGTCTGGATCAGCAACCAGGATCGGGCGGAGCGGACCGGGCTGGGCGGCCAGCTGCCGACGCCAGGCCGCCACCCGGCCCTCGGCGCCCGCGAGCAGCGCCGCCTGCCAGGGTTCGAACCCATCGGACGGACGAAGCGCCACGCAGCCCCGCAGCGCCTCAGGCAGGGCAGACAGCCAGCCCGCAGCGGCCGCGGGAACGGCGAGGCGGTTGCCGGTCGCCAGGGCCGCCGCCAGTTGGTGCACGGCGTCCTCGACCGCTTCGGCCAGGCCCAGCACCATCCCGCGGGGATGGACGCGCCAGGTATTGCGCTCACCGGTCGGCCCAGGCAGATCCAGCACGGCGCCCCACAGGGTGGCGGCCCGGCAGGCTGCCACACGGACCCGCAGCCGGGCGCGGGCCGCATCGTCCACGACGCCCCCGGCCCCCGCGGTCAACCATGCGTCCAGGGTGTCGAGGTCCGCTGGCGCGCACTGACCGGGCAGAGACAGGCCGGGCGCCCGCCGCACCAGGCGCCGCAGCAACAGGGGGCCGCCGGCCTTGGGTCCGGTGCCCGAGAGGCCCTCGCCGCCAAAGGCTTGCACGCCCACCACGGCGCCGATCATGTTGCGATTCACGTAGACGTTGCCGACGCCGCCGTGCCCGAGAATGCGTTCGACAGTGCTGTCAACCCGCGACTGGATGCCGCGCGTGAGCCCGTAGCCGCTGCGCCCGAGGGCATCGAGCAGTGCGTCCAGATCGTGCAGGGCGAACCGGACGACATGCAGCACGGGACCAAAGACTTCGCGTTGAAGTTCGGTGGGCGTGCGCAGCTCGATGACGGTGGGCATCACAAAATGTCCGTCGGTGCAGACGTCGGGCAGGCTGCGGGTCATGACGCAGTGCCCGTCCGCCCGCAGGGCATCCACGTAGGCATCCAGCTGAAGGTGGGCCGCGGCGTCGATGACCGGGCCGATGTCGGTGGCGAAGTCCTCCGGCGGACCGATGCGCAATTCACCCAGGGCGCCGTCGAGGAGTTCCAGCACCCGCGGGGCGATTTCGTCCTGCAGGCACAGCAGACGCAGCGCCGAACAGCGCTGACCGGCGGAATCGAAGGCCGACGCGATCACGTCCGTCACCACCTGCTCCGGCAGCGCGGTGGAATCCACGATCATCGCGTTGAGCCCCCCGGTCTCGGCGATCAGGGGCACGTCGCCGCGATCGGCCAGCACCCGGTGGATGGCGGTGGCCACCTCTGTGGAGCCGGTGAACATCACCGCCGCCACGCGGGCATCCGCCACCAGCGCAGCCCCTACGGTCGCGCCCGGCCCGGGCAGGCATTGCAGCACGCCACGCGGGATGCCCGCTTCGTGGAGCAGCGCCACGGCCTGGTCGGCGATCAGCGGCGTCTGCTCGGCCGGTTTGGCGATCACCGGATTGCCGGCGGCCAGGGCCGCCACGATCTGGCCGCAGAAGATCGCCAGCGGAAAGTTCCACGGGCTGATGGCCACGACCGGCCCCAGAGGCGCGCTGCCGATCAGATCGCCGGCGCGCAGGCGGGCCGCGTAGTAGCGGCAGAAGTCTACCGCCTCGCGGACTTCGCCGAGCCCGGCGGCGAAGGTCTTGCCGGCCTCGCGCACGAGGAGCGCCACGAGGGCATGGCTGCGGGCCTCCAGCGCCTGGGCAGCGCGCTCCAGGCACAGGGCGCGCAGCGCGGCCGGCGTG
>DAOQMM010000159.1:0-4388 GCA_035335645.1 Rhodocyclaceae bacterium | reverse complement strand
CCGCACACCCTTGGCAGCCCCGCCAAAAACCCCGTAAAATCCGCCCCTTGCCGAGGAGCGTTGCGACCCGTCACCCGCGGGCCAGGCTCGGCAACCGATTCAACGGCGCTCACAAACCGACAGCCGGGTTTGTGGCGCCGTTTGCGTTTGAGCGCGCGTGCATCCGGCTGAACCCGAAGGAACCGCCATGCAAGCCGACCGCAGCACCGAACTCCAGTCCCTGCTGACCCACCGCATCCTGATCCTCGACGGGGCGATGGGCACCATGATCCAGCAGCACCGGCTGGGCGAGGCCGATTACCGGGGCGCGCGCTTCGCGGAACATCCCAGGGATCTCAAGGGCAACAACGACCTGCTGGTGCTGACCCGTCCGGACGTGGTGGGCGGCATCCATCGCGCCTACCTGGAGGCCGGTGCGGACATCATCGAGACCTGCACCTTCAACGCCACCCGCGTGTCCCAGGCGGAATACGGTCTGGCCGGGCTGGCCTACGAGCTCAACGTGGAAGGCGCCCGCCTGGTGCGCGCCCTGTGCGACGAATTCACCGCCGCCAACCCGGCCAAGCCGCGCTTCTGCGCCGGCGTGATCGGGCCCACCTCGCGCACCCTGTCCATCTCGCCGGACGTGAACGATCCGGGCTTCCGCAACATCGACTTCGACGCCCTGGCGGACGACTACCACGAGGCCGCCCGCGGCCTGCTGGACGGCGGCGCCGACATCCTGCTCATCGAGACGGTGTTCGACACCCTCAACGCCAAGGCCGCGGTGTTCGCCGTGGAGAAGCTCTTCGCCGAGCGCGGCCAGCGCGTGCCGGTGATGATCTCCGGCACCATCACCGACGCCTCCGGGCGCACCCTCTCGGGCCAGACCGCCGAGGCCTTCTGGAATTCCCTGCGCCACGCCCGGCCCATCAGCTTCGGCCTCAACTGCGCCCTCGGCGCCCGCGAGCTGCGCCCCTACGTGGAAGAGCTGGCCAACACCTGCGACTGCTTCGTGTCGGCCCACCCCAACGCCGGCCTGCCCAATCCCCTGTCGCCCACCGGCTACGACGAGACGCCGGAGCAGCTTGCCGCCGAGATCGTGGAGTGGGCGCGCAGCGGGCTGGTGAACATCGTCGGCGGCTGCTGCGGCACCTCGCCGGCCCACATCCGCGCCATCGCCGAGGCGGTGCGCCTGGTCACCCCGCGCAGCGTGCCGGAGGTGGCCCCGCGCCTGCGTCTGTCGGGCCTGGAGCCCTTCAACGTGGGCCCTGACAGCCTCTTCGTGAACGTGGGCGAGCGCACCAACGTCACCGGCTCCCGCGCCTTTGCGCGGATGATCCTGGAAGGCCGCTTCGACGACGCCCTGGCCGTGGCCCGCCAGCAGGTGGAAAACGGCGCCCAGGTGATCGACATCAACATGGACGAGGCGATGCTCGACTCCCTGGCCGCGATGGAGCGCTTCCTCAAGCTCATCGCCGCCGAGCCGGACATCTCCCGGGTGCCCGTGATGCTCGATTCCTCCAAGTGGAGCGTGATCGAGGCCGGCCTCAAGTGCATCCAGGGCAAGGGCGTGGTCAATTCCATCTCCATGAAGGAAGGGGAGGCGGAATTCCTGCGTCAGGCGCGCCTGTGCCGCCAGTACGGCGCCGCGGTGATCGTGATGGCCTTCGACGAGAAGGGCCAGGCCGACACCTACGCCCGCAAGACCGAGATCTGCCGACGCGCCTACGACCTGCTCACCGGCATCGGCTTCCCGGCCGAGGACATCATCTTCGACCCCAACATCTTCGCCATCGCCACCGGCATCGAGGAGCACGACAACTACGCGGTGGACTTCATCGAGGCCACCCGCTGGATCCGCCAGCACCTGCCCCACGCCCAGGTGAGCGGCGGCGTCTCCAACGTGAGCTTCAGCTTCCGCGGCAACGACGCGGTGCGCGAGGCCATCCACACCGTCTTCCTGTACCACGCCATCCGGGCGGGCATGAGCATGGGCATCGTCAACGCCGGCATGCTGGGCGTCTACGACGACCTGGCGCCCGAGCTGCGCGACAAGGTGGAGGACGTGGTCCTCAACCGCCACCCGGGCGCCGGCGAGGCGCTGGTGGAGTTCGCCCAGACCGTCAAGGAAGGCCGCAGCAAGGACGCCGGCCCGGATCTGTCCTGGCGCGAGCAGCCCGTCGAGGCGCGCCTGTCCCACGCCCTCGTCAAGGGCATCACCGACTTCGTGGTGGCCGACACCGAGGAAGTCCGCGCCCGGCTCGAAGCCGCCGGCCAGCCGCCCCTGGCGGTCATCGAAGGCCCCCTGATGGCCGGCATGAACGTGGTGGGCGACCTCTTCGGCGCCGGCAAGATGTTCCTGCCCCAGGTGGTCAAATCCGCCCGCGTCATGAAGCAGGCGGTGGCCCACCTGATCCCCTTCATCGAGGCCGAAAAGCTGCGCACCGGCGCCGCCAGCAAGGGCCGGATCGTCATCGCCACGGTCAAGGGCGACGTGCACGACATCGGCAAGAACATCGTCGGCGTGGTCCTCGGCTGCAACGGCTACGACGTGGTGGACCTGGGCGTCATGGTGTCCGCCGACAAGATCCTCCACGCCGCCCGCGAGCACGGCGCCCAGGCCATCGGCCTGTCCGGCCTGATCACCCCGTCGCTGGAAGAGATGAGCCACGTGGCCGCCGAGATGCAGCGCCAGGGCTTCGACGTACCCCTGCTGATCGGCGGCGCCACCACCAGCCGCGCCCACACCGCCATCAAGATCGCGCCCCACTACGACCAGCCGGTGGTCTACGTGCCCGACGCCTCCCGCGCCGTGGGCGTGGTCACGCGCCTGCTCTCCGACACCCAGCGCAGCAGCTTCACCGCCGAGCTGACCGCCGACTACGCCAAGATCCGCGCCCAGCACGCCCAGAAGAAGGGCGTCGCGCTGGTGCCCCTGGGCGAGGCCCGCGCCAACGCCTTCCGCTGGAACGCCGACCCGGCCTACGTGCCGCCGGTGCCCGCCCGGCCGGGTCTCCACGCCTTCGACATCGACCTCGCCGAGCTGGTGGACTACATCGACTGGGGCCCCTTCTTCCAGACCTGGGACCTGGCCGGCCGCTACCCGGACATCCTCCAGGACGAACTGGTGGGCGAAACCGCCCGCGAGCTCAAGTCCGACGCCGAGGTGATGCTCGCCCGCATGGTGGCCGAGCAGGACACCGCGCCGTGGGTGCGCGCCCGCGCCGTCTTCGGCCTCTTCCCGGCCCACGCGGCGGGGGACGACATCGTCGTCTACACCGACGAGGCGCGCCAGGACGTGCGGATGACCTTGCACGGCCTGCGCCAGCAGCACGAACGCCCCGCCGGCAAGCCCCACTACGCCCTGGCGGATTTCGTCGCGCCGCGGGACAGCGGCGTGGCCGACTACGTGGGCGCCTTCGCCGTCACCGCCGGCCTGGACATCGAAGGCCGCCTGGCGGCCTACGAACGCAGCCACGACGACTACCACGCGATCATGCTCAAGGCCCTCGCCGACCGCTTCGCCGAAGCCGCCGCCGAGTGGCTGCACGCCCGCGTGCGCCGGGAATACTGGGCCTACGCCCCGGCCGAGGCCCTGAGCAACGACGAACTGATCCGCGAAGCCTACCGCGGCATCCGCCCCGCCCCCGGCTACCCGGCCTGCCCGGACCACACCGTCAAGGGCGACCTGTTCCGCCTCCTCGACGCCCCCGCCCACGCCGGCATGGCCCTCACCGAGAGCTTCGCCATGACCCCGGCCGCCTCCGTCTGCGGCCTCTACCTGGCCCACCCGGACGCCCGCTACTTCGCCATCTCCAAGATCGGCCGCGACCAGCTGGAAGACTGGGCCCGGCGCAAGGGCATGGCGGTGGCGGACGCAGAGCGCTGGCTGGCGCCGCTGCTGTGAGCGGGAAGGGCCAGACTCCAGAGCGTTTCTGCTGCCCGAGCCCCCGCGTGCGTCTGACTGTCGACGAGCACGGCCTGATCCGCGAAGGCACCCGCCAGGAAATCGGGCCGGACAGGACCGTACGCTTGTTCGGATCGCGCCTGGATGACAGCCGGCGGGGTGGCGACATCGACTGGCTGGTGGAGCGCCCGCAGCCCGCGGCGGATCGTCGATGACCGCCTGCCGCCTCGCGGCCCGCCTGGAACGTACCCTGGGCGACGGCTGCGTGGACGTGGCGCTGACCGATCCCACCGCCGCAGAAGCCCCCTTCCATCGCATCGCCCGGTCTGAAGAAGGCCCGCTGCTGTGAGAACGGCCGTCCTCGCCGGCATGCTGGCGAGCCTGGCCGCTTACATCAGGAGTCGTTTCCCGGGTGCGGGCGCGGCCTGACGCGGCCGGCCTACGCCTCCCACAACCCCGGTCCGCCCGGCGCCTTCAGCCCGAAGTGCTGCCAGATGGA
>DAOQMM010000158.1:0-4465 GCA_035335645.1 Rhodocyclaceae bacterium | reverse complement strand
GGGCGCCGACGGCGGTATTGGCGGAGGGGAAAGGGCAGACCGCGACGGCGGACGCCGGGGCGGACGCGCCGCCGAAGCGGCGAACCTGCCTGGTCATCACGGGTTTCGGGCGCAAGACCGATCCCGCCACGGGCCGCGTCCTCGACCTGGACCAGAGTTACGCGATGATCCGCAGCGCCGTGGAGGCGGCCGGAATGGCGTGCGTACGGGCCGACGGCGGTGAAGCCACCGTCCTCGGCGCCGCGCATCTGTTCCAACAGATCCTCGCCAGCGATCTGGTGATCTGCGACCTGAGCTGCCGAGATGGCAACACCCTTTATCTGGCCGGCGTGAGCCTGGCGCTGCGTCCGAGGGGCATCCTGCTGATCGCCGATGATGGCTTCGCCGAGTACGCCTCAGCCGCCGCGCCGCGCCTGGGCCTCACCTACGCTTCCGCAGGCGACGCCCTCGCGCCGGACGTCCAGGCGCGCTTCTCGGCATCGCTGCGCGCGCTCGTCGACGGCCTGTTCAGCGCCGAACTCGATCTGCCGGGGTCCCAGCACCGGCCCCTGGGCAGTCCGCTCTATGCCTCAGGACACCTCCAGCCGCCCCGGATGCTCGACGCGCCGTCGCCTGCCGCCGCGTGGGCGGCTCCACCCAGCGGCAGCGAACGGCTGTGCTTCATCGTGCAGGGCGCGGGCACCAAGACCGATCTCACGACCGGACGGACACTGGATCTCGACGCCACCTACGCGGTTGTCCGCGATGCCGTGACGAGCGTCGGCCTGACGCCCCGGCGAGGCGACGAGGTCGTCCATTCCGGGCACCTCGAATCCGACCTCCACGACTTCCTGCTGGACGCCCCCTTCGTCATCTCCGATCTCACCGCCGGTCTGCCGGAGGTGCTGATTCAACTCGGCCTCCGCCACGGCCTGCGTCCCGGCCGGACACTGCTGATCGCCGAAGAACAATTCAAGCTCCCCGTCGAACTCGCCTCCCTCCGCATCCTCCGCTACAAGCACCTGGGCACCGACATCGGTGCCCAGGAAGCGCGCCGCCTGCAGGCCGCCATCGTCGACTGGCTCAAGGCCGCGATGGCCTCGCCCACCGTCGACAGCCCGGTCTATGCCGCCCTGCCCACGCTCCGCCCGCCGCAGCGCATCGAGGCCGCCGACCCGCCCGACGCCGAGCCCGCGATGGCCGAAGCGCCCCCGGAAGCCGGGGCCGCCTCCGGCCCGGCCGCGGACGAAGCGGCGCCCGCACCGCCGCCTCGCGTCTTCCTGTCCCACTACCAAGGCTACCTCCAATACGCTTTGCCTCTGGCCAAGGCGCTACACAGCGTGGGCATAGAAGTATCGTGGTACATGAATCTGAGCTCTGGTGAAGACTTCGCCGAGACCTTGGCCCTCTGGCTGGAAGAAAGTGACGTGGTGATTGCCGTAGTCGGCCGTCAGACCTCGAATGCCAAGAACGCATTGAATGAGATTCATCGAGCAATTGCGCTCGGCAAGCGCTTGGTACCGGTCTTCGTGGACGAGGGCGCACCGTCGGAAGTGCTGTCCTTCATGGCCGCCAACGTGGACGCCTCGGGCCACATCGCCTACCTCGCCGGCCTCAAGGACCTGGCCCTGGACCAGGCCCTCGCCCATGCCGCGGTGCGCATCGCAGCAGCGCTGAAGCCCGCGGCACCCACGCCGGAACCTGCCGCCGAGGACGCCCCCGCGGAGCCCGCCGCCACGTCTGCAGATCCAATGCCGCTGATCTGGGAAATCACCATCCGCCAGCGGGCCAGCGGCCGCCTGCACTTCCGGGTCACCACCGCCGACGGGCAACACGAATGGCAGGTCGGCTACCAGCCGGCACTGGTGCAGCCGCTGTTGAACGCGCTGCAGACGTCCACACGCCTGGACGTCCAGGCGGCCCAGACCCTCGCCCACCTGCTGATCCCGGTCGAGTGGGCGCGCATGGCGCCGCGCACGGCCTACCGCCTGACGGTGGGTCGCGAGACCGCGGCGCTGCCTTGGGAGCTGCTGCTCGAGGACACCCTGTGGACCCGTGAACTGCGCGATCCGCCGCGGGTCCTGCGCCACCTCGATGGCCTGCGCCGGAACCCCGGCGTGGCCCTCGCCAGCGGGTCCACCCGCGCCCTCGTCATCGGCGACCCGGACACCTCGGGCATGTCGACGACCCATCCGCCCGCCCGCCTGCCCGGCGCACGTCAGGAGGCGGAGACCGTCGCCGACACCCTCGAAGAGGCCGGCTTCCAGGTCACCCGCAGCCTCGGCGAAGGCGCCTCGGCGGTGATCGGCAAGCTCTACGGCGCGCCCTTCCGCCTGCTGCTGGCCAGCGGCAGCGCCGTGCGGGACTACGCCCTGCCCGACGGCAACCGGGTCACCGGCCTGGCCCTGGGCGACGATGTCTTCCTGACGGTGCACGAGCTGCGCCAGCTCAGGCAGCTCCCGGAGGTCGTGGTGCTCAACGCCTGCCACCTGGGTCAGGTGGGCGCGGACGCCGAATCCGCCACCGCCGATCTGGTGCCAGACCTGCTCCAGGCCGGCGTTCCGGTGGTGGTGGCCCCTGCCTGGTCGGTGGATGACATGGCCGCGGCGGCCTTCAGCAAAGCCTTCTTCGCCGCCCTCGCCGGCAACGCGCGCCTGGAGGATGCCGTCGCCAACGCCCGCATCGCTGCCGCCCGGGCCGCACCGGAGACCTCCACCTGGGCGGCCTACCAGGCCTGGGGCGACCCGGATTTCCGCCTCTTCCCGACCGCCCCGGCGGCGGAATGAATCAGCGCGCCGCCCGGTACTTCTGCCAGCCGCTCCAGCTGTAGAGCAGCAATCCGGCCCAGATCAGGGCGAAGGTCACCAGCCGCGCCGGGCGCAGGGCCTCGCCGAAGATCAGCACCGCGGTGAGGAACTGCAGGGTCGGGTTGATGTACATGAGCATGCCCACGGTGGCCAGGTTGAGGCGCTGGGTAGCGGCTGCGAAGAACATCAGCGGCAGGGCCGTCATGACGCCCGCCACCGCCAGCAGGATCTGGGTGGAGGCGTCGAAGCCGGTGAACACCCCATGCCCGCGGCTCGTCTGCCAGCCGGCGTAGAGCAGGATCAGGGGCATCAGCGAAAGGGTCTCCAGCCACAGGCCGGAGACGGCATCCACCGGCACCTGCTTGCGCACCAGGCCGTACAGGCCGAAGGTGCCGCCGAGGAACAGGGACACCCAGGGCAGGCTGCCCAGGCTGAGGAACTCGTTGCCCACCGCCGCCACGGCCAGCGCCACCGAGGCCCATTCCAGGCGCTTGAGGCGTTCCTTGAGCACCACCAGGCCCAGCAGCACGTTCACCAGCGGCGTCAGGAAGTAGCCCAGGCTGCCTTCGATGACCCGGTGCTGATCCACTGCCCACAGGAAGGCCAGCCAGTTGGCCCCCACCAGCAGCGCGGCGAGGGTCAGGCGCGGCAGCGTGCCCGGCCGCCGCGCCGCCGCCAGGGGCCCCGCCCAGGCGCGCCGCACGGTGAGGATCAGGCTCACGAAGACACAGCCCCACAGGGCCCGGTTGCACAGCAGATCCACCGGCGAGACGTGGCCGAGCTGGCGGAAGAACAGGGGAAAGAAGCCCCACATGCCATAGGCGGCGAGGCCGCAGGCAATGCCGGCAAGGGTCGTACGGCGGTCGGGAGGCGGATTCACGGGGCGCTCGCGCGGGGGACGGCCCTGCACGGTACCACCGTCCGCCAGATTGCACCCTCAGGGTTTTCCGCCATCGGGACACAAAGCCCTACAATGAACGCATCCATTTCCTTTCGAGGACGCGCACACCATGTTGGTCATCTTCAAGAGCCCCGCCAGCGGCGACGTGATCATGTTCGAAAAGAACGGCAAGGAGATGCTCGGCGTCCTCGGCAAGGATCCCGCCGACGCCAAGGGCATCGTCACCGTCGAGCAGCTCCCCGGCGCCATCGCCACGCTGCGCCAGGCCATTGCCGACGACAAAGCCCGCCATGCCGGCCAGGACGACGTCCAGGAAGCCGAGCCCAAGTCCGGCGGGCCGGGGGTGAGCTTCTTCCAGCGCGCGGTGCCGCTGCTGGACCTGATGGAGCGCTCCCTCAAGGACAAGGTGCCGGTCACCTGGGGCGTGTGACACCACCATGACCCAGCGCGACATCGAACTGGCCCTGCAGCTGGTCCGCGAGGCGCTGCCCCACCTCGCCGTGCCGCGCCGCCTATGCACCCGCCGCCTCAAGCCCGGCAGCCGGGCCATGGGCCAGTACCGCTGGCTGTCCGACACCCTGCGCCTCAACCCGCGCTACCTGGCGCGCCTGTCGGATCCGGACGCGCTGGATCTCCTCGACACCATCCTCCACGAACTGCTCCACAAGGCCTCGCCCCTGTGGAAGCAGGTCCGCGACACCTTCCGCCCCCACCCGGACATCTGGCTGGACGCCGAACGTCTCACCGCCCAGCTGGGGCCGCGCTTCCTGCACCTGCG
>DAOQMM010000157.1:0-4608 GCA_035335645.1 Rhodocyclaceae bacterium | reverse complement strand
CTAAAAAGGATCAGGCGCCGATGATCTTGCCCCGGGCTGCGGCCGCAAGCTGGGCCTTCACCGCCATGACCTTGATGGCGTAGGGCGTAGCCGGATCGCTGGAGCCACCGTACTGCTCCAACGCCCGCTCAACCGAACCCGTGTTGCGGATGTACTCCTTCAGTACCAGCGCTCCGACCCGGATATTCGTGTCCGGATCGAACAGGGCGGCCTTGTCAGATTTGACATCCACCTTGTCCGTGTGGAAGCGGGGAATCACCTGCATCAGTCCCTGAGCACCCACCGGGCTTTCCGCAAACGGATTGAAACGCGATTCGATGGCCATCACCGCCACCAGCAGCAAGGGATCGACACCCACGCTGCGCCCCGTCTGCTGCGCCGACGCCAGAAGCGGCTCGATCGCCACCGCCGACACCTGGTAGCGTTTGGCCAGATAGCTCTTGACCCGCTGCAGGTCCGGGCTCAGGGCGATTTCCTGGCCCACCTCCTCCGTTTGGTCCTGCACCTCGCTGTCCGGCGCCTGTGCCGCTACCACGGGAGAACTCCCCAGCAGGGAACCAAGCGCAAGACCCTGCACACCATGAGTGGCAATCCGGGAGGCGACGAAGAGTGTGACGATAAGACCGGCGACCAGCAACCCGCCGTGGGTGAAGTGAAGCGTGAATGAAGCCGCGTGACGTGCGTACTTCACGATACGAGTTGCGAACATGGGTTCTCCTTTCTTGCGGCCGTCCCTTTCGAACGCACACGCACACCCACGCCTGCCCTAAGACAGGAAGAGGAGTCCGCTCTGCTTCACCAGGGCTCCTGAACAACGGAGCCTGATTCGACTCACCGGCCTGGAACGGCCGGCGGCGCTCTGAAAAGCCCGGTCACCAGTGGTTGACCAAACACGCTGATGCAACCAGACAGCGTGCCAAAAACGTACCGGAATCCGACATGGGGAGTGTCGGAACAACAACAGCGAAGCGGGCCAAACCCGCTGAAATTCGCTGCCCCGGCACGGGCGTTAAATTTCTTTTATGCGTGCTGCACTGCACACAATTTGCATTGTATTGATTCAACAGGGTTTTGTCAATCGCCCCGCGCCCGAGGCCATCGACATGCAATCTCATTAGCATAATCCGGGGTCTCGCGGAGCGTGGTCAGATGGCGCCTCATCCCGCATTCCGGGCACCCGCTCACCCCGATGAATTCAGACCGGACGCCTGTTTGACGGGAACGGCCAGCGCATCTGCACGGACTCGTCGAGGGCGGATTCCGGCTCCACCCGCGCCGCCAGCGCAGCCCCGCCCCGAACGGTCAGAAGCCGCCGCAAGCGCGCCCACGAGAAGTACGGACCAGGGTCGGTCTTGCGGCCCGGCGCAATGTCCGCATGCCCCGTGATCCCCTCGATCGGAAACTGCTCGCACAGCGTCGCGAGCAGGTCGGCCAGCACCTCGTACTGAAGCGGCTCAAAGGGCAGGCTGTCGCACCCCTCAAGTTCGATTCCGATAGAGAAATCATTGCACCGCTCCCGCCCCCGCCAGCTCGACACCCCCGCGTGCCAGGCCCGCAACGCTGGCGCAACGAAGCAGATCTGCTCACCCGTGCGGCGAATGAAGTAATGGGCCGACACCCGCAGATGATGGATCGCCGCGTAATAGGGATGCCCGGCGGAATCAAGACGATTGGTGAACAACCGCTCCACGCCGTCGCCTGCGAACCGATCCGGCGGCAGACTGATGGCGTGAAGTACGATCAATACAACGGGGCAGTCGGCTGGACGGGTATCGCAGTTGGGGGAAATCAATGCCGTCCCCCTTCCTGCTCATCCTGACGCTTGACCGGCGCCTTCCCGAAAGCCTTCATCAGGGTGACGTTCTCCTTGTATGACCTCACGCCGTCGAGGACGTTGCCCTTGGGCGTGTTGTACTCGAGGACCATGTTGTCATCGGTAGACGCCCAGTCTTCCGCTTCGCCCCAATGGGACAGGAAGTTATCGACGCCCTGGGCATCGAGTAACCTTTCCGGCCCGTCATCCAGCGGATGCCCCAGGATGCGTTCGCTGTAGGCCCGGATCGCCGGTTCATCCTGTGGCCGGCGCATGCCGACGGCCATGGGCGCCGCCCCCCCATTGCGGGCGACGATCATGCCCTGCCCGCCAAAATGGAAGACCTTCACGTCCGCAAATTCGGAACGCACCGATGCCAGCAACGCGAGCAGATCCTGTCCGGACAAATGATGCAACTGCACCCACTGCTGCAGGACGCCGCCAGGGCGCAGACGCTGACGCGCCAACTGGTAAAACTCGCGGTTGTAGCTGGCCGCAGCACCGGCAAACCAGATCGAGGTGAGCTCCACCGTAATCAGGTCGTACTGCCGATGCTGGAGCAACAGATAATTGCGGCCATCCGCAATGTGCAGCTTCACCCCTGGCGCCTCCGTCACACGCTCGTTCAGATGGGCGAAATGGGCGTTGGCGAGACGGATCACATCCCGACTCAGATCCACCACGTCAATCTGACGGAAGCCCGCGTGCTTCAGGGTATTCGCGGTCGTCCCGGTACCGTAGCCGATCACCAGCGCATCATTCCTGCGGGGATTCTCGGCCAGCGGAACCAGGGCAAACCCGATCTGTGCCTCCACTTCGCCGGAATCATTGCCCTGGAATTTTCCATTTGTCGTCAGCGTCTTCATGGTCATGCCGCCGTCCTGCAGCGTCACATGAACCGATGTCAACCCGCCGTCCGCGCTCTCCGCGTGATCAATGACCCGCCCCCAGTGCTGAGGCTGGAAATAGACATTGGCTCCCGACGCGAGCCGCGTGTAGTCCAGATCCGTCGGCGCCGCAACGACACAGAGCGCGGCCATCCCCCCCAGTGCAACAAGTACCCGCTCCCGCATCAGGCCCGCCCCGATGACGATGCACACGGCAAGCCCCATTGCGAGGACCGCCAGCACCTTGATGCCACCCAACGCACCAACCGTCGGCAGCAGCACGAAGCCACCGATGAAGACCCCGGCGATATTGCCCAGCGTATTGACGGCTGCACCAGTCCCAAGCGCCCGCACGCCACCGGCACGTCCGACGGCCCCCATGGCGAGCGGGAAAAAGGCCCCGATGAGGAACGCCGGCGGAACCAGCGCGATCAGGCATACAGCCGCTCTCACCAGCTCCCGCCCACCAAAGCTGCTCGGCATCGGATACCCCGCAAATGACGCGAAGTAGTCCGCCATGGTGCTCCATTGGCTTTCCCCGATGCCCAGACACATAGCCAACAGCATCAGCAATACCACCATGGCCACTTCCGGCCGGCTGATTGCCTGCGGAATCTGCCGAATGACCGTTGCCCCACCGCCCAACCCCAGCAGGAAGGCAAACAGCATCAGAGAGAACGCGTAGGTACTGTTCCCAGCCACCACCGCCAGCAGGTGCATGTACAGCGTCTCAAGCCCCAGGCATACCAGGCCCACGCCTCCGAAGCTCATCAGGACCAGCCACCCCGGCAAGGCGCGGCCGCTGGCGGACAGAGCGGATGTGGCATCTTCGTCCTGCTCCAGACGGGCCCCCACCTGCTTCAGTCGTTTGCCCATCTCCCCGCCAAAAGCCGCGACAAGAAGATTCAACAGCGCAGCAAGGAGGGTGGTCGATTGCAGGCCCAGGGTCGGGATCAGCACATAGCCCGCGAGCAACGCCCCCAGCGCGGCGCCCAGGGTATTGGCGCCGTAAAGCACGGACACGACACGTCCATAGGCCGCCGCGCCCCGGTCGAGACAGGCCGTCAGGATGGGCAGCGTCATGCCCATCAGGATCGTCGGCACCATCAGGACCAGAGCACCCAGCCCGAATCGCAAGGCCACCACCCACCCGGCGTCGACGGGGGCATTGGTTGCCCACTGGGCATACAGATCGTGAACTGCGTCAAACAAGAAGGGCGTCAGCACACAATACGCCGCGATGCTCCCCTCGCACACCACGTAGCGCTTCAGCAAATCTCCCCCGCGGGCAGCCAGGATCCCCCCCAGCCAAGAGCCGATCGCCATGCCACCCATGTAGGTGGCCAGCACGGTATAGGTTGCCAGCGACGAACTCCCGAACGTCACCGCGAGCTTCTTGGAAAACAGCACCTCGTACATCAGTGCCGCAAAGCCGGACAGAAAAAACAGCGCTGCCAGACGCACACTGAAAGACCCGCCGAGCGCCGAAGCCTGATCTACGCGTGTGACTTCCGCGACTTCGCCCCCCCCGCGCACGGCGCATATCAACGCCCTCATCCGCCAGGCCGACGCACCCGACGACACGATCGAAAGCACCGGCACCACCCAGGGTGCCTGCAGCAACCATTCCGCCGCGAAACGTAACAGAATCAGCCACGCTAAAAAAAATCCCCAGCCCGTCCATGCAGCCATACGCCTGGCTGGAGACTGCCAACCTAGCCCACGGACAGTCAATGCCAGCGTCCCGACCACAAACGGAACGGCAATCACCAGATCAAGCAAATAGTGCTCGCCGAGTCCAAGTGTGGCCGGCACCATGGCCAGGGCCACCAGACCGCTCACCCATTTGATAGTCCCATTCCGTAGCGGCAGGGACACCAACCACGCGGCCAAGCTCCAGCCCAGGTG
>DAOQMM010000156.1:0-4641 GCA_035335645.1 Rhodocyclaceae bacterium | reverse complement strand
GCAAGGACGCCAGCCCGTCGCCCGGTCAGCCGTCTCCGTCCGTCTCCCGGGTCGCGCGTTTCTGACGATCCCGGAATGCCGCGACCTTGGCCCGGTTGCCACACACCGCGGTGCTGCACCAGCGTCGGTGGCCGCGCTTGGTCACATCACGGAACCACAGGGTGCACTGGGGGTTTTCGCACTTGCGGATATCGTGCAGATCCGGGCGGGCCAGGAGGCTGGCGATGGCTTCGGCCAGGGGCGCCAGCGCACTCAGGGGACCGGCGTAGCACCAGTCCCGTGCCAGGGTTGCCCGACCCTCGCACGCGTGGACCGACCACGCACAGCAGGCCGCCGTCAGCGCACGGTTGAGTGGCGCGAGGTCGACAGCTGCCAACGGGGCACTGCCTGCGCGGATCTGCGGCAGCACGCCGACCAGCCAGTCGCGCAGCGCCCGCGCCTCATCCTCGACCTCGGCCAATTCACCGTGCGCCGCCGCCGCGACAAGCAAAGCGCCCAGAGCCGGCAGCGCCCCGGAAGCCTGTGCCCAGGCCGTCAGGCTGCCGGGCGCGCCCAGAAAGTCGAACAAAGTGCCCGTGGGGGCGGCCAGGGTGTTGGCGAAATCCAGGGCGACGTCGTCGGCGACAAAGATGAAAGGAGTCGGTGCAGGAGACATGGGACGCTCAGTACGTCAGATTCGACAAGAATGTAACCTTAAAATAAATCGTTGACAAGTTACTAGTACACCATTAGCGTTGCGTCAGTAACCTTTAATTTTCATTTTTACGGTTACGAGAACGCTTCCCGTCATCTCCTGACACAAGGACACCCATGAACTCCGATACGCCCTTCCTGGCGGCCCGCCAGACACCCGCCCACCCCGCTGCCGTTCGTCTCGCCCATCACGAGGTGAATGGCACGCGGATCTTCTACCGCTCGGCAGGCGATCCGGCGCAGCCGGCCATCGTGCTGCTGCACGGCTTTCCCGCCTCATCCCACATGTTCCGCGACCTCATCCCCCATCTTGCCGGGCACTTCCACGTCATCGCGCCGGACTACCCGGGCTTCGGCCATTCCGACGCGCCGGCGACCGGCCGCTTCCCCTACAGCTTCGACGCGCTGGCCGGCGTCGTGGACGGCCTGCTCGCTCATCTGGGGGTGGACCGCTACCACCTCTACATGCAGGACTACGGCGGCCCGGTCGGACTGCGCCTCGCGACGGCCCACCCCGAACGCGTGCTCGGCCTCGTGATCCAGAACGCCAACGCCTATCTGGAAGGCATCAGCCCGATGGTGCGTGACGTCTTCATGCCGCTGTGGGAACAGGGCGACGAAGGACCGGCCCGCGCGCTGCTGGACGCCGCCACCACCCGCTTCCAGTACCTCACCGGCGCCGGCGACCCCCTGGCCGTCAGCCCGGACGCCTGGGTCTTCGACCAGGCCCTCCTGGATCGCCCCGGCAACGCCGAGATCCAGCTGGCCCTGTTCCGCGACTACCGTCACAACGTCGACCTCTACCCGGTGTGGCACGCCTACTTCCGCCAGCGGCAGCCGAAGACCCTGATTGCCTGGGGGCGCGGGGACCCCCTGTTTCTCGTCGAAGGCGCCGAAGCCTTTCGCGGTGACCTGCCCGCGGCGGCCGTCCACTACCTCGATGGGGGCCACTTCGTCCTCGAAGAGCACGCCGCCCGCGTGGCCGAACTGATCCTCCGCCACTTCACCCCTGAACGTGCCGCCGGCTGATCGTCGCCTCCTCGTCCGACGCTCGCCCGGCCCCACGCGTTCCATCCGGTCCGGACGCCTGGACGAGGCGCCGGCCCGGACGGTGGCTGACGTCGAGACCGGACGAGACAGCCGCTTCGCGTCGCGCCGCCCCACCCGAACGGCCCGGCGCGCCCTCGAACACCCGGGCGCCGGGGGCGTTTTTCGGTGAAAAGCCGCCTGACGGCGGCTGAGGACCGGAGCAGACGATGGAGACCAGGGTCGATCGTCCGGACGCCCGCTCAATTCGACGGCACACCCAGCCCGTCGAGTCGGGCCTGGACAGCCTGCACGCCGGCCTGGGCACACTGCTCGTCGAGCGCACCGCCGGGCGCCCCGCCCACGCCGATGGCGCCCAGGAACTCACCCTGGGCCTGCAGTGCCACACCACCGGCCAGGAAGATGACGTGATCAATGGTGGACAAGGCCGGCAGATTGGGCGTCTTGCCGATCCGCTCGGTGAGTGCGCTGGTCGTCGTGGCCTTGAAGATCGGACCGAGGGTGATCACCGTGTAGGCCTTGCGGAAGGCCGTCTCGCTGGTGTGGATGGTGCTGTGATCGCCGCGCAGGCGGACGCGTTCGACCCCCGCGGCGTCCACCACGCTGACGGTGACGCGGTAACCATCCGCCTCGCAGCGTTTGAGCGCCGCCGCGGCGGCGTCGACGGCAATGGCCAGGGGCACGCTCCGCCCGCTCACCTGGACCTGGGCCGAAACCGGCGCGGAAAGGACTGACAGGGATGCACACAGCGCAGAAACAAGGACACTTTTCATGGGGTTCTCCAGGGGGGTTGATCTCACGCCGCGGGACGCGACGCTGCATTCGAGGTACTGACGAAACGCACCAGATCCTCCAGGCTGGCGCCGATACCGTCCGGCTGCACACCCAGCTGCTCGACCGGCAGACCGAGCCGATTGACCCAGAAGGTCGGGTAGCCAAAGGCCTTGGCGCCGGCCGCATCCCAGCCTCCGAAGGCGGCGAATGCGATGGCCTCGCGCGGCAGGCCGAAAGCCTCCACGCCCATCCGGTAGGCCCGCGGATGGGGCTTGAAGACGCCAACCCGGTCGGTACTCAGATGGGGCTCCAGCAGCCCCGCGAGGCCCGCGTTGCGGCTGGCCGCGTCAAGCATCTCCACGGTGAAGTTGGAGAGGAAGGCGAGCCTGATGCCACTGGCGTGGAGACGTTCGAGGGCCGGACGCGCGTCCGGCCACGCGTCCAGCGCGAGAAAGGCCTGCATCAGCTGCCGGCGCCGCGTCCCGTCGAGTTCGAGGCGGGTCTGTCGTGCCGCGAAGACCAGGGCCTCCTCGGTCACCTGCCAGAAGTCCACATAGCGGTCCATGCTGTTTCGCAGCCACGAGTACTCAAACTGACGAGTGCGCCAGGCCGTGGTCAGGGCGGCGCCCTGGCCCGGAAACAGGCGCTCGGCGAGCGCTGCGACGGGGCGAGGGTCAAAGGTGGTGAAGCCGTCCAGCGCGACGGCCTGGATCGGCGCGACCCGGCGCGCCTCCGCGCGCGCCGGCAGATCCAGCGCGAGGGCAGGACCGGCGAGGGCAGCCTGGACAAATTGACGGCGGGACAAGGACATGGCGCTCTCCTGAGCTTGGGGCGGGTGCGCACCGGTCATGCCGGGGACGTGCCTGGATACTAGGCAGGCAGGCCGCCGCCGGGAATTGGGCGCGGCTGCAACTCAGACTTGCACAAGGCGGAA
Organism: Rhodocyclaceae bacterium; assembly: GCA_035335645.1. Classification (GTDB taxonomy): domain Bacteria; phylum Pseudomonadota; class Gammaproteobacteria; order Burkholderiales; family Rhodocyclaceae; genus Zoogloea. Next base: position 1,193 of record DAOQMM010000156.1, on the reverse strand, counting down.
GGAACCATGGACCGACTCGAAGAACTGCGCGTACTGCTGGAGATTGCCGACGGCGGCAGCCTCGCTGCCGGAGGACGGCGCACCGGCCGCTCGCCGGCCGCGGTGAGCCGCATCCTGGCGGGTATGGAACGACGCCTGGGAGCCCGGCTCGTCGAACGCTCCACGCGCAGCAACGTGCTCACCGAAGCCGGCCGCCGCCTGGTGGAACACGCCCGCACGCTGCTGGCGGATTACGACGATGCGCTGGGTGACGTCTCCCGCGAGGCCAGCGAAGCCACCGGCCGCCTGCGCGTCAGCGCCCCGCTGGTGTTCGGGCGCCTGCACCTGGCACCCCTCATCGGCGACTTCCTCGTCGCCCATCCCGGCATACACGTCGATCTGGTGCTCAGCAATGCCCTCGTGGATCTGCGCGAGGCGCGCATCGACGTCGCCCTGCGCATCGACCACCTGGCCGACTCCACCCTTGTCGCCAAGCGCGTCGGCGAGATCCGCCAGCGCGTGGTGGGCAGCCCCGCCTACCTCGCCCGCGTCGGCACCCCCTGCTCGCCGGACGATCTCGCGGGCCATCACGCCATTCTGCACGCCCACGAGGACGGCGTGCGGGAGTGGGCCTTCCGTCTGGCAGACGGACGTGTCCAGCGCATGCGTCCACCGTGCCGGTGGACGGTGAACCAGTCGGAAACCCTGATTGACGCGGCCATCGCCGGTCGTGGCCTGATCCGCGTGCCGTCCTATCAGACGGTTGACCACATCGAGGCGGGGCGTCTGCGCTGCGTCCTCAAAGGGTATGAAATGCCGCCCGTACCCGTGCATCTGGTCTTCGCCAGCACACGATTCATCCCTTTGCGTCTGCGCCGGTTTCTCGATTTCACGGCCGCCGCCCTGGGCACCAGCACCGCGTTTCGCGAACCGGGCGACCACACGCCGAACACCGATTAGCCCGGATCACGGGTGCAAGGAGCCGATGCAACGCGCCGGCGCCCACGGGAACCCGGACCGCGCGTCAGGCAGCGTGAGAGACTGCTCGCCGGGCCGGGCAGCGCGGAGCGCGGCAGCGGTCCGGGGCATTCGGGGGCAATTCCGCGCGGCCTTGCCCGTCAATGCCCCTGGATTGCAAGTGCCCATTTCGGACTACTCTGGACGAAAAAAAGCCGGGAAGCCTTGATTTCCTTGGCTTTCCCGGCTTTCTCCGG
>DAOQMM010000155.1:0-4766 GCA_035335645.1 Rhodocyclaceae bacterium | reverse complement strand
CCGCAGCCACGGAGTCACACAACTTTCTTAGTCTCGCCTTGAAAGCTTTTCACTTTCACAACCCCGGGAGACTCCATGAAAAATTTTCTGCGTGCCCTTGAGGCACAGCGTTGGGACGACCACCGCTTCTACCATCACAGCCGCATCAACCAGACGCTGCACTTCATCAGCGCGATCAGCTTCGTCGTGGCCTACTGCCTGATCTTCACCGACCCGGTCAAGGCCGCCCTGATCGGCTGGCTGGTGTCCATGGTCACGCGCCAGTCCGGCCACTTCTTCTTCGAGCCCCTGGGCTACGACGAAGAGAACCAGTGCACCAACGAATACAAGGAAGCCGTCAAGGTCGGCTACAACCTGCAGCGCAAGGTCGTGCTGCTGAGCCTGTGGGCCGCCACGCCGGTCGTGCTGTACATGGACCCGACCTGCTTCGGCCTCTTCGACGCCCATGTAGACATGGACGGCTACATCGACCACCTGGGCAAGCTGTGGCTGAGCCTGGGCGTGGCCGGCCTGCTCTTCCGCACGGTGCACCTGTTCTTCCTGAAGGACGTGCAGACCGGGCTGGTGTGGCTGACCAAGATCCTCACCGACCCCTACCACGACATCAAGCTCTACCACCGGGCCCCGCTGGAGCTGCTGCGCGAACTCCGCGCCCGCCGCCAGACCGCCTGATCCCTTCGTCGCCTCACCGCGCCACGCCGGGTTTGCCGGGTGGCGCGGTGTCGTTTCCAGCGCCCCATGCCCGCCATCGACTGCCCGGCCCACAAAAAAGGCGGAACGCACGTCCGTGCCGTTCCGCCTTGCCGCGTGGACCGCTCAGCCCAGGAAGCGCTTGCGCAGCATCTCCTTGAGGATGCGCCGGCGGATGTCCTTGTTGGTCGTCCGGCCATCGTGCCACCACCAGCCGTCCGCCTCCATCTGCTTCGCCGCCGCCACGAAGCGTTCGGCCACGGCCTCGAAGTCCGCGTCGGAGTAGTTCAGGCTGAAGATGAAGCGCCCGCTGCCCACCCACGACAGGGCCAGGCCCTCGGCCCGCAGGTAGTACTGGAGCATCCAGTTGTAGCGGCTCGGGCGGGTGTAGAACACCGTCCACACCGACTGCATGTTCGCCACCTGCACTGGCAGGCCGGCCTCCAGCAGACGGGCGTTGAGGCGCGCGGCGCGGCCGTTCCAGGTGTCGTCCAGGCCGGCGTAGACCGCCTTCACCTCGGGCGTCTCCAGGCGCGCCAGGAATTCCGCCATCGCCCCCATCACGTGGGGGTGGGAATTGAAGGTGCCGCGGGCGAAGCAGATGTCCGCCGGCGCGTCGTCGCGGAAGCGCTTCATCAGATCGCGCCGGCCGCACACCACGCCCACCGGCAGGCCGCCGCCCAGGGTCTTGCCGTAGGTGACCATGTCCGCCTGCACGCCGAAGTATTCCTGCGCGCCGCCGGCCGCCAGGCGGAAGCCCAGGAAGACCTCGTCGAAGATCAGCACGATGCCCCGCTCGGTGCACACCTGGCGCAGTTCCTTGAGCCACGCCGTGTAGGCCGCCCGGTCGAAGCCGGCGCGGCGCGAGCTGTCCACCAGCGACGAATCCCCCGGCGCCGCAGCGTTGGGATGGAGTCCCTGCAGCGGATTGATCAGCACGCAGGCGATGTCCTTGCGCCGGCGCAGCACGCGCAGGGCGTCCGGATGCATGTCGCGCAGGGTGTAGGTGTGTTCGGCCGCGACGGGATTGCCCACGCCCGGCTGCACGTCGCCCCACCAGCCGTGGTAGCTGCCGCAGAAGCGCACCAGATGATTGCGCCGGGTGTGGTAGCGGGCCAGGCGCACGGCCTGCATCACCGCCTCGGTGCCGGACATGTGGAAGGACACCTCGTCCAGCCCGGAAACGGCCTTCAGGCGGCGCACATTCTCCAGCAGCACCGGATGGTAAGAGCCCAGCACCGGCCCCAGCGCGGCCACCCGTTCGGCACCGCGGGCCATGCAGGTCTTGTAGAAGTCGTAGCCGAAGACATTCACCCCGTAGCTGCCGGCCAGGTCGTAGAAGACGTTGCCGTCCGCGTCCGTCACCGTCACGCCCGCCGAGGCGGTGTAGAAGCTGCCGCCCTTCAGGTGTTCCCGCACCAGGCGGCTGTACTGGAACGGCACCCGGTAGGCGCCGGTGAATTGCAGGTCCGACACGCCCTCCGCCGCCTCGGCGGTGAGCGCCGCGCTGCGGGCGAAGCGCGCGCGGTACAGCTCAGCCAGACGGAAGAAGCCCTCCCGACGGCGCGCCACCACCTCGGCCGGGGCATCGTCGGAATTGAAGAAGCCCGCTTCGTCGTACTCGTAGAACGGCAGCAGACGCGCCACCCGGCGGGACATCTTCGCGTGTCCGGCCAGGGACGGATGCTTGCCCTTCGACAGCTCCAGGCGGCGCTTGATCTTGAGCGCCAGACCCGGCAAGGCCAGCGCCCCCAGCCCGGCCCACACCAATGCATCTTCCACGGATTTCCTTTCGGCGACTGAAAGATGACTGATTTAACCGAACCCCGTTACAGCCCCATGAAAACCCGCTCCCTCATCGACCGGCTCACGAACCAGGAAGACCTCAACTTCCTCCTCACCAACCGCGTCCCGCGCATCGCCCTGACCCGCTTCATGGGCTGGTTCAGCAAGATCGAGCACCCGCTCGTGTGCCGCCTCTCCATCGCCATCTGGAAGCTCTTCGCCGACCTGGACCTGTCCGAAGCCCGTCACACGGACTTCCGCAGCCTGCACGACTGCTTCACCCGCCAGCTCAAGGACGGCGCCCGCCCCGTCGATCCCGACCCCGCGGTGCTCACCAGCCCCTGCGACGCCATCGTCGGCGCCTGCGGCCCCATCGCCGGCACCGAGCTGATCCAGGCCAAGGGCTTCCCCTACACGCTCCTGGATCTCCTCGCCGATCCCGCCCTGGTGGACACCTACCGGGACGGCAGCTACGTCACCCTGCGCCTCAAATCCAGCATGTACCACCGCTTCCACGCCCCCGCCGACTGCCGCGTGGAGCACACCACCTACATCTCCGGCGACGTGTGGAACGTCAATCCCGTCGCCCTCAAGCGCGTCGAAAAGCTCTACTGCAAAAACGAGCGGGCCGTCATCCGCACCCGCCTCGCTGCCGACGGCGCGCCCATCACCCTGGTGCCGGTGGCCGCCATCCTGGTGGCCAGCATGCGCCTGCACTGGCTGGATGTGCTCCTCCACCTGCGCTACCGCGGCCCCAACGAGATGCCCGTCCGCGCCGACTTCCGCAAGGGCCAGGAGATGGGCTGGTTCGAGCACGGCTCCACCATCATCGTGTTCGCCCCCAAGGGCTTCACGCTGGTGGACGGCATCGCCTCCGGCCACGCCATCCGCATGGGCCACGCCCTGCTGCGCCGGCCGGGCCACTGAACCCTGGCGCAGGCCCCGCAGACCCGCGCCCTCTGGACGACAACGGCGCGGGCAATTATCGTTCGACTGTGGAAGGCCCGGCCACGCCCGGGTCCGGATGGCAACCGTCCCCGGAGGCGCCATGGACTTCGACGAACTGCACGAACGTGCCTGCATCAACCTGCGCCTGTTGTTGCCCCAGGTGCAGGATCCCACCCGCCTCGTGGACGAATGTCTGCTCAGCGCGCGCAAATCCTTCCGCGACGACTTCATCCTCAGCCTCAGCCCGGAAGCCTGGGCGCGGATCTCCCTGGTGTATATCTCCACCTTTCTGGATTCCGGCGTGGACGTGCCGGTGGGCGACATCGTCGCCGCGGTCGTCAGCGACTCCATCCACCTGCGACGCATCGACCTGCTGGCCCAGCAAGTCGGTCAGCGCCGCGCCGAAGACAAGACCGCCCGCCCATCCAATGGCGCCAACGGCGCATGTCTGAAGGTGGTCAAATCCTGAGGAAGGCAGCGCCCGCAGACGTCCGCGCCCCGGGCGCCCGCTACGCCACCCGACGACGGAACACCCACTTCCCGTCGTCCGACGCCTCCGGCGCAAAGGCATAACCCGCCGCATCGAAGGTCTTCAACTGCTCCACATCCTGCGCCCCCAGGCGGATCGCGTGCCGCGCCATCAGGCCGCGGGCCCGCTTGGCATAGAAGCTGATGATGCGGTAACGCCCGTTCTTCCAGTCCTCAAAGGCCACATTGAGCAAGCGCCCCTTCAGCTTCTTCGGCCGCACCGACTTGAAATACTCCTCCGACGCCAGATTCACCAGCACCGGCGCCCGCCCGGCCACCGCCTCCGCCGCCAGACAGGCATTCAAGGCCTCCGTGATGCGGTCGCCCCAGAAGGCATACAGATCCTTGCCCCGCCCATTGGCGTAGCGCGTCCCCATCTCCAGCCGATAAGGCTGCATCAGATCCAGCGGCTTCAACACCCCGTACAGCCCGGACAGGATGCGCAGATGCGCCTGGGCATAGTCCAGCTCCGCCTCCCTCAGGCTGGCCGCCCCAAGCCCGTCATACACATCCCCGTCGAAGGCCAGCAAGGCCGGCTTCGCGTTCTGCGGCGAAAACGGCCGCGCCCACGCCTCATAACGCGCCACATTCAAGGCCGCCAACGCATCCGACAGATCCATCAGCTCCGCCACCTGGGCATGGGACAAAGTCCGCAACCCCGCAATCAGCTCCGCCGCATCATCCAGAAAATCCGGCTCCGTGAAGCGCGGCGTGGTGGGCGGCGTGTCGAAGTCGAGGGCTTTGGCGGGGGAGATGACGAAGAGCATGGCGGGTGCGACAGGGCGTGTGAGGTGTGTGACAGGGACGCGGGAGGA
>DAOQMM010000154.1:0-4839 GCA_035335645.1 Rhodocyclaceae bacterium | reverse complement strand
TCCCCCTGTGTGACGCGCCCTACCAGGCGGTGGCGGAGCAGCTCGGCACCACCGAGGCCGAGGTGCTGGCGCGCCTGCGTCGTCTGCTGGACGAGCGGGTCCTGACCCGCTTCGGGCCCATGTTCCAGGTGGAACGCCTGGGCGGACGCTTCGTGCTGGCAGCGCTGGCGGTGCCGGAAGCGCGCTTCGACACCGTGGCGGCCCAGGTCAACGCTTTGCCCGAGGTGGCCCACAACTACCGGCGCGAGCACCACCTCAACATGTGGTTCGTGCTCGCCACCGAGACGCCGGACGGCATCGCCGACGCGATCCGGCGCATCGAGGCCGACACCGGCCTCATGGTATTCGCCTTTCCCAAGCGGCGGGAGTTCTTTGTGGACATGAGGTTGCAGGCGTGAACCCGCCGGATGATCTGGACCGCCGCCTGGTGATCGCGACCCAGGCCGGCCTGCCCCTGGTGCCGCGGCCCTACGACGCCCTGGCGGCACAGCTGGGGGTGAGCGCCGAGGTCGTCCGGGCGCGCCTGGCGGCGATGCTCGAGAACGGCCGCATCCGCCGCATCGGTGCGGTGCCCAACCACTACGCTCTGGGCTACACGGCCAACGGCATGTCCGTGTGGGACGTGGACGACGCCCGCATCGTCGAGCTGGGCGAAGCGGTGGGCCGTCTGCCCGGGGTCACCCACTGCTACGAGCGCCCGCGCGCCCTGCCGGACTGGCCCTACAACCTGTTCGCGATGGTGCATGGCCGCGACCGGGCCACGGTGCTGGCACAGGTGGAGACCATCGCACGCTTGCTGGGGGCGGCCTGCCGGGCCCGTGACGTGCTGTTCTCGACGGCGATCCTGAAGAAGACCGGGCTGCGCATCGGCCGCGGCGGCGGGGACGGCGCGGCCTACTGATCGCGGGCGTCGCGGCGACGCGCGGGGGGTGGCGGCGCGACCACCGGCCGGGGCAGCCAGCGCAGCAGAACCTGAAGCAGGCTGCCCGGATTGAACGGCTTGGCGAGGAAGTCGTCCATGCCGGCTTCCAGGCAGTCGCGGCGATCCCCTTCGAAGGCGTTGGCGGTCATGGCGATGATGGGTGTGCGACCGACCCCGGGCAGGGCGCGGATGCGACGGGTGGCCGCCAGACCATCCAGGTGGGGCATCTGCATGTCCATCAGGATCATGTCGTAGTGGCCGAGGCGGGCCATCTCCACCGCCTCGACGCCATCGTTGGCCAGATCCACGGCGAGGCCGGTGAGGTGATGGAGCAGCTCCATGGCCACTTCCTGGTTGATCAGGTCGTCCTCGGCCAGCAGCAGGCGGATGCCCCGGTAGCGCTGCTTGAGGAGCTGCTCGGCTTCGTCGGGGGTCAGGACGGACACGTCGGGCCCGCCGTCGCCGGCCGGCGCCCGCGCCAGATGGACCGTGAAGCTGAAGCAGCTGCCCGCGCCCGGCGTGCTGGTCACGGTGATCTGTCCGCCCATGAGCTCCACCAGATGGCGGGAGATCGCCAGCCCCAGGCCGGTGCCGCCGTAGCGCCGGGTGGTGGAGCCGTCGGCCTGCTCGAAGGGCTCGAAGATGCGCTGGAGGACGCCGTCCGACATGCCCACGCCGGTGTCCTGCACGTCGAAGCCGATCACCACGTCCTCGTCGGTGTGGCCGCAGCGGTGCGCCTCGACGGTGACGCTGCCGCATTCGGTGAACTTGATGGCGTTGCCGGTGAGGTTGAGGAGCACCTGCTTCAGGCGCAGGGGATCGCCCAGCAGGTCCAGTTCGGCGATGGCCGGGTCGGCCTGCAGGGTGAGGCGCAGGCACTTGTCACGGGCCTTTTCGTCGAGCAGGCCTTCCACCTGGTGCAGCACGTCACTGACGCGGAAGTGGGTGCGTTCCAGGCTCACGCGCTCGGCCTCGATCTTGGACAGATCGAGGACGTTGTTGATGATCTCCAGCAGGTGATCGGCGGACTGGGTGATCTTGGCGAGCTTTTCCCGCTGGCCGGGCTCATTTGCGCCGCGCCGCAGCAGGTGGGTGAGGCAGATAATGGCGTTCATCGGCGTACGCAGCTCGTGGCTCATGTTGGCGAGGAACGCGGTCTTGGCGCGGCTGGCGGCCTCGGCGGCCTCCTTGGCGACGGACAGCGCGGCGGTGCGGGCATCCACCAGATCCTCGAGGTGATTGCGGTGCTCGAGGACTTCCTCTTCGGCCAGCTTGCGGGCGGTGATGTCGCTGAGGGTGCCGGACAGGCGCACGGGCTTGCCGGCGGGTGTGCGCTCGGCCTCGCCGCGCAGGGCCATCCAGCGGTAGCTGCCGCCGCGGGTGAGCACGCGCAGTTCGATGTCGAGGGGCACGTGCTGGTCCAGCTGGGCCCGCAAGGCCTTGCGCACGGTGGGTTCGTCCTGGGGATGGACGCGGCTCAGGACGTCGTCCATGCGGGTGATGGCGGGATCGCCGCCGAAGCCCAGCATGTCCTTGAGGCGCGGTGACAGGTAGTCCCGCTCCGCCACCAGGTCCCAGTCCCACAGGCCGTCGCTGGTGCCGCGCACGGCGCGGGCGTAGCGCTCCTCGCTCTCGCGCAGGCGTCGGGCATCGTCCTCGCGGCGGGCGAGGATGCGCAGCCCGGTGAACGTGCCCAGCAGCAGGGCGAGGATGCTGCCACCGGCGATGGCACCGATGGCCCATACGGCCGGGTACCAGTTGCTCAGGACCAGGTCGTGGCTGACGGTGATGTTCAATATCAGCGGGAAGTGCTCCACCTTGCGCACGGCGGCCATGCGTCGCTGGGGGGCGAAATCCTCGGGCATGCGGGGCGAGTCGAGGGAGATGACGTCGTCGGATTTGCCCAGAGTGTGGATCACCTCATAGTTGCTGCCCGTGAGGTTGCGCTCACCGATCAGGTTCTCCCGGGCGGGCCAGCGGGTGAGCAGGGCGAAGTCATCGCGGGACAGGGACACGGAGGCCCCCTCGCCGAGGGAGGCGCCGATGCGCTGGAAGAAGTCGGAGAACTGGTCCACCGAAATGCCCACCAGGACCAGCCCGGCAAAGCGCCCCTCGGCGTCGTTGAGGCGGCGGGTGACGTAGAAGATCCACTTGCCGTTGCCCTTGTTGCGCACCGGCACGCTGATGTAGGTGCCCACGCGGGCATCGGCCAGATGAACCTTGAAGTAGTCCCGGTCGGACAGGTTGATGGGCGGTGGCGGAAAGCTGCGGGTGAAGTTGATGACTTCCCCGTTGGCGCCGACGATGGTCGCCACGTCGGCCCGGGACAGCCCGGCCACGCGCTCCTTGAGGAAGTGGTGGAAGGTCTCGGAGCGGGTCAGGGCGCGCAGGTCGGCGGCGTCGTGCAGGTGCAGGGCATCGACCTCGGCGACGATGCTGTCCAGCACCAGATCGGTGGCGGACATGGTCTGGGCGGTCTGCTCGGCCAGGGCCAGGCTGAGGCTGGCGAGTTGCTGGCGCCAGCCGTCGATCTCCTGCTGGTGCAGGAGCATCGCTGCCGTCACCGAGACGATGGCGATGATCGCGGTGACGAAGGTGGCACCGGCGATGACGAGCTGCCGGCCGGTGACCCGGACGGCGGTGGACATCCCGGTCACGGCCGGCTCCGGATTTGGGCGCTGCAGAACACGGCGAGGGGAGTCGGCTGCATGGCGGGATCGAGACGGGCGGTGGGATTGACACGCGACGACGCCGTCGGTGCACCGGGGCTCCGGGATTGCCCGGCAGCCTTGCAATATAACGGCCCATTCCGGACCGGACTTGAGACCGCGGGATTGATGGGCGTCAATGCCCGCAGGCGGGCAGGGCGCCGACAATCCGGACACCCTCTTCAGGAAATCCGGCCATGTTCCGCATCTCCAGCTACATCCGCGAAATTGCCGTGCCCACGCCCCTCGGACCGCGCCGCCAGCCGCCCGGCCCGGTGGTGATCTGGAACCTGATCCGGCGCTGCAACCTCACCTGCAAGCATTGCTACTCCATTTCGGCTGACACGGATTTCGCCGGCGAACTGAGCACCGACGAAGTCTATCGCACGATGGACGACCTGAAGGCCTTTCGTGTGCCGGTGCTGATCCTGTCCGGCGGCGAGCCCCTGCTGCGACCGGACATCTTCGACATCGCGGCCCGCGCCAAGGGCATGGGTTTCTACGTGGGCCTGTCGTCCAACGGCACGCTGATCGACGCCGCCAACATCGACCGCATCGCCGCCGCGGACTTCGACTACGTCGGCATCAGCCTGGACGGCATCCGCGACACCCACGACCGCTTTCGCCGCCTGGACGGCGCCTTCGAGCGCTCCCTGGCGGGCCTGCGCCGGTGCCGCGACCTGGGCGTGAAGGTGGGCGTGCGCTTCACCCTCACCGCCGACAACGCCCACGACCTGCCCGCCGTGCTGCAGCTGGTGGAGGACGAAGGCATCGACCGCTTCTACTTTTCGCATCTCAACTACGCCGGCCGCGGCAACAAGCACCGCGCCGACGATGCCCGCCACGTCCTCACCCGTCAGGCGATGGAGCTGCTCTTCGAGACCGCCTGGGACTACGAGCAGCGCGGTCTCGTCAAGGACTTCACGACCGGCAACAACGATGCCGACGGGCCCTTCTTCCTGCACTGGGTGCAGCGCCGCTTTCCCGAGCGGGCCGCCCATATCGAGGCCAAGCTGATGCAGTGGGGCGGCAACGCCAGCGGTGTGAACGTGGCCAACATCGACAACCTGGGCAACGTCCATCCGGACACCATGTGGTGGCACCACACCCTGGGCAATGTGCGGGAACGCGCCTTCGGGGCGATCTGGACCGATCTCTCCGACCCCCTGCTGGCCGGCCTCAAGCAGTCGCCGCGGCCCGTCAGCGGGC
>DAOQMM010000153.1:0-4973 GCA_035335645.1 Rhodocyclaceae bacterium | reverse complement strand
TTTGGGTGCCAGTGGGACTGATCGTGCAATGTCGGGTTACGCTGCGCTAACCCGACCTACTCCGACTCCACCGCAAGCCGCGTAGCGAGCGTGTCCGAAATTCGGAGCAAAGCAGCCGTTTATTACCGTGCTATTGGGACTTCACCCCTGCCTCACCAGCAAACTTCAAAACTCCCTCCAAATTCTGTTCAATGATCGCCACCATGATCGGCAGTTGCAGCGCCATGTAGTCATGCAAGACGATATTCCGGAAGCCGATCATCTGTCTGAGTCCATCTGCGAGGTCGGCGTCGATGTGATGGGCTTGGGCGAGGAGGGTGAAGACGACTTCGCAGGCGCGCAGGACGTTGAGGAGGGCGGCGCCCTGGCGGGTGACGTCAGCGGCGAAGCTGGCCAGGTGTGTGGCGTATGCCTCGCAAGCGCGTGCGACGCTGCGGGTGAGGCCTACCGCCCACCCTCCAGCGCCCCCCGGATCATCCGTGCCAGTTCCTCGATGGGATAGGGCTTGGTGATCAGCGGGAAGGGGGGCGTGTCGGTGCTGTCCTGCAGGGGGAGGGCGGTGCCGGTGTAGCCGGAGGTGAAGAGGACGGGCAGGTCGGGGCGCAGGCTGCGGGCGTGGCGGGCGATGTCGGGGCCGCGGAGGCCACCGGGGAGGACGACGTCGGTGAAGAGGAGGGCGATCTCCGGGTGGGTCTGGAGGAGTTCGAGGGCTTCGTTGCCCTGGGTGGCGACGAGGATGCGGTAGCCGAGGGATTCGAGGACGCGGCAGACCATGTTGCGGACGGCTTCTTCGTCTTCGACGATGAGCAGGGTCTCGTGGCCGCCGCGGGGTTCGACGTCCGTCGGGCTGTCGGGGGCGTCGGTGGGGGTGTCGGCGTCGCGCTGCACTTCGGGCAGGAAGAGCTTGATGGAGGTGCCGAGGCCGGGCTCGCTGTAGATCTTGATGTGGCCGCCGGATTGTTTGACGAAGCCATACACCATGGCGAGGCCGAGGCCGCTGCCCTGGCCGACTTCCTTGGTGGTGAAGAAGGGTTCGCAGGCGCGGGCGACGGTGGCGGCGTCCATGCCGTGGCCGGAGTCGGAGACGGTGAGGCGCAGGTAGCGGCCGGGGGTGATGTCTACTTCGGTGGCGGTGTAGTGGCTGTCGAGGACGACGCTGGCGGTGTCGAGGCTGAGGGTGCCGCCGTCGGGCATGGCGTCGCGGGCGTTGACGGCGAGGTTGAGCACGGCGGTCTCGAGCTGGCCGGGGTCGGCGAGGGCGCGGGGCAGCCCGGGGGCGAGGCCGAGCTGGATGTTGATCTGCTCGCCCAGAGTGCGCTGGAGCATGGTGCCCATGTGGGTGACGAGCTCGTTGAGGTCGACGGCGGCGGGGGCGAGGTGCTGGCGCCGGGAGAAGGCGAGCAGGGTGCGGTTGAGCTCGCTGCCGCGGCGGGCGGCCTTGAAGGCGGCCTGGGCGAGTTCGGAGGCGAGGGCGTTGTCACGGGTCTGGCGCAGGAGCATCTGCAGGTTGCCCATGATGACGGTGAGGAGGTTGTTGAAGTCGTGGGCGATGCCACCGGTGAGCTGGCCGACGGCTTCCATCTTCTGGGCCTGACGGAGGGCGCCTTCGGCCTTGAGCCGGTCGGCCATCTCGGTCTGCAGGGCCTGGTTGGCGTGTTCGAGTTCGGCGGTGCGGGCGTGTACGCGGGCTTCGAGCTGGTCGCGGGCGTCGCGGAGGGCTTTCTGGGTGCGGCGCCGTTCGGTGATGTCGCGGATGGCGGCAGAGATGAAGACGCCGTCGGCGGTGTGCAGGGGGGCGAGGCTGATCTCGACGGGGATCTCGCGACCGTCGCGGCAGCGCGCGGTGAGGTCGAGCCCGCTGCCCATGGGGCGGAAGCTGGGGTGGGCCTGGAAGCTGGCGCGCTTGGCGTGGTGGGTGTGGCGGAAGCGTTCGGGGACGAGGTGTTCGATGGGCTGGCCGAGGAGTTCATTGCGGGGATAGCCGAAGAGCCGCTCGGTCTGACCGTTGGCGAAGACGATGGCGCCGCCCTGGTCGATGACGATGATGGGGTCGGGGGCGGCTTCGACGAGTTCCTGGGCCCAGGACAGGGCGGGGCCCGCGGGCTCGGCGTCGCGTTCGCTCATTTGTGGGCTTCCGGGGCGAGGTCCCGTTCGAAGGCGTCCACGACGCTCTGGAACTTGGCGCGGTTCTCGGCGTTCATGTCGCACAGCAGACGATGGACGGCGACGATGGTGCCGGCCAGCTGCCGTTCGTCCGGCGTGGTGGCGGGGATCTCGTTGGCGGCGACGGCGGTGGGAGCGCCGGCGACGAGGGTGCACAGGTCGTCCAGGCAGACGTTGTGCAGGGTCTCTAGGATCTCGGGGTTGGACGTGAAGAAGACCGGACGTTCGCCGCCGTGGCGGGCGAGGCCATTGGCGAGCTTGGCGAGGAGGCCGATGCCGGTGCTGTCGATGGATTCGGTGTCGTTGAGGTCGACGCAGATGCGGCCGGGGTGCTGACGGCTGAAGAGCTCGTCGAGGAAGCTGTCGACGGCGTGGGCCATGGTGTAGCGGATGGCGCCGGTGAAGCGCAGGACCCAGGTGTCGCCGTCGCGCGCGTAGAGCACGCGGCCGTGAGTGTCGTCAATCATGGGGGGCGTGCCTCCTGATGCTGAGGATGCTGGCGTCGTCCGGGAGGGGACGGTTGCTTTCCATGCCCAGACGGGCCGCGAGGTTGCGGGCGTCGAGGTCGAGGGACCGGGAGACGCTGCGCAGGGTGGCGCGCCGTGCGTCGTTGCCGGGGCCGTCGAGCAGTTCGAGCACGCCGTCGGAGTAGAGGCGGAGGGCGAACCGGTCGGGCAGGGTGAGGGTTTCGGTGTTGAACTGGGCGTCGCGGAAGAGGCCGACCGGACGGCTGCGGCCGCCGAGCTCGCGCACCTCGCCGCCGTCGCTGATGAGGGGCAGCGGGAAGTGGCCGCCGTTGGCGAAGCTGAGGGTGTTGGCGTCGAGGTCGACGACGGCATAGAACATGGTGAGGTACTTGCCATGCTTGCCGTCGAGGACGAGGGGGTTGAGGGCCGCCAGGAGGGCCGCGGGGTCGAGCAGGGTGGGGTCGCCGTAGTGGCGGTGGTTCTCGAGGAAGCGGCTGACGAAGCCCTTGAGCAGCACGGTGACGACGGCGGAGGGGACGCCGTGGCCGGAGACGTCGGCCATGTAGAAGCCGAAGCGGGCGTCGTCGATGCGGAAGTAATCGACGAAGTCACCCCCGAGGATGGCGGAGGTGACGAGGAAATGGGTGCAGGTGATGTCGCGGAAGTCCACGCGGGCATCGGGCAGCAGGGCGAACTGGATGCGGCGGCCGCCTTCCTCGTCTTCTTCGAGGCGCCGCAGGGTGGTTTCGAGGCGGGCGTTGGTGTTTTCCAGGTGGATGCGGTAGGCCCGGTTCTCGGCGAGCAGGCGGGCCCGTTCAAAGGCGCGGCCGATGGCGTGGTCGAGCACGGCCAGGTCTTCGATGGGCTTGGTGACGAAATCCCAGGCGCCGAGCTTGAGCGCTTCGATGGCGTCGCCCAGGTCGCCGGTGCCGGAGACGACGAGGACCGGGAGATCGGGGAAATCGGCGGTGAGCCGGGACATGACGGCGAGGCCGCTCATGCCGGGCATGCTCAGGTCGCACAGGACGAGGGACGGCGGGTGCTCATGACAGCGGGCGATGCCCTCGGGGCCGCTCGCGGCGGTGCGCACGGTGTGCCCGTCGCTGCGCAGGTACAGGCTGAGCATGTCCCGGACGGCGGGATCATCGTCGATGATCAGGATTTCCGTTGGGGGCAACGGGTCTCCCCTTTTTTGTGGTGAGGGGTCGATGGATCCGTGGGTCAGACGGTCCGTTGGGGTCACGAAAGTCTCTCATGCTCTGACCCTGCCGTATAGGCCAAAGTTTCGACGCAGCCCCTGCGCGCCGTTGGGCGCGGCGCGTCAGGAGGCGTCTTCGAGGAGGCCCAGGAGGTCGTCGGCGTAGGCGTCGAGTTTGCGGTCGCCGACGCCGGAGATGGCGGCGAGGGCTTCGCGGCTGTCCGGGCGCTGGTGGGCGATGTCGCGCAGGGTGGCGTCGTGGAAGATGACGTAGGCGGGCACGTTGCGGGCCTTGGCGGTGGCGGCGCGCCAGCTGCGCAGGCGGTCGAGGAGGCGGGCTTCGGCGCCGGTGGCTTCGGGCCAGTCGGCGGCGCGGCGGGCACTGGGGGCGCTCTTGCGGCCCTTGGGGGCGACGGTGTCGAGGCGCAGGGTGAAGCCGGTTTCGCCGCGCAGCAGCGGGCGGGCGGCTTCGGTGAGGGTGAGGGCGCCGTAGCGTTCGTGGTCGACGGCGAGGGCGCCGTGGGCGACGAGCTGGCGGATGAGGGTGCGCCAGCCCTTGTCGTCGAACTCGGTGCCGATGCCGAAGGTGCTGACCTGGTCGTGCTGCCACTCGCGCACCTTGTCGGTGGTCTTGCCGAGGAGGACGTCCACCACGTGGCCGGCGCCGAAGCGGCTGCCGGTGCGGAAGACGCAGGAGAGGGCCTTGCGGGCGGACTCGGTGGCGTCGCGCACTTGCGGGGGGCTGAGGCAGGTGTCGCAGTTGCCGCAGGGGTCGGAGTCTTCGTCGAAGTAGCCGAGGAGGCGCTGGCGGCGGCAGCCGGTGGTCTCGCAGAGGCCGAGGAGGGCGTCGAGCTTGGCGGTGGCGACGCGCTTGATGTCGTCGCCGGCTTCGGACTGGTCGATGAAGCGGCGCTGCTGGACGAGGTCGGCGATGCTGTAGGTCATCCAGGCTTCGGCGGGCAGGCCGTCGCGGCCGGCGCGGCCGGTTTCCTGGTAGTAGCCTTCGATGGAGCGGGGCAGGTCGAGGTGGGCGACGAAGCGCACGTCGGGCTTGTCGATGCCCATGCCGAAGGCGATGGTGGCGACCATCACGATGCCGTCTTCGCGCAGGAAGCGGTCCTGGTGGGTGGCGCGCTGCTCGGCGG
>DAOQMM010000152.1:0-4997 GCA_035335645.1 Rhodocyclaceae bacterium | reverse complement strand
TGGGCATCCACGGCAGCGCCACCGCCGTCATGTCCTTCGGCGACAAGGGCGGCGCCATCGGCTACCTGGTGGGCGAGGCGAACCGCGGCCTCGAATACATGTTCACGATGATGAACCACGCCCGCCTCAACGTGGGCCTGGAAGGCGTCGGCGTCTCCGAGCGCAGCTACCAGCACGCCCTCGCCTACGCCCGCGAACGCATCCAGGGCAAGATCGTCGGCGACAAGTCCGGCGAGAAGAAGCCCATCCTGCACCACCCGGACGTGCGCCGCATGCTGATGGACATGAAGTCCCGCACCGAAGCCGGCCGCGCCCTGGCCTACTACGTGGCCGGCTGCATGGACCGCGCCCACAGCCACCCGGACGCCGACGTGCGCGCCGCCAACCAGCGCCGCCTCGAACTGCTCACCCCGGTGGTCAAGGGCTGGTGCACCGAGAACGCCCAGGGCATCACCTGGAACGGCGTGCAGGTGCACGGCGGCATGGGCTTCATCGAAGAGACCGGCGCAGCCCAGTACATGCGCGACGCCCGCATCATCACCATCTACGAAGGCACCACCGCCATCCAGGCCAACGACCTGATCGGCCGCAAGACCGCCAAGGAAGGCGGCAAGAGCATGCAGCAGCTCCTCGCCGACATCGCCGAGACCGGCGCCGCCCTGCGGGCCTCCGGCAACGACCAGCTCAAGACCATCGCCGAAGCCCTGGGCGACGGCATCGCCGCGCTGGACGAAGCCACCCAATGGCTGCTCGCCAACTACGACGCCACGCCCCAGGCCGCCCACGCCGGCTCGGTGCCCTTCCTCAAGCTCACCGGCATCGTTGTCGGCGCCTGGCTGCTGGCCCGCTCCGCCGCCATCGCCGCCCAGCGCCTGGACCAGGCCGACGCCGCCTACTACACCGCCAAGCTGGCCACCGCCACCTACTTCGCCCAGCACGTGGTCCCCGAAGCCAACAGCTACCGGGACGCCATCGTGAACGGCGCCGCCGCGGTGCTGGCCCTGGACGAAGCCCTGTTCTGACCGTCTCCCCCGCCGGGCCCCGCCCGCGGTGCCGCCCCTGTGGCGGCCCCGCGGGAGGCGATCCCCGGCGGCCCCTTTCCCCCACCCGGGCACCGCGTGCCCGGATGCAGCCCAGATTCAACTGAACACGCTCGATTTTCGGAGAAGCAGATGACGCGCGAAGCGATGGAATACGACGTGGTGATCGTCGGTGCCGGCCCCTCCGGCCTGACCACCGCGATCCGCCTGAAGCAACTGGCCGAGCAAAACGGCAAGGAGCTCTCGGTGTGCGTCGTCGAAAAGGGCTCCGAAGTCGGCGCCCACATCCTCTCCGGTGCCGTCATCGAACCCCGCGCTCTGGAAGAACTGTTTCCCGACTGGAAGGAACGCGGCGCGCCCCTCAACACCCCGGTCGTCGAGGACCGCTTCCTGTTCCTGACCACCGAAAAGGCCTACAAGCTCCCCACCCCGCCCCAGATGCACAACCACGGCAACTACATCGTGAGCCTGGGCAACGTGGTGCGCTGGCTCGGCCAGCAGGCGGAGGAACTGGGCGTCGAGATCTACCCCGGCTTCGCCGCCTCCGAAGTGCTCTACCACGACGACGGCGAGCTGCGCGGCTCGGTCAAGGGCATCGCCACCGGTGACATGGGCGTCGAGAAGAACGGCGAACCCGGCCCCAACTACCAGCCGGGCATCGAACTGCACGCCCGCCAGACCGTCTTCTCCGAGGGCTGCCGCGGCTCCCTCACCAAGGGCTTGTTCGAGAAGTTCCACCTGCGCGACGGCGCCGACCCCCAGACCTACGGCATCGGCATCAAGGAACTATGGGAAGTGCGCCCCGAGGTGCACCAGCCCGGCCTCACCGTGCACACCGTGGGCTGGCCCGTCGGTACCGACGTATATGGCGGCTCCTTCCTCTACCACCTGGAAAACAACCAGGTCGCCGTGGGCTTCGTGGTGGGTCTGGATTACAGCAACCCGCACCTGTCCCCCTACGAGGAATTCCAGCGCTTCAAGACCCACCCGGAGATCCGCACGTTTTTCGAAGGGGGCCGGCGCATCAGCTACGGCGCCCGCGCCCTCAATGAAGGCGGCTTCCAGTCCGTGCCCAGGCTGAGCTTCCCCGGCGGCGTGCTGGTGGGCGACACCGCCGGCTTCCTCAACGTGCCCAAGGTCAAGGGCACCCACATGTCCATGAAATCCGGCATTGAGGCCGCCGAAGCCCTCTTCGCCCACCTCACCGCCGAAGGCCAGCACGGCCACGAGTGCATCGGCTATCCGGAGCGCCTCAAGCAGAGCTGGCTGTGGGACGAGCTGTACACCGTGCGCAACATCCGCCCGAGCTTCCGCTGGGGCCTGTGGGGCGGCATCGCCTACAGCGCCCTCGACACCTTCGTGCTCAAGGGCCGCGCACCGTGGACCCTGCACCATCACGCCGACCACACCCAGCTCAGGAAGGCGTCGGAGTGCGCACCCATCGTCTATCCCAAGCCCGACGGCAAGATCAGCTTCGACCGCCTGTCCTCGGTCTTCATCTCGGCCACCAACCACACCGAGGACCAGCCCTGCCACCTGCGCCTGAAGGACGCGTCGGTGCCCATCGCCACCAACCTGGCCCTCTACGACGCGCCGGAGACCCGCTACTGCCCGGCCGGCGTGTACGAGATCGTCACCGAAGACAGCGGTCCGCGCATGCAGATCAACGCCCAGAACTGCCTGCACTGCAAGACCTGCGACATCAAGGACCCGACCCAGAACATCAACTGGACCGTGCCCGAAGGCGGCGGCGGTCCCAACTACCCGAACATGTAATAACAGCAGCACCCGCAGGACCGGGAGAGGAGAACAGCACCCCCTCCCGCAACACCCAAACCATAAAAAATTTCAACCATCCACCCTTTGTGAAGGAGACCACATGTCCGCCGACATCTACCGGAAAGTCCGGGCGAATCCCAAATTCGCCGAACTGGAGGGCAAGCGAAGCCGTTTCGCCCTCCTCCTCACCGCCCTCGTCATGGTGTCCTACTACGCCCTGATGATGGTCATCGCCTTCGCCCCGGAGGTGCTGCGCACCCCCATCACCGAAGGCGGCATGCTCACCATCGGCGTGCCCATCGGCGCCGTCATCATCATCGGCTCCTGGCTGCTCACCGGCTGGTTCGTCAGCCGCTCCAACGGCGAATTCGACGCGCTGAACAACGACATCATCCGGGAGGCCTCCAAGTGAAGCTTCGTCACCTCCTCCCCGCCGCCCTGGCCCTCATCCTCGGCGCCAGCGCCCTGGCGGGCGACGCCATCGGCGCCGCCCAGAAACAGCCCCTCAACCTGACCGCCATCGGCATGTTCTTCGTGTTCGTGGTGGCCACCATGGGCATCACCTACTGGGCCGCCAGCCGCACCAAGTCCACCTCGGACTTCTACACCGCCGGCGGTGGCATCACCGGCTTCCAGAACGGCCTCGCCATTGCCGGCGACTACATGTCCGCCGCCACCCTGCTGGGCCTCTCCGCGCTGACCTACGCCAAGGGTCTGGACGGCTTCATCTACGCCATCGGCTTCTTCGTCGGCTGGCCGGTGATCCTCTTCCTGATGGCCGAACGCCTGCGCAATCTGGGCAAGTTCACCTTCGCCGACATCGCCTCCTACCGCCTTGAGCAAGGCACCATCCGCACCTTCGCCGCCTTCGGTTCCCTCACCGTGGTGTGCTTCTACCTGATCGTGCAGATGGTCGGCGCCGGCCAGCTCATCAAGCTGCTGTTCGGCCTCGACTACACCACCGCGGTCATCGTGGTGGGCGTGCTGATGGTCATCTACGTCACCTTCGGCGGCATGATCGCCACCACCTGGGTGCAGATCATCAAGGCCTGCCTGATGCTCTTCGGCGGCACCGTGCTGCTCTTCCTGGCCCTCGGCCAGTTCGGCTTCAGCCTGGAAGAAGCCGCCCGCAAGGCCGTGGAAGCCCACAAGGACGGCATCAAGATCATGGGCCCCGGCTCCCTGATGGCCGACCCGGTCACCGCCGTGTCCCTGTCCCTGGGCCTGGTCTTCGGCACCGCCGGCCTGCCCCACATCATGATGCGCTTCTTCACCGTGCCCAACGCCAAGGAAGCCCGCAAGAGCGTCTTCGTGGCCAGCGGCTGCATCGGCTACTTCTTCATGGTCGTGTGCGCCCTGGGCCTGATGGCCATCACCATCGTCGGCACCAACCCCGAGTACTTCGAGGGCGGCACCGTCGGCGGCAAGCTCATCGGCGGCGGCAACATGCCGGTCATGCACCTGGCCAAGGCCGTGGGCGGCAACCTCTTCCTCGGCTTCATGTCCGCCGTGGCCTTCGCCACCATCCTCGCCGTGGTCTCCGGTCTCGCCCTCGCCGGCGCATCCGCCATCGCCCACGACATCTACGCCCGCGTGATCCGCAAGGGCACCGCGTCGGAAACCGAAGAGATGCGCGTCTCCAAGCTGGCGACCATCGTCCTGGGCGTGGTGGCCGTGCTCCTGGGCATGATGTTCGAAAAGCAGAACATCGCCTTCCTGGTGGGCCTCACCTTCGGCATCGCCGCCTCCACCAACTTCCCGATCCTGATCCTCTCCATGTACTGGAAGGGCCTCACCACCCGCGGCGCGCTGCTGGGCGGTCTGGTCGGGCTGGTCTCCGCGGTCACCTTCGTGGTCCTCTCCAAGGCCGTGTGGGTGGTGGTGCTGGGCAACAAGGAAGCCATCTTCCCCTACGAACAGCCCGCCCTGTTCTCCATGCCCCTGGCCTTCTTCTTCACCTGGCTGTTCTCCGTCACCGACGGCAGCGCCCGCGCCAAGACCGACAAGGAAGGCTACGACGACCAGTACGTGCGCTCCCAGACCGGCATCGGCGCCGCCGCCGCGAGCGCCCACTGAGCGACCGCAGCGGAGCCACGCAACCGACCCTTATCCCGCTGCAACGCAGCTTTTCCTCCCCCTCGAGGAAGTTTCGGGCGCCCCAGGGCGCCCGCTTTTTTT
>DAOQMM010000151.1:0-5004 GCA_035335645.1 Rhodocyclaceae bacterium | reverse complement strand
GCATCAGGGGGTGTCGTCATGGGGCGGCTCCAGGGCATTGAGGGTGCGCAGGTAGTCTTCGAGGCGGTCCAGGCGTTCGTCCCAGAAGCGCCGGTACTGGCCAACCCAGTCCGCGGCGTCCTGCAGGGGCCGCGCCTCCAGCCGGCAGGGCCGCCACTGGGCGCGGCGGCCCTGGCTGACCAGGCCGGCGCGCTGCAGCACCTTGAGGTGCTTGGTGACGGCCGGCAGGCTCATGGCGAAGGGCTCGGCCAGCTCCGAGACGGTCGCCTCGCCCGTCGCCAGCCGCGCCAGGATGGCCCGGCGGGTCGGGTCGGCGAGGGCGGCAAAGGTGGCGCTGAGGGCGTCGGCGGACATGGGGAGGACCGGATCTTTAATTAACCACTTGGTAAATTAGATGCCGGCGGCGGAATCCGCAAGAAGAATCGGTGGCGTCTGCCGCGGCGCCTGACAGGAGGCTGAAGGACGCACGCATTACAATGCGGCACCATCTGCCGCTGTTGCGCGCGATGGGGGGTGTCCCCGCCGTGGCGCAGACCGTTTCCAGGAGTCCATCATGTCCGAGCCCCTTCCCCGCCTCGCCATCGCCTGCCAGGGCGGCGGGGCTCATACGGCATTTACCGCGGGGGCGCTGTCTTACCTGTTGCTGGCCTTCGAGCATTTCCGGCGCCAGCCCGGCGGGCGCGTCCCCTTCCAGCTGACCGGCTTGTCCGGCACCTCCGGCGGCGCCATCACGGCGGCCATGGCCTGGAGCGATCCGGGCGCGGGCGGCTGGGCAGAAGGGGCGCAGCGCGTGCTGCGCTTCTGGAACCGCAACAAGGCGTCCCTGCAGTTCCAGGACAAGGATCCCTGGTGGTGGGGCGAATTCTTCACCAACGCGTCCGCCCGCTGGCTGGCGAATTTCGAGGATTTCGGCCCCACCGTCTCCTGGCCGCCCAATCCGCTGACCTCGACCCTCACCCAGGATCGCATGCGCACCGACATCCGCGCCGCGCTGGACCTGCCGCCGGAGGCCGACGCCATCCGCGGGCGTGCCGGGGTGGATCTGTACGTGGGCGCCGTCGATGTCATCAACCGGGACGCCGTGTCGCCGGGCTCGGCCTTCCGGACCTTTCCCGCCACGGCGGGCGATGCGCTGCATGTGGATGAGCTGCTCGCCAGCGCCTGCATCCCCGAACTGTTCTTCGCCCAGAAACTGAAGATCCGCAGCGGACGCCATCGGGAAAGCTATTTCTGGGACGGCCTGTATTCCCAGAACCCGCCCCTCACCAACTTCTTCTGCAACCGCGAGGCCGAGCACAAGCCGGACCTGGTCTGGATCGTCCAGATCAACCCGTCCTCCTACTCTGGCCGGGCGCCCATGACCCCGTCCCAGATCGACGACCGCCGCAACGAGCTGGCCGGCAACCTGTCCCTCGGCCAGGAGCTGCGCAGTATCGCCACGGTGAACCAGATCGCCGCCGAGCTGGACGCCCTGCGCGCGCAGCTGCCGGCCGACGACGCGGCCCTCAGGGCGCCGCTGTTCAGCCGCTACAAGACCGTCACCGTGGCCTTCCTGCCCCTCGCCAACGAGGACGACAGCGGCCGCCCGCTGGCGGCCTATACGCTGGACCACGCCTCCAAGATGAACCGCGACCCGGCCTTCATCGACGCCCTCATCGCCGAAGGCATCGCCACCGCCCACACCCTCGCCCACGCCGGACAGCTGGTGCGCCCGGCGTGCATGACCGGCGAGCGCCACGCCCGCCACTTCCCGAACCCGTCCTGGCCGGCGCCGGCCGAGCTCGTTCCGCTGCTGGACGATCCGGTCCTCGCCGCCCAGTGGCGTGCCCTCGCCGCCGGGATCGCCTGAACGTCGGGGCCGCGGCCCGCTACACTCCGCCCATGCGCATCCTCCTCGCGGAAGACGATCCCCAGCTCGGCGACGGCCTCACCGTCGGCCTGCGTCAGGCCGGCTTCACCGTGGACTGGGTCCGCGACGGCCAGGCTGCGGATGTCGCCCTGCAGGCCGAAGCCTTCGACCTGCTGGTGCTGGACCTGGGCCTGCCGCGCCTGGGCGGGCTGGACGTGCTGGCCCGCGTGCGCGCCCGCGGCCAGGCCGTGCCGGTGCTGATCCTCACCGCCCGCGACGCGGTGGGCGACAAGGTGGCCGGGCTGGACGGCGGCGCCGACGACTACCTGGTCAAGCCGGTGGACCTGGACGAGCTGGCCGCCCGCATCCGCGCCCTGATCCGCCGCAGCGCCGGGCGCAGCGCCCCGCTGCTGGTGTGGGGCGAACTGGTCCTCGACCCGGCGGCGCGGCGCCTGACCCGCGCCGGCGAGCCGGTGGAACTGTCCGGCCGCGAGTTCGCCCTGCTGCAGATGCTCCTCGAGGGCGCCGGCCGGGTGCTCACCCGCAGCCAGCTGGAGCAGTCCCTCTACGGCTGGGGCGACGAACCGGACAGCAACGCCCTCGAAGTGCACATCCACCACCTGCGCAAGAAGCTCGGCAGCGAGCTGATCCGCACCCTGCGCGGCGTCGGCTACACCATCCCCCGATGAACACCTTGTGGTTCTCCCTGCGCCGGCGCCTGCTCGGCCTGCTGCTGGGCGGCGTGTCGGTGGCCTGGGGGGTGACCATGGTGTTCAGCTACGTGGACGCCCACCACGAGGTGGACGAACTCTTCGACGCCCAGCTCGCTCAGGCCGGCCAGACCCTGCTGGTCCTCGCCGACCAGGGCGGCGGCCGCGCCGTGAGTCGCATGGAGGAGGCCGTGCACAAGTACCAGCGGCGCCTGCGCTTCCAGATCTGGGATGCCGACGGGCAGCTCGCGATGCGCTCCGAGACCGCCGGCACCGCGCCCCTCACGCCCATCGACGGCTTCTCCGAGACCGAGGACGGCGCCGGCCACTGGCGCCACTTCAGCCAGTGGAACAGCGCCCGCCGCCTGCAGGTGCAGGTCAGCGAGGACCACCGCATCCGCGACGACCTGATCGCCCACATCGCCTGGCGCATCGTCCTGCCCGCCCTCTTCGGCCTGCCCCTGCTGGGTCTCGGCGTGTGGCTGGCCACGCGGCGCGGGCTGGCCTCCCTCGACGTGGTCGCCGGGCAGATTGCCAGCCGCGCCCCGGAGCAGCTCCAGGCCGTCTCGCCGGCCTCCGCGCCGGAGGAGATCCGCCCCATGCTGGAGGCCCTCAACGGCCTCTTCCGCCGGGTGGACAGCGCCCTGGAGGCCGAGCGGCGCTTCACCGCCGACGCCGCCCACGAGCTGCGCACCCCCCTCGCCGCCCTGCAGACCCAGCTCCAGGTGGCCCTGCGCGCCCGCGACGAGGCCGAGCGGGCGCGCTCCCTGGCGCAGATCCAGAGCGGCCTCGCCCGCGCCGCCCACCTGGTCGAGCAGATGCTGCAGCTGGCCCGCCTCGACCCGGAATCCGGCCTGCCCGATCCGCGGGCGGTGGATCTGGCCGCCCTGGCCGAGGACGTGTGCGCCGAGCTGGGCAGCGCCATCCTGGCCCGCGGGCTGGAATTCGAACTGGCCGCCGAGCCCGGCTGCGTCGTCTTCGGGCAGGCGGAATGGCTGCGCGTGCTGCTGCGCAATCTGGTGGACAACGCCCTGCGCTACACCCCGGAAGGCGGCCGTCTGCGGGTGGGCGTGGCGCGGGCAGCCGAGGGGCCGGGCGGCGGCGCCATCGTCCTCGGCGTGGAGGACGACGGCCCCGGCATCCCGCCCGGGCAGCGCGAGTCCGTGCTGGCCCGCTTCGTCCGCCTGGAGGCCGGCAGCGCCCCCGGCAGCGGCCTGGGCCTCGCCATCGTGGCGCGCATTGTCGATCTGCACGGCGCCCGCCTGGCTCTGGGCAGCGGCGCCGGCGGGCGCGGGCTGCGGGTCGAGGTGCGCTGGCCGGCGCCGACCCCCACCGGCTGAAGCGCGCCGGCGCGCGGCTCAGGCGCCGTCCGGCCCCCGACGGCGCAGCACCCGCACCGGCGTTTCGCCGGCAATGCTGCGCGCCCGCAGCTGGCCGCAGCCCCCGTCCACGTCCTGCCCCGCCGAGGTGCGCAGCTTGGTGAGCACGCCGCGGCGGTGCAGGCTGCGGGCGATCTCCGCGGCGCGGGCCTGCGCCGGGCGGCGATAGGGCAGGTCCGGCACGCTGTTGTAGGGGATCATGTTGAGGATCGCGTAGCGCCCGGCGAGCAGGCGCACGAGGCCGTCCAGCTCCTCCGGCGTGTCGTTGATGCCGTCCAGCAGGGTCCACTGGAACTGGATCGGGTAGCCCGTGGCGCGGGCGTAGGCGTCGGCCAGTTCCACCAGCTCGGCGGGGTCGATGCGCGGCGCGCGGGGCAGCAGCTCGGCCCGCAGGTCAGCCCGCGTGGTGTGCAGGTACAGGGCCAGCGCCGGCTTCACCGGGCCCTCGGGCAGGCGCTCGAAGACGCGCCGGTCGCCCACCGTGGAGAACACCAGGTTCTTGTGGGCGATGCCGCCCGCGCTGCCCAGCAACTGGATCGCGTCCCACACGTTGTCCAGGTTGTGGGCCGGCTCGCCCATGCCCATGAAGACCACCTTCTTCACCGGCCGCAGGCGCCGCGCCAGCACCACCTGGGCCACGATCTCGGCGCTGCCCACCTGACGCAGCAGCCCGTCCCGCCCGGTCATGCAGAACACGCAGCCCACCGCGCAGCCCACCTGGCTCGACACGCACAGCCCGTCCCGCAGCAGCAGCACGCTCTCCACCGTGTGCCCGTCCGGCAGCGACACCAGCAGCCGCGCCGAGCCATCCTCGCCGGGATGCTCCGAACGCAGCCGCGCCAACCCCGCCAGCTCCGCCTCCAGCGCCGGCAGCGCCTCCATCACCGCCTTCGGCAAAGCCGGCCCGCGCCGCGTCGGCCCGCTGTCCAGAGGCTGGGCATGGGTCCACGCGCGCAGGATGCGCTGGATGTGGGCGGGCTTGGCGCCCAGGTCGGCGAGGCGCTGGTGGAGGTCGTGGATCTGCATGAGGGGGTGGATGCTAGCACCGGGGGCGGGGGCTGTGCGG
>DAOQMM010000150.1:0-5282 GCA_035335645.1 Rhodocyclaceae bacterium | reverse complement strand
CAACGGGGGCGCTCACGCTGAATGCGGGTGACGTGGACAACACGGGTGGACTCATTGCCGCCCAGCAGAACACCACGATCGGCACCGCCGTGCTGAACAACTCGGGCGGCGACCTCCGCAGCGGCGGCAAGCTCACGCTCAGCGCCACCGGCACGGTCACCAACGCCGGCGGCCGCATTGCTTCAGCCGCGGACCTGACCTTGTCCGCATCGACGCTCGACAACACGTCCGGGCGCATGGGGGCCATCGGCGGAAATCTGACGATCGAAACGACGAGCAGTCCGCTGAACAACGCGTCCGGCCACCTGGAAGCCGCGGGACTTGCCCGCGTGAGCGTGAAGGGCTTCAACAATCAGGGCGGCCTGCTCACCGCCTCCAGCATCGAACTGGACACAGACGGGCACGCGCTCGACAACACATCCGGTCGCTTGATCGCCTCCGGACGCGGCGACGTCGACCGATTCGACATCCGCAGCGGCCCCCTGGACAACCGTGGCGGACTGATCCAGGCGGGTCGCCGCCTGCGCGTGGACACCGGCGCGTACGGGCTCAGCAATGTCGCCACACAGATCAGCGGCGGTCTGGTCAGCCAGGGGACGCTCGACATCCTCTCGGCTGCCGTGGACAACGGGGCCGGTTTCATCGGTGCCCAGGGCGCGATGACACTCCTTGCAGGAATGTTTGCCAACACGCAAGGCGGACAGGTCATCGGGGGCGACCGCATCGCGCTGTCCGCCACAACTCTGGACAACCGGGGCGGCATCGTCCAGGGCGTCGGCGACGTCACGCTGCACCTCGCCGACCTTCTGGACAACCGGAACAGCCTGATCCGCGCCGGGGGAACGCTCGCCTTCTCCGCCGACCGGCTCCTCAACTCGGACACACAGAACGCCGCGCTCGGTCTGGAGGGCAGCGCCATCAGGGGGGAAGTCCGCCTCATCGACAATACGGGGGGCGCCATCCGCGCGACCGGCGATCTGAGCCTCAGCAGTCACGGCCACATTCTCAACATCGGCGGCAGCATGTCGGCAGGCGGCACGCTCAGCCTGCACGATCCCGCCGCCGTCCGCAGCCTGACCGTCACCCAGACGGGCGGGACCCTGCTTGCCGGACGCCTGCTGGACATCGACGCCGAC
The DNA here is from genome assembly GCA_035335645.1 of Rhodocyclaceae bacterium. Lineage (GTDB taxonomy): Bacteria > Pseudomonadota > Gammaproteobacteria > Burkholderiales > Rhodocyclaceae > Zoogloea. The sequence continues at coordinate 4,146 of DAOQMM010000150.1, read as the reverse complement.
AGCCTGGGCGGCGACGGCGAACTGCTGTCCAACGGCGATCTGCGCATCCGCGTCCAGCAGGACTACACCCACACCGGGCACCTCCAGGCCGTTGGCGACGCCCGCCTCGAGACCGCCGGCGTGCTCGTCAATCGCGCCGCCCCGGTAGCCGGAGGCACCCTCAGCCTGCAGGGGGCCAGCGTCGACAACCAGGCGGGCGCCATCCTGAACGCTGGCCGGCTCGAACTGCGCGCCACCGACAGCCACACCTTCACCAACCGCGGGCTGATCGACAGCAGCGAGACCTTCATCGACGCGATCACCCTCAACAACCTGGGCACGGGCCGGATCTATGGCGACCACCTCGCGATCACGGCCGTCACGCTGAACAATCTGGCCGAAGGCGGCACCGCGCCAGTGCTGGCCGCCCGGGACCGTCTCGATCTGGGCGTGGGCACCCTCACCAACGCGGAAGGCGCCCTCATCTTCAGCGCTGGCGATCTGGCCCTCGGCGGCGCCCTGGATGCCAGCCGCCGCGCCACCGGCCAAGGCACGGCCCTCGTCAATTCCAGCGCCACCGTCGAAGCGCTGGGCAACATGGATCTGCGCGTGGCCCGCCTCGACAACCTCAACGCCCATTACACGACCGTCCTGGAAACCGTGAGCCAGACCCACGTGGAGGAATACCAGGGCAAGGACGCCATCAAGCGCTATCTGCCGGGCAGCCCGGACGTCTACATCTACAACGACGAGTCTGACTACCTGCACACGCCGGACGGCAACTACGAAGAATGGAGCATCTACAGCTATGACCGGACCGTCCGGGAAGAACGGCTGCTCACCAGCGCCCCGGCGCGCATTGTTGCCGGCGGCCGCATCACCCTGACGTCCGACCGCGTCCTCAACGACCGCAGCCAGATCCTCGCCGGCGGACTCCTCGACGGGACGATCGGCACCCTGAGCAACGTCAGCGGCATCGGTCAGCGCATCTTCTCCGACATCGGTACGGTCACCAACAAGTGGCGGGAACATCCTAGCGGCCGCGACTACACCGGCAGCGCCACCCACGACTACGCACCGCCCGACACCGTTGAGGGCATCGACCTCGTCCCCGCCGCCTTCCAGAGCCTCGCGGCCACAACGGAGACAGGCCTGTCGCTCGATCCCGCCAAGGTGCAGGTTTCGAACTCGTCGATCCAGACGGCCGGGACCGTGCGCCCCGGCAGCCTCACGCAGGCGGATGTCATCCGTGACACCGCCATCGACCCCCTCAGTGCCCGCGCGGCGGATCGCGCGGACGCCATCGCGGCCGGTCCGGATGCCATCGTCCCGTCGGGACGTCCCCCTGCCGCGACGCCTGGCCTTTCGGTCACGTCCGCCCCGTCAAGCGCGCTCTCGCCGGTATCGGGGGCGCCAGGGGGCGATCATGCGGCGGCCCTCTCCATCCCGACGGCAGCGTCCGCCCAGATCCCGCCCCCTGCTGGCGGCGAGGCCACGCCCCTATCGGTCGTGGCCTCCCCAACCGGCGATCACGGCACCTTCCCTGCCCTGCCGGCGGGTCGCCCCATCGACGGGCTCACCGGTGCGACAGCGAACCCGATTGCCAGTCCGTCAGCCGAACGGTGGACGCCCGGCCCCCAGGACATCCCCACCGCCCACGCAGAGGTCTCGACCCGGTCCGCACAGGCCCGCCCCGCCGATCCTCTCCCGGCGCCGTCTGCAACCCACTCCCCGGCCCCCCGCCCCCGGTCGGTCACCCCCATCCTGCAGGTTGCGGCCACCACTGCCAGCGGCACCGCCAGCGTAGTCCGCAGCGGCGGCGTCGACGTGGCCATCCCGAGCAACAGCCTGTTCCGCGCCCACCCGGAGGTGAATGGCCGCTATCTCGTGGAAACAGACCCGGCCTTCACCCGCTACGAGGCCTGGCTCGGTTCCGACTACCTGCTGCAGGCGCTGGCAATGGACCCGGCCACAACCCAGAAGCGACTCGGTGACGGCTTCTACGAGCAGAAGCTGATCCGCGATCAGGTGGCGCAGCTCACCGGCCGGCGCTTCCTCGACGGCTACGCCAGCGACGAGGCGGAGTACCGTGCCCTGATGGACGCCGGCCTCACGGTCGCCAAGGACTGGAACCTGCGCCCGGGTGTCGCCCTGAGCGCCGCGCAGATGGCCTTGCTCACCCGCGACATGGTCTGGCTCGTCGAGCAGTCCGTCCAGTTGCCCGACGGCTCGATCCAGAAGGTGCTCGTGCCCCAGGTCTATGTGCGCGTGCGGGACGGCGACCTCAGCGCCAGTGGCGCCCTCGTGGCCGGTCGGGATGTCCAGCTCGACGTCCGGGGCGAGTTGATGAATCAGGGCACGATCTCGGCCCAGGGCACGGCCCGCCTCTCGGCGGACACCCTGCGCAACCTCAATGGCCACATCGTCGGCGGCGACCTCACGCTGCAGGCAACGGGCGATCTGCTCAACCGGGGTGGCGAGCTCCGGGGCGATACGCGCCTCTCAGTGGCCGCAGGCCGCGACCTGATTGTCGAAAGCACGACCCGCAGCCAGGACAACGACCAGGGGAGCCGGACCCACATCGATCATCTCGCCAGCCTGTCGGTTACCGGCCCGAACGGCGCGCTGACCGCCCTGGCCGGCCGCGATCTCACCCTGAGCGGCGCGACCGTGCAGAGCGCCGGCAGTGTGACCCTTGCCGCTGGCAACACCGTAAACCTGGGCACCGTCGGCGAGAGCAGCGCCCATCGCATCGTGTGGGACGCCAACAACTGGCGCACCGACCGCAGCACCCGGGAGGTCGGCACCACCGTCGGCGCTCAGGGCAAGGTGCAGATGCTCGCGGGGCAGGACATCGCCCTGCGCGCCGCCACCGTCACCAGCCAGAACGGGGCCATTGCGCTGTCCGCCGGGCGCGACGTGCAGATCCTCGCCGGCCAGTCCCTCGACCAGGTGGACGCCGCCCACCAGCACACCTCCCGCGGCTTCCTTTCGTCCAAGACCATCACGACCCGCGACCAGGTCAATCTGCTCGGCGTGCAGGGCAGCACCCTGTCGGCCAACACCGTCACCGTCGAAGCGGGCCGCAATGTCCAGATCACCGGCGGCCAGCTCGTCAGCGACCAGGGCACCCGCATCGCCGCAGCCGGCGACCTGAACATCGATGCCGCCACCGAAACCCGCGGCGAACGACACCTGGCCGCCACCCGCAGCAGCGGTTTGCTGCGCAGCGGTCTGGGCGTCACCCTCGGCAGCCGCGAACTCAGTGTAGACGGCCTCACCGACAGCACCCGCGCAGTGGCCAGCGTGGTCGGCAGCACCGCCGGCAGCCTACAGATCCAGGCTGGTAAGGCCTTGCGCCTCACGGGTAGCGACCTCCAGGCGCCCTCCGGCGACATCGCCCTTCAGGCGCCCCGCATCGACATCGCCGAGGCACGCGAGACGCTCCACACCCAGACCGAAACCCGTTTCCGCCAGAGCGGCATCACCGTCGCCGTGTCGACTCCGGCACTGACAGCCCTGCAGACCGCCCAGCAGATGAACCGCGCGGCCAGCCAGACCGCAGATCCGCGCATGAAGGCCCTGGCCGCCGCGAGCACCGCCCTCTCGGCCTATTCCGCGGGACAGGCCATCGTCGCTGGTCAGGGCGTCACCCTGCCCGACGGCCGCACCGGTCAGATCGTGACTGGCAAAGACGCCACAGGTGAGCCCATCAGCCGGGACGCCACCACCGCCGACCGGATAGGGGGCATCAACATCACCGTCAGCGCCGGCAGCAGCCGCAGCGTCAGCACCCAGGTCGTCGACAGCGACACCGGACGGAGCAGTCTCGTGCAGGCGGGCCGCGGCGTGGCGATCACGGCGCGCGGCGGCGCCAACGACGGCACCCTGAACGTCCGCGGCAGCACCCTCTCCGCCGGCACCACCCTGACACTGGATGCGGACAACACCCTCAAGCTCCTCGCCGCCCAGAACCGGACGACACAGACCTCCGCGAACCAATCCACCAGCGGCTCGATCGGCGTCACAGCGGGCAGCGGCGGCGTGGGCGTCACCCTCAGCGCGTCAAGCGGCCGCGGCCATAGCGACGGAACCGACCTCAGCCAGCTCAACACCCACCTCCAGGCCGGGCAAGACATCGACCTGCGCAGCGGTGGCGACACCACG
>DAOQMM010000149.1:0-5327 GCA_035335645.1 Rhodocyclaceae bacterium | reverse complement strand
CGGTGGTCGGATTGACCGAGAACAGCGCGCCGGGCACGTGGATCATCCGCGTCAGACGGCCGTCGCAGGGCATGTGGATGCGGTGGTAGTCCCGCGGGCTGAGGTAGAGCGTGGCGAAGTCGCCGTCCTGGAACTGGATCGCCAGGTCCCGGTCGCCGCCCACCAGGGCGTGGGTGGAGTAGTCGTGACCCTTGGCCTGGAAGATGCGGTCTCGGGTGATCGGGCCGAACTGGCTGATGGCGCCATCCACCGGGCACAGGAAATCCGCGTCGGCGAGGGGCCGCGCGCCGGCCCGCAGGGCACGCGTGAAGAAGTCGTTGAAGCAGGCGTAGGCCGCCGGATCCGGCTGCTCGGCCTCGGCCATGTTCACCCCGTAGCGGCCGATGAAGGCGCGGATCGCCGCGGTGCTCAGCCCGCCCGCCTGTGCGCCCGCCAGTGTGCCGGCGAGCACGGTGAGGGCCTGCTTGGGCAGCAGGTACTGGGGCAGCACTTTGAGGCGGTCGGACACGGCGGAATCTCCAGCAGGCGGGGACGCGCCACGGGCGCGGGCCGACCGGGGGGTCGGGCGGCGATTATACCGGCCGGCGCGGGTGCCGCGGCGCTCACTCCGGGGCGATGGGAAAGGCCCGGTCGTAGCCCAGATTGAAGACGAAGGCGTAGCCCGTGTAGGCCAGGGCCAGACCGATGTCCGCCAGCAGCGCCGGCCACCAGTTCATGCCGGTCCACAGGACAATCACCGGCAGGGTCAGGAGCAGCAGGATGCCCTCGAAGAGCACCGCGTGGAGCCCGCGCAGCAGCCACGGCCGGCGGTCGGCAGTGCGCCCGGTGAAATGACCTTCGAGGCGGTCGAAGAGGGTGTTGAACACGCCGTTCCACACCGCCGCGATGAGGGCCAGCACCGCCAGCAGCCCGACCGATTCCCGCACCGGCACGCCAGACAGCCAGGCGAAGGGCGGCGTGATGAAGAGCAGCCCGCCGAGCTCGAACAGGGCGACCTGGCGGAGGCGGTCGGGGAAGCGGCGTTGGGGCGGGAGGGACATGGGTGAGGCGGAGTGCGCGGGCGCGTCAGTCTACGTCAGGCGCGTGCCGGTGTGTCCGCACGGCGGCGTTCGTTGGTACCTACCGGTAGATCCCCGGTCAAGGGCCTGTCAGGCGGTTGTGTTGTCGCGTGCGGGCGCGGGCGATGCGGCCACGGCCTCATCGCCCGGCGCCCCGGCCCGATCGGCTACACTGCGCGCCGGGCCGTGTCCGGCCCGTTCCGAGAGCCCCCATGACCGCTGACCGCCACGCCCTGCTGTGCCATCCGGATGCCGAACCGCCCGCCGGGGTGGGCGTGGCGGCGTCGGCGACGCGGACGGCCGACGGCGGGTTGCAGCTCGAATATCGCCTGCGCGGCGATCTGAGCGGGCTGGACCTGCCCACGGCGGAGACGGTGCTGCCGCCTGAACGCCTGTGGGCCTACACCTGCCTGGAGGCCTTCGTCGCCACGGCCGGCGAGACGGCCTACGTGGAGTTCAACTTCGCCCCCAACGGGCAGTGGCACCGCTTCGCCTTCAGCGCCTACCGCCAGAGTGTGACGCCGCCGCAGACGCCCGCGCCGCAGATCGCCCTCGCCCGCGACGCCGCCGGGCTGGGCCTGAGCGTCCGCCTGGCCGCGTCCGCGCTGCCCGCCGGGCCGCTGCAGGTGGGGCTCACCGCCGTCCTCCTCGACCGCGCCGGGCGGCACAGCTACTGGGCCCTGCGCCATCCGCCGGGGCGGCCCGATTTCCATCACCGCGACGGCTTCGCCCTCGCCCTTCCGTGAGTTCGCCATGATCCAGTTCGGCCTCGACCGCTTCCTCGCCGATCCCGCCCTGCGCCGCCCCCTGGCCGGTCGGCGGGTGGCCCTGCTTGCCCATCCGGCGTCGGTGACCCGCGACCTGACTCACGCCCTCGACGCCCTGATGGCCCTGCCGGATCTGCACGTGACGGCCGCCTTCGGCCCCCAGCACGGCCTGCGCGGCGACAAGCAGGACAACATGATGGAGTCGCCGGACTACCTCGACCCGCGCCACGGCATCCCGGTGTTCAGCCTGTACGGCACGGTGCGCCGCCCCACGCCGGCGATGATGGACAGCTTCGACGTGCTGCTGGTGGACCTGCAGGACCTGGGTTGCCGCATCTACACCTTCATCACCACCCTGCGCTATGTGCTGGAAGCCGCCGCCGCCCACGGCAAGGCGGTGTGGGTGCTGGATCGCCCCAATCCGGCTGGCCGGCCGGTGGAGGGCAGCCTGCTGCGGCCGGGCTGGGAAAGCTTCGTCGGCGCCGGCCCGCTGCCCATGCGCCACGGCCTCACCCTGGGCGAGCTGGCGCGCTGGTTCGTCGCCACCCTGGAGCTGGACGTGGACTGCCAGGTGATCCCGATGCAGGGCTGGCAGCCTGAGGCCGCGCCCGGTTACGGCTGGCCCCTGGGCGAGCGCAGCTGGATCAACCCCAGCCCCAACGCCCCCAACCTGTCCATGGCGCGGGCTTACGCCGGCACCGTGATGCTGGAGGGCACGACCCTCTCGGAAGGGCGCGGCACCACCCGGCCGCTGGAACTCTTCGGTGCGCCGGACGTGGACGCCGGGCGCGTCATCGCCACCATGCAGGCCTTCGCGCCCCCCTGGCTGACGGGCTGCCGCCTACGGGAGTGCTGGTTCGAGCCCACCTTCCACAAGCACGCGGGGCAGCTCTGCCAGGGCGTGCAGATCCACGTGGAAGATCCGGCCCACTACGACCACGCCGCCTTCCGTCCGTGGCGGGTGCAGGCCCTGGCCTTCAAGGCGATCCGCCGGCTGTGGCCGGACTATCCCCTGTGGCGGGATTTTCCCTACGAGTACGAATTCGACCGCCTCGCCATCGACCTCATCAACGGCTCGCCGCTGCTGCGGGAATGGGTGGACGACCCGGCGGCCGAAGCGGGCGACCTGGATGCGTGGGCCGTGCCGGACGAGCAGGCCTGGTGCGCGGCGCGGGCGCCGTTCCTGCTGTACGCCTGAGGCGGACCGGGGCGCGCAAACGCCACGGGGCGCCCGCAGGCGCCCCGTGTACGCGAGCGGAACGGGCGTTCAGCCGACCGCGCGCAGGGTGACGCTGGTGTCCACCTTGCCGATGATCTTCTGCAGGCCGCGGCGGGTGGTGGTGTTGAGCACCACCGGCGCCATCAGGCTGGCCCGCAGGGGGGCCGTCGTGTCTTCGTCGCGGCTGACGATGAGGAGCACGCAGGCATCGTCGGCGCTGGCCAGTTGCAGGGCGGCGACCTCGTCGTCGCTGAGGGTGAATTCGTAGTTGAGGCCCAGCACATCGGGCGTGGTGACCGAGAAGGCCACGGCGGTGTCGTCCAGGCTCTGCAGCAGGAAGACCTTGGGGGCGTCGCCCTCGGCGTGGAGCAGGGTGAAGCGGGTATTGCCCTCGAAGCCGGGCAGGCCGGTCGGGAAATCGAGGATGCGTTCGGGCGACACGTCCACTTCGCCGAGCATGGGGCTGGTGATCTTCATGGTTTCCCTCCGGTTCGGTCGGTTGGCCCGGCGCGGCCGGGCGATCCGGGCGTCGGGCCGCGGATCTTCAGCAGACACGATAGCGCCGGCGGCGGACGGCCCACCGCGGAAAGAGAGGCGGGAATCGCCCCCAATTCTCCCCGTTTTGTAGAGGGGCTTTGGCCAGGGCGACGCGCTTGCCCGATGCCCCGGCGGGCCCGGATTCAGGCGACCGTGAAGCCGGGCACGTCCACGCGGATCGCCGGCCGGTCGAGGACCACGCCGGTGCACGCGGCAAAGCGCCGCGCCCACGCGCCGCCCTGGGCGAAGCGGGATTCGCCACCGTACTTGGCCACGTTGAGGATCACGTCGAGGACCAGGATCTTGCCCACCGGGTTGCTGGGCGTGCATTCGAGGGCGTCGAATTCCTGCTGCAGCCAGTCCCGCGCGGCCTCGGTGTCGAGGCCGGCGACTTCGTCCCCGTGGACGTGGAATTCGTATTCCCGGTCGGCCCGGAACGCGACGGTGACGTGGTACATGCGGGTCTCCTCGTTGTATTCTGGCGGCGTCCGGACGCGCCTGGCGGCGTGGCGGACGCTGCATTTTTCTGTGGCCGGGTGCCGGAATCAAGTAACCGATTGTTATCATCCGGCGCTCCCCCGCCTGACCCCGCCCTGCGTTCCGAATCCATGACCGTTTCCCCATGGCGCGCCCTGGCCAATCGGCGCATGCTGATCTGCGTGCTCACCGGCTTCTCGTCGGGCCTGCCCCTGTACCTGCTGCTCAATCTGGTGCCGGCGTGGCTGAAGACCGAGGGGCTGTCCCTGAAGGCCATCGGCGCCTTCGCGCTGATCCAGTTCCCCTACACCTGGAAGTTCCTGTGGTCGCCGCTGCTGGACCGCTTCGCCCTGCCCCTGCTGGGCCGGCGGCGGGGCTGGATGGCGGCGACGCAGCTGGCCCTGCTGGCGGCGGTGGCGTGGCTCGGGACGCTCACGCCGGGCGGACAGCTCGGCCTGGTGGTGGGTCTGACGGCGCTGATCGCCTTCCTGTCGGCGACCCTCGACATCGTCCTGGATGCCTACCGGCGCGAGCTGCTGCCGGAGATCGAGCTGGGCATCGGCAACGCCATCCACGTGAACGCCTACAAGCTGGCCGGCCTGGTGCCGGGCAGCCTGTCCCTGGTGCTGGCGGATCATCTGCCCTGGGCGCAGGTCTTCCTGGTGACCAGCCTGTTCATGCTGCCGGGCCTGCTGATGACCCTGCTGGTGGGTGAGCCGGTGGCCGCGGCGGCCGCGCCGCGCACCCTGCGGGACGCGGTGGTGGCGCCCTTCCGCGAGTTCTTCGGCCGTCACGGCGTGGGCGCCGCCCTGTGGGTGCTGGCCTTCATCTTTCTCTACAAGCTCGGCGATTCCCTGTGTACCGCGCTGGCCACGCCTTTCTACCTGGACATGGGCTTCTCCAAGACCGAGATCGGCCTCGTTGCCAAGAACGCCGGCCTGTGGCCCAGCGTCATCGGCGGCCTGCTGGGCGGGCTGTGGATGGTCCGGCTGGGCATCAACCGCGCCCTGTGGGTGTTCGGTTTCGTGCAGTGGGCGGCGATCTTCGGGTTTGCGTGGCTCGCCTGGCTGGGACCGGCCGAGGCCGACGCGGCGCGCCTGGGCGTACTGGCCCTGGTGATCGGGCTGGAAGCGCTGGCGGTGGGACTCGGCACCACCGCCTTTGTCGCCTACATGGCGCGCACCACCCATCCCGCCTACACGGCCACGCAGCTGGCCCTGTTCACCAGCCTGATGGCGGTGCCGCGCACCTTCATCAACGCCTCCGCCG
>DAOQMM010000148.1:0-5340 GCA_035335645.1 Rhodocyclaceae bacterium | reverse complement strand
CCGGGGTCGTGGTAGATCCCCACGCAGTCCAGGCACTGGAAGCAGCGGTCGTAGCGGATGGCGCCGGATTTTTCGATGGCGTCGTAGGTGCAGCGGTGGCGGCAGGTCTGGCAGGGTTGGCCGCATTCGGCGCGGCGGGGGAGCCAGTCGAGCAGGCGCAGGCGGCCGCCGAGGGTCATGGCGGCGCCGAGGGGGCAGAGGTAACGGCAGAAGAACTTGTAGTAGAGGCCGCCGGCGATGAGGAGGGCGACGGCCCAGGCGACGTAGGGCCCGTCCCGGTTGAAGCCGACGGTGATGGCGGTCTTGAAGGGTTCGATCTCGACGCCCTGTTCGGCGAGGCGGGGGGCGAAGGCGGCGGCGAGGACGAGGGCGGCGAGCACGGCGTAGCGGCTGCGTTCGAGGACGAGGCCGAGGCGGGCGGGCATGCGCAGCGCGGGCAGGCGCAGGGCGCGGGCGAGGAGGGCGGCGAATTCCTGGAGCGCGCCGAAGGGGCACAGCCAGCCGCAGAAGGTGCCGCGGCCCCAGACGACGAAGCTGACGGCGGTGAAGGCGATGAGGAGGAGGCTGACGGGGTCGTAGAGGAAGCTCTTGAGGCCCTGGCCGGCGACGAGGGATTTGACGGCGCCGGTGATCTGCACGATGGAGAGCTGGCCCTGGGCGTACCAGCCGAGGTAGACCAGGGTGAAGGCGAGGAAGCCGAGGCGGAAGACGCGCAGGCGCGGCGCGGAGATGGACATCCAGCGGGGCCGGGCGAGGACGACGGTGAGGCCGGCGAGGGCGAGGCCGATGACGATGAGCTCGGCGGCGCGGTCCTTCCAGGCGATGAGCCATTCGGGCAGGGGCCGCGGCGGGCGGACGAACAGGCGCTCGGGGGGCTGGTAATCCAGCGCGACGGTCTTCTGGAAGGTCTGGGGCAGGATGCTGCCCTTGCTGCGGTTGAGGGTGAGTTCGAAGCGCACGGGGCTGGCGGGGTCGACGCCGGACATGGGCGGGACGCGCAGCACCAGGGCGGCGTTGAGGGGCGGGGCGCCGGCGGGGGGCCTGGGAGAGAGGTCCAGGTCGCGCAGTTCCACCGGTCCACCGGCCTGGCTGAAGGCGAGGCGCACGGGCACGGTGCCGCGGGTGAACTGGTCGTCGATGAAGGCGTCGCGACCGGCGGTGGCGACCCACCAGGCGTGCTGGCCGGGTTCGAGGCGGCGCATCAGATCGGCGTGGCCGGCGTCGCCGAGGAGGGCGCGGCCGATGGTGGGGGCGTTGAGGTAGGCGACGTAGAGGTCGGTGAAGGTGTCGTCGGGGCGGGCGAGGGCGTCGGCGTCGAGGCCGGCGGCGTCGGTGCCGGCGAAGAGCTTTTCCACGTCGGCGTTGCGCAGGTGCAGGCGGCCGATGGCGCCGTCGTCCACGAGCTGGGCGAAGCTGCGGGCCTCGTAGAGATCCGCGCGGGCCTCGGCGGTGGGGCCTTTGTCCACGGGGGCGGCGAAGCCGAGGCGGGCGCGGGCCACGGCGAGGGCGGCGGTGAGGACGGTCTGGTTGGCGATGCGCACGGAGGCGGTGGCCTTGCTGACGCCGTCGAGCACGACGCGCCGGGCGCCAGCACCGCTGCGGGTGTTGCCGTAGAGGCTGGAGACGGTGATCTCCTGCTTGAGGCTCTTGCCTTCGTACTGGCGCAGGAAGTCTTTGAGGGGGCCTTCACCGAGGCCTGAGAGGAAGACCGGCTCGTGCTGGCGCAGGAGCTCGACGCCAAGGAAGTTGCCCTTGCGGTCGATGCTGACGAGGAGGTTGTAGGGCGTGCCTTCGAAGCCGGGGATGGGGGCCAGGTCGATGGATTCGAAGGCGTAGGCGACGGGGCCGGCCTCCGGTTCGAGTTCGGAAGTGATGGGCCAGGCGGGGATGTCGCGCAGCTTGTCGCCCACGTGGAGGGGCGGCTGGAAGCGGCGGGCAAGGTCGTCGCGGCTCAGGTCGCCGGCGTCGGCCAGCCGGGGCGCGAACAGGACGCAGGCGGCGAGGAGAAGGCTCAGGACGCCCGCCAGGCCGCGCCACCGGGACGCGGGCGTGGGGGCGGACGGGCGGCGGCCGGGGATGCCCTCCGCGGGAAGGGGATGGCGGAGGGCGTGGGACATGGCGGGGACGGGTCAGTGGGCTTCGAGGGTGGCCTTGAGGTTGCCGAGGCCGCCGCTGTAGATGCTGTGGATGACGCGCCGGGCGCCCGCGTCGTCAGCGCCGTCGAGGGGCTTTTCGGCCTTGCGGCGGAAGCGCGAGGACCATTCGACGCGGCTGCCCGCCCCGTCCGGCAGGACGCGCAGGGTGGAGCGGTAGTCGCTCACCGGCAGGGGCGAGTCGATGATGGTGTAGCTGAGGCGGCGGGCGGCGTCGTCGCGGGCGACGAGGCGTTCGACGAGCTTGGCGCCGTCCTTTGTGGTGACGGTGCGCACGGCGCCAGGCCGGTTGTTCTCGCCCTGATCGATGGTGGTGCTGGCCACGGCGGGGTGCCAGCCCAGGTTGCCGAAGTCGCCGGCCGCGGCCCACACCTGGGCGGGCGGTGCGGCGATGACGATGCTCTCTTTGACGTGGAGCACGGGGCGGGCGGCCAGGGCGGGCGCCGCAATGAGGGGGGTGAACAGCGCGGCGAGGCTGGCGAGGGCGATTCGGGACAGAGGATGCATGGGGCGTTCCTTGGTTTGGAGGTCAGACTTCGATGAGACCGGCGCGGACGGCGGCCATGGCCAGCTCGGCCATGTTCTGCACGCCGAGCTTCTGCTTGATGTGATAGAGGTGGGTGCCCACGGTGTTGGGGCTGAGGTGGAAGGTGGCGGCGACTTCGTTCACCGAGCGCCCGCGGGCGAGCTGCAGGAAGACGTGGAATTCCTTGTCGGTGAGGGCTTCGGCGGGGTCGGCGGATTTGTCGCCGCGGGCGAGTTCCGGCGCGATGCCGGGGTCGATGTAGGTCTGGCCGGCGGCGATGCGGGCGACGGCGGTGAGCAGTTCGCCCGGCGGGCTGCGTTTGCACAGGTAACCGCGGGCGCCGAGCTTGAGGGCGCGCCGGGCGGTGACGGCGTCGGCGTGGGCGGAGGCGATGAGTACGGCCTGGGCAGGGCTGCGGGCGAGAATGCGTTCCAGCGCGGCGAGGCCTCCGCAGCCGGGCATGGAGAGATCCATCACGAGCACGTCGGGGCGCAGCTCGGCAGCCAGGCGCTGGGCCTCCTCGCCGCTCTCGGCCTCGCCGACGATGTGCACGCCGACGCCTTCGAGGAGCAGGCGGAAGCCCATGCGGACGATGGCGTGATCGTCGGCGAGGAGGACGGTGCGGGCGCTGAGTTCAGGCGTCATGGGGGGCGGAGTCGGGGAGGGGCAGGACGGCGCGGATGCGGGTGCCGCCGCCGGGTGGGCTGCTGATGTGCAGCTCGCCCCGCACCGCGGCGACCCGTTCGCGCATGCCGGTGAGGCCGTAGCCGGACTGGCCGGACGCGGGCTGCAGGCCGCGGCCGTTGTCGCCCACCTCCACCACCAGCCGGCCGGCCTGACGCAGCACGCGGACGTAGGCCTGGCTGGCCTGGGCGTGGCGGACGATGTTGGTGCAGGATTCCTGCACGATGCGCAGGGCGACGAGGGTAAGTTCGTCGCCCAGGGGCGCCGGGCCGGCGAAGAGTTCGGTGACGAGGCGGATGTCCGGGTGGCGTTGCTGCCAGGCGCCGAGCACGCTGCGCAGGGCGTCGTCGAGGGTTTCTTCGGCGGGGCGCTGGGGGCGCAGGCGGGTGAGCAGGGCGCGCACGTCGTCCTGCATGTGGGCGGCCACGTCGCGGATGGTGCGGGCGCTCTGCTGCACGGTGGGCTGGCCGTCGCTGCGTTGCAGGATGGCGCCGGCCAGGGCGGCGACGGCGGTGATGCTCTGGCCCAGCTCGTCGTGGAGCTCGCGGGCGATGACGGTGCGCTCGGCTTCGAGGCGCTGGTGCAGGACGTGGCCGAGGGCCTGCTCGTGGTGCAGGCGGGCGTTGTCGGCGACGGCCTGGTCGAGGCGCAGGGTCATGCGGTTGAAGGCTTCGGCGAGGCGGGCGAGCTCGCGCGGGCCGTCTTCCGGCAGGCGCGTGTCGAAGCGCCCGTCGCCGGCGTGGCCGAGGGCGGCCATGACCTGGCCGAGGGGGCGCAGGGCCCGGTCCACCGCCAGCCAGCAGCCGGCAAACAGGGCGATGAGGGCGAGCAGGGCGCGGCCGGCGGCGGCGGTGAGGTCGTCCCACAGATCCAGCACGGCGCGGGAGGCGTCGGGCTGGATGACGATGTCCAGGTGGCCGGCGGGCAGGCTGCGGGCCGGGAGATCCGGGCTCATCCACGCGACGAACAGGGGCGGGGCGTCGCGGCCGGCCTTGTAGGGCGAACCGGGCGAGCGGTAGAGCAGGGCGCCGCGGGCGTCGCGCAGTTCGACCTGGTTGGCGCGCAGGCGCCCGGCGGCCTGCAGGTAGGCGACGAGGCGCGGTTCGCTCCAGGCGGGGTCGTTGTCGCTGGCGGCGCGGGCCGAGACGGTGAGCCACTGCACGGCGACCCGGTGGGCGGAGGTGACTTCCTCGGCGATGGCGTTGCGGGCTTCGGCGATCCACAGGGCGCCGCCGGCCAGGATGAGGAGGGCGGCGAAGGCAGTGAGGATGAGGCTGATGCGCAGGCGCAGGCTGAGCCGGCGCGGGCGGGGCCAGCGCAGGGCGCGGGTGGTGGCGTCGGGTGTCGGGGCGGTCCGGGCGCCGGGGGCTGCGGTCGGGCTGGCGGTGTTCATGATTGCTTGTCGAGCCGGTACTGCACCGGCACGACGATCTGGAACTCGCGCCCCTGCAGGGCATCCGGCACGCGGGGCAGGGGCGCGGCGGCGGTGACGAGGGCGATGGCGTTCTGGTCCAGCACCTCGAAGCCACTGGAGCGCAGCACCTGGGTGGCGACGATGGTGCCTTTGCGGGCGATGGTGACGCGCAGTTGCACTTCGCCCTCCCAGCCGCGCAGGGCCGCCAGGCGCGGGTAGTTCTGCTGGCGGGCAAGGAGGCCGGAAAGGCTGCGGCCGTAGCGTTCGAGGAGGGCCGGATCGGGGGCTTCGTCCACGTGGGGCGCCGGAGCGGCTTCGGCCGGCGTCGTGACGGCGACGACCGGCGCAGGACGTGGGCTGGCTTCGGCCGGCGCGCTGATGGGGGCGCTGGACGGCACTGGCGGCGTGGGCGCCTGGACGATGACCGGGGTGTCGGGCGCGGCGGCGCGGGTCGGGCGGGTCAGGACCGGGCCCGGGCGGGGCTCCGCTGCGACGGTCCGCATGGGGGGCGGGCGGATCTCGGGGAGCGGCAGCGGCGGGGCGACGGCGCGGACGGGCTCTGG
>DAOQMM010000147.1:0-5509 GCA_035335645.1 Rhodocyclaceae bacterium | reverse complement strand
GATGGTGCGGCAGGCGTGCAGCACGGTGGTGTGGTCGCGGCCGCCGAAGGCCTCGCCGATGGCGGGCAGGCTCATGGGGGTGAGGTCCTTGGCGAGGGCCATGGCCACCTGGCGCGGGCGGGCGATGACGCGGGTGCGCTTCTTGGAGTGCATGTCGGCGACCTTGATCTTGTAGTAGTCGGCGACGGTCTTCTGGATGAACTCGACGGTGAGCTGGCGGTTGTGGGCGTTGAGCAGATCCTTGAGGGCGTCCTTGGCCACCTCCAGGGTCACGTCGCGCCCGTGGAAGCGGGCAAAGGCCAGCACCTTCTTGAGGGCGCCTTCCAGCTCACGTACGTTGGAGCGCAGGTTCTTGGCGATCAGGAAGGCCACGTCCTCGTCCAGGCTGATGCGCTCGGCCTCGGCCTTCTTCTTGAGGATGGCGACGCGCATCTCGAGCTCGGGCGGCTCGATCTGCACCGTGAGACCCCAGTCGAAGCGGGAGATCAGGCGGTCTTCCAGGCCCTGCACGTCCTTGGGGTAGGTGTCGCTGGTGATGATGATCTGCTTCTTGGCCTCGGTGAGGGCATTGAAGGCGTGGAAGAACTCTTCCTGGGTGCGGTTCTTGTTATTGAAGAACTGGATGTCGTCGATGATCAGGACGTCCAGGGAGCGGTAGTAGCGCTTGAAGACGTCGAAGGATTTCTGCTGGTAGGCGCGCACCACGTCGGCGTAGTAGTCCTCGGCGTGGACGTAGCGGATCACCTTGCGCGGGTCGGCCTTGAAGACGGTGTTGCCGAGGGCGTGAATCATGTGGGTCTTGCCCAGGCCCACGCCGCCGTAGATGAACAGGGGGTTGTAGGACACGCCGGGGTTCTGGGCCACCTGCATGGCGGCGGCGCGGGCCAGGTCGTTGGCGCGGCCGGTGACCAGGGTGTCGAAGGTGAAATCCGGGTTCAGGCGCGATTTTTCGTAATTGGCGGCCTCGGCGGTGAGCGGCGTTTCGGCGCGGGTCGTGTGGACGGCCGGGGCGACCGGCGTGGCGATGCCCACGGCGGCGGTGGCCGGTGTACTGACGGATTCGATGCCGGACGTGGCCGAGCCCGGACCGGGCGGCGGAGCCGCCGGGCGGCGCAGACCGCCGGCCGGTGCGATGCCGACCTCGATGACCGGCGGCGCGCCGAAGTAGTCTTCGCCCAGTTCCTCGATGCGCCGCAGGTAGCGGTCGCGCAGCCACTGGCGGTGGAAGTTGGAGGGCGCGACCAGGCGCAGACCGGCGGCGTCGCCTTCGGCGAGGTCTTCGGCACGCAGGGGCAGGATCCAGGTCTTGAACTGCTGGGCAGGCAGTTCCTGCTCGAGGCAGCCGAGACAATGGTTCCAGAAGGCAGTGCTGGGCGGGATGGAGCTGGCTTCGGACACGAAATTCCTGCGGTGCGGTTCGGGTGGCTGAAGGGGTGCCACTTGTCGTTATGGTCGTCCGCGCCGTCGCGGTGACGGGGCGTGCGGCTGGTCGTGAGGGACGTCCGGCCAAACCGGAATTGTACCTGCGCGAGGCCGAGTTATCCACAAGCGGAATGCGGTGTTGAGCCTTTGATGGCGGGTCTCGGCGGGGCCGGCTGAAGCGGGCGGCTACCGGGTCCGCGCTGCCCTTTGTCGGGCGCGGGCGGGGCGGCTTCCCGTGCCCTGTTCAATATAGCTTGACAAACAGAGGGTTAACGTATGAAATTACGCGTTTGACTCAACTTTCCGGGCAAGCAAAATGAAACGTACTTACCAGCCTTCCGTCGTCCGTCGCAAGCGCACTCACGGCTTCCTGGTTCGCATGGCCACCCGTGGCGGCCGCAAGGTCATCGCCGCGCGTCGTGCCAAGGGCCGTCATCGTCTCGGCGTCTGAGGCTTCTTCCGCGGTCGGCGCCATGAACGGTGCCGCGACGGAAGATTCCGGCGGGCCGGCATGGGGCTTCGGGCCGTCGTTGCGACTGCACAAAACGGATGAGTTCTCATCCGTTTTTGCTTTTCGGCGCGTGGTCCGGGGACGCTACTTCGCCCTCCATTACGCCCCCTGCCGGACAGACGAACCGCGCCTCGGGCTGGTGGTTGCCAAGAAGCTCGCCCGCCGCGCCGTGCTGCGCAATCTGGTGAAGCGCATCGGGCGCGACGTGTTTCGTCATGCCCATGCAAGCCTGCCGCGTTACGATGTGGTGTTACGATTGTCGGCTCCGCTTGCTTCCGTGACGAAACGCCAGATGCGCGAAGACATGCTCGGCCTGTTTGGTCGCCTGCCCCGATGAAGTGGCTCGTGCTGGCGTGCCTGCGCACCTATCGCTACGCCATCAGTCCCTTGCTCGGGCGCAACTGCCGTTTCTTCCCGAGCTGTTCCGAGTACGCCCTCGAGGCGGTCGAACGTCACGGCGCCCTGCATGGCGGCTGGCTGGGCCTGCGCCGGGTGTGCCGCTGCCATCCGTGGAGTGCCGGGGGCTACGATCCCGTGCCCTGAGGCGCGGTTGGCTGTGCTCCGGATCGTGGAACCCTCGCCTGCTCACGTCTCCTCATTCCCCATTCACCTCTTATCCCCGACCTGACTCCGATGGATACCCGTCGCCTGATCCTCCTCCTCGTGTTCTCCTTTTCCATGGTGATGCTGTGGGATGGCTGGCAGAAGCATACCCATCCCGCGCAGCCCGCAACGGCGGCGTCGGGGACGGCGCCCGCCAGCAATGGGGTGCCCACGCCCACGGCCGCCACCACGGTGAGCGCCCCGGGTGTGCCGGGCGTGCCGCAGATCGCCTCTCCGGCCGCTGCGGCGCCGCGCATGAAAGTTCGCACCGACGTGCTGGTGGCCGACGTGTCCGCCGAGGGCGGCGACATCGTCCGGCTGGAGCTCACGCGCCACAAGGCCACGGGTGACGCCGAGCACGATTACGTGCTCTTCGACGATGGCGAGAAGCATCTGTATGCAGCCCAGAGTGGTCTGATCGGCAACGGCCTGCCGACCCACAAGACGCGCTTCGCGCTGCCGGCCCAGGAGCGGGTGCTGAAGGACGGTGAGGACGCGGTCTCGGTACGGCTGGAGGCCCCGGCTACGGCGGACGGCATTCGCGTCAGCAAGCTGATCACCTTCCATCGAGGCAGCTATGTGGCCGAGGTGAGCTACGAGATCGCCAACGGCAGCGGCGCTCCGATCGCGCCCCACGCCTACTTCCAGTTCATGCGCGACGGCAAGCCGGCGGAACAGGCCGGCGGCTTCGGGGTGCAGACCTTCACCGGTCCGGCGTTCTATACCGACGCCGAGAAGTACCAGAAAGTGAATTTCCAGGACGTGACCGACAAGAAGGCCAAGTTCGTCACCAAGGCGCCTGACGGCTGGGTGGCGATGGTGCAGCACTACTTTGTGGCGGGCTGGGCGCCGGCCGCAGGCGAGCGGGAGTTCTTCGCCAACGCGCTGGGCGGCGACCTGTTCGCGGCAGGTGTGATCGTTCCCGTGGCGGCCATCGCGCCGGGACAGAGCGGCACCGTCTCCGTGCCGCTGTACGCCGGTCCCCAGGAACAGAGCCGTCTCGACCAGTTCGCCAAGGGTTTCGATCTGGTGGTGGATTACGGCTGGCTGACCATCATCGCCGCCCCCCTGTTCTGGGTGCTGGAGTGGTTCCACAAGCTCACGGGCAACTGGGGCTGGGCCATCATCCTGGTCACCATCGCCCTGAAGGCGCTGTTCTTCCCCCTGTCGGCCGCCAGCTACAAGTCCATGGCCAAGATGAAGACCCTGGGCCCGCGCCTGCAGCGCATGAAGGAGCAGTTCGGCGACGACAAGATGAAGCTGAATCAGGCCATGATGGACCTGTACAAGCGCGAGAAGGTGAACCCCCTCGGCGGCTGCCTGCCCATCCTGATCCAGATCCCGGTCTTCATTGCCCTGTACTGGGTGCTGCTGGGCGTGGTGGAAATGCGCGGTGCGCCGTGGCTGGGCTGGATCCAGGATCTGTCGGTGAAGGATCCGTACTACATCCTGCCGCTCATCATGGGTGCCACCAGCCTGGTCCAGCAGCGTCTCAATCCGGCCCCGCCCGATCCGATCCAGGCCAAGGTGATGATGATGATGCCCATCCTGTTCACCTTCATGTTCCTGTGGTTCCCGGCCGGTCTGGTGCTGTACTGGGTGGTCAACAACTGCCTGTCCATTGCCCAGCAGTGGCAGATCAACCGGATGATCGAAGCCGGTGGCAAGGCCGCCGAGTGAGCTGATCGCCGCGATTGCCACCGCGCCGGGGCGCGGCGGCATCGGTGTGGTCCGGCTGTCCGGATCCGATCTGGCGCCCCTTGCCCGCATTCTGGGCGGGGGCGACACGCAGCCCCGGACCGCCCGCTTCTGCCGCTTTCGCGACGCGGCGGGCGGGCTGATCGACGAGGGGCTGCTCCTCTACTTCCCGGCGCCCCACTCCTTCACCGGTGAAGACGTCATCGAGCTGCAAGGGCACGGCGGCCCGGTGGTGATGCAGTTGCTCCTCGGCCGCTGCCTCGAGCTGGGTGCCCGTCTGGCGGAGCCGGGCGAATTCACCCGTCGTGCCTTCCTCAACGGCAAGCTCGACCTGGCCCAGGCCGAGAGCGTCGCCGATCTCATCGAAGCGTCCACCACCGCGGCGGCCCGTTCGGCGGTGCGCTCCCTGAGTGGCGCTTTCTCCAGCGAAGTGCATGCCCTGCGGGATCGCCTGATCGATCTGCGCATGCTGGTGGAGGCGACCCTGGATTTTCCGGACGAGGACATCGACTTCCTCGTGGAGGCTCGCGCCTTTGAACGCCTGGCCGTGATGGAGGGCGAACTGGCCGCCATCCTCGACCGGGCGAAGCAGGGCAGCCTGCTGCGCAACGGCCTGCATGTGGTGCTGGTGGGTCAGCCCAACGTGGGCAAGTCGAGCCTGCTCAACCGCCTCGCCGGCGAAGAGCGCGCCATCGTCACGGACATCGCCGGCACCACCCGCGACGCGCTGCGCGAGACGATCCAGATCGAAGGCATCCCGCTGCACATCACCGATACGGCGGGTCTGCGTGAGACTTCGGACGAGGTCGAGAAGATCGGCATCGCCCGTACGTGGCAGGAGATCGCGCGGGCCGACGTGGTGGTACGCCTGGTGGATGTCCGCGCCGGACTCACGGAGGCGGACGCCGCGATCGATGCGCGGCTGCCGGCCGGGGTAGAGCGCATCACGGTGTTCAACAAGGTGGACCTGTCGGGACGGGCGTCGGAGCGCGTGGAGCAGGGTGACATCGGCGTGAGCCTGTATCTCTCGGCGAAGGCCGGGGAGGGCGTCGACCTGCTGCGTACCGAGCTGCTGCGGGTGGCGGGGTGGCATCGTCACGGAGAAGACGTCATCCTCGCCCGTGAGCGTCATCTGATCGCACTGCGGGAGGCCCGCGCCCGGGTGAGCGCAGCCCGCGACGCCGGCCATGCCCTGGAACTCCTGGCAGAAGAGCTGCGCCTCGCCCAGGACGCGATCAATGCCATCACCGGCGAGTTCACGCCGGACGACCTGCT
>DAOQMM010000146.1:0-5673 GCA_035335645.1 Rhodocyclaceae bacterium | reverse complement strand
TCGGCCACGCCGCAGGGCGGCGTGCCTGCCGGGGACGCACCCCATCGTCCCCCTGCCCTGCCCCCGCGCGCCTCGCGCCCTTACGACAAGGGCTCCAGGTGGGTGATGACCTCCGCCCCCGGCAGCGCGGTGCGCAGGGCGGCTTCCACGTCGTCCAGGCAGGCGTGCCCGCTGCGCACGCTCCAGTCGCCGGGGACGCGGACCGTCACCTGGACGAAGGCGCTGGCGCCGGCGCGGCGGGTGCGCAGGGCGGTGAAGGCGATGCCGCGCTGGCGGAAGGGCGCGAGGGCGGCTTCGGCGCGGTTGAGGGCGTCGCCGTCGAGGCTGCGGTCCATCAGGCCGTCGATGGATTCCCGCAGCAGGCGCACGGCTTCGACGACGATCTGGGCGCCCACGGCGAGGGCGATGAGGGGGTCGAGGCGCAGCCAGCCGGTGGCGGCGACGAGGCCGACGCCGAGGATGACGCCGACGGAGGTCCACACATCGGTCATCAGGTGGCGGGCATCGGCCTGCAGGGCGATGGAATTGAACTGGCGGCCGGCCCGCGCGAGGGTGCGGGCGACGCCAAAGTTGATGGCGGTGGCGACGCCGGACCAGACGAGGCCCCAGCCGGGGGATTCGAGGGGCTGGGGCTGGAGCAGGCGTTCCGCCGCGGCGGCGATGATGGCCAGCGCGGCGCCGAGGATGAGGATGCCTTCGAAGCCGCTGGAGAAATATTCGGCCTTGCCGTGGCCAAAAGGGTGGCCCCGGTCCGGCGGCAGGCGGGTGACCAGGATCATCCACAGGGCGAAGCAGGCGCCGGCCAGGTTGACGAAGGATTCCAGCGCATCCGAGAGCAGGCCGACGGATCCGGTGAGCCACCAGGCGAGGGCCTTGAACGCAATGGTGAAGAGCGCCGCGGCGATGGACAGCCAGGCGTAGTGATGGGGCTGGCGGTCCGTCATGCGTGCCGCCCTAGCCCCGCTCCACGTCGGTGACGTCCTTGATCTCGTGAATCAGGCTGATGGCGCGCTGGATCTGCTGCACGCCCTGCACTTCGATGGTGAAGCGCATGCGTGCGGCGCCCTTGCGGCTGAGGGTGTTCACGGCGATCACGTTGAGCTTTTCGCGGGACAGGACTTCGGAGATGTCCCGCAAGAGGCCCTGGCGGTCGCGGGCGTGGACGAGGATGTCCACCGGGAAGACGGCGGTGTCCTTGGGCGCGGCGGCGCTGCCCCACTGGGCGGCGACGAGGCGTTCCGG
Organism: Rhodocyclaceae bacterium; assembly: GCA_035335645.1. Taxonomy (GTDB): domain Bacteria; phylum Pseudomonadota; class Gammaproteobacteria; order Burkholderiales; family Rhodocyclaceae; genus Zoogloea. Next base: position 4,431 of record DAOQMM010000146.1, on the reverse strand, counting down.
GTGGGCGCGGGCCAGTTCCTGGAAGTCGCGGCATTCGATACGGTGGATGGACACGCCGCGCCCGCGGGTGACGTAGCCCTGGATCGCGTCGGGCGGCGCGGGCTTGCAGCAGCGGCCGAGGGAAGTCATCAGCTTGCCCACGCCCACGATGAGGATGGTGTCGCCGGCGTTGGCGCTGTGCTGGCGGCCGATGAGGACTTCCGGTTCGGGCGCGGTGTCGTCGGCATCTGCGCCGCGCAGGGCGGTCTGGATGGCGCGGGGCCCCAGCTCGCCGCGGCCGGCGGCGATGAACATGGCTTCGGCGGTCTTGAAGCCGAGGCGCGTGGCCAGTTCGTCGATGTTGGTCTGGGCGAAGCCTTCCCGCTGCATTTCGCGGGTGAGCACGCTGCGCCCGCGGACGAGGAGCTCCTCTTCTTCCTGGGCGCTGAAGAACTGCTTGATCTTCTGCCGGGCCCGCGGCGTGGCCACGTAGGCCTGGTGCGGGTTGAGCCAGTCGCGGGAGGGGCCGCCTTCCTTGGCGGACATGATCTCGACGGTCTGGCCGCTTTCCAGGGGCGTGTTGAGGGTGACGAGCTGGCCATTGACCTTGGCGCCGCGGCAGCGGTGGCCCAGATCCGTGTGCACCCGGTAAGCGAAGTCGATGGGCGTGGCGCCCCGCTGCAGGTCGATGACCCGCCCCTGCGGCGTGAGCACGTAGATGGTGTCATCCAGGGAGGCGCGCTTGAACTGTTCCAGCCAGTCGGCGGCGTCGGTCACCTCGTCGCGCCACGAGAGCAGACTGCGCAGCAGGGCGATCTTTTCGTCGTAGGCGCCGGCGGCGGCACCGGAGCCTTCCTTGTAGCGCCAGTGGGCGGCCACGCCCAGCTCGGCGTGATGGTGCATGTCGTGGGTGCGGATCTGCACCTCCAGCGAGCGCCCGTCGCCGGCATACACGGCGGTGTGCAGGGACTGGTAGTTGTTGCCCTTGGGCATGGAGATGTAGTCGTCGAACTCCTTGGGGATCGGCGTCCACATCTGATGCACGATGCCCAGCACGGCGTAGCAGTCCTTGACCTCGTGCACCAGCACGCGCAGGGCGCGCACGTCGTAGATCTGGGAGAAATCCAGGCGCTTGGAGCGCATCTTGTTGTAGATGCTGTAGATGTGCTTGGGCCGGCCATAGACCTCGGCCTCGACGCCGATGGCGGCAACTTCGCGCTTGACCCGCTCAACCGCATCCACGATGAACTGCTCCCGCTCCACGCGGCGCTCGTCGAGCATCTTGGCGATGCGCTTGTAGGTGTCGGGCTCCAGAAAACGGAAGGACAGGTCTTCCAGTTCCCATTTGAGCTGCCAGATGCCCAGGCGGTTGGCCAGCGGGGCGTAGATGTCCAGGCTTTCCCGCGCCATGGCGTCGCGGGTGGGGCCGGGGTGATCGGTGAAGTAGCGCAGGGTCTGGGTGCGCGAGGCCACGCGCAGCAGCACCACGCGGATGTCTTCCACCATGGCCAGCAGCATCTTGCGCAGGACTTCGGTCTGGGCGCGGATCTCCGGCGCGCTGGCGAGGGCTGTCAGGCGGGTGAGCACGCGCAGGCCGTTGAGGCGGCGCAGGCCATCCACCAGCCCCGCCACGCCGGCGCCGAAGTGCTCGGCGATGCGGTCGCCCGGATGATCGAGCACATCGCCCACCGCAAAGCACAGGGCGGCGATGCGGGTGTCCGCGTCGAGGCGCAGGGAAGCCGCGATCAGGGCCGTGCCGAGGGCGTGCTCCCACACGGGTTCGCCGGTGCCCAGGGTGCGCGCCCCATACAGCGAATGGGCCCACGCGAGGGCTTCCGCCACGCGCACGGCGTCGCCGGGCTGAAGGCCTTCACAGAGCAGTTCCTGGGGGGATGACGCGGAGGTCGACTGGGAGATGGAATGGGTAACGGCAACCATGACGACATTATCCTACAGCCAGAATGGCAGGGGTTTGACCTGGATCGTCCGCAGTGATGGACTCCACACCCGCCGCCCGGTTCCCGCCTCGGCTACCATCGCACCATGTTTGCCGCCTTCCGCCGCTGGCGCCGCCAACGCGCCGCCGACCGCCTGACCGTCACCGCCGCCCAATGGGACGCGGTGGAGGCCACCCTGCCCTTCCTCGCCTGGCTGCCCGCCGACGACCGCCCGGCCCTGCGCCGCATGGCCCTGGAATTCCTCGCCGACAAGGAGATCCACGGCGCCCACGGCCTGCAGGTCACCGACGCGATGCTCCTCTCCATCGCCCTGCAGGCCTGCCTGCCGGTGCTCCACATCGGCCTGGACGCCTACGCGGGCTGGGTGGGCATCGTGGTCTATCCGGGGGATTTCGTGATTCCGCGGCAGGATGTGGACGAGGATGGCGTGGTGCATGAATACGACGACGAGGTGCTCGGCGAGGCCTGGGACGGCGGGCCGGTGCTGCTGTCCTGGTTCGACGGGGACGGCGACGACGCGCCGGACGGCGTCAACGTGGTGATCCACGAATTTGCCCACAAGCTGGACATGGGCAACGGCGAGGTGGACGGCTTTCCCGCGCTGCCGCCCGGGATGTCGCCCCAGGCCTGGGCCGACGCCTTCCGGCCCGCCTACGAGGACTTCTGCCGACGCGTAGACGCTGGCGAGGACACCGCCCTCGATCCCTACGCCAGCCAGGACCCGGGCGAGTTCTTCGCCGTGCTGAGCGAGGCCTTCTTCGAAACGCCAGGCCGCCTGGCTGCGGAATACCCTGCTGTTTACGAACAGTTTTCCCGCTACTACCGGCAGGATCCACGGGCGCAGGAGGCGGCGGCGTCAACAAAGATTTAACGGGCCGACACATTTCCGCAACGTCACTTTGAATGCCGGCCGGATCGCATCTACAGTGAGAAAGCCGTCCACGGCATTTTGCAATTCTATGGAGAGCGATTCATGGCTATTACCTGGATTCTGGTCGCCAACGCCAGCCTGGCCCGTCTGTACGCCAACCTGGGACCGAACAAGGGACTGCAGCTCATCAAGGAACTGGTCCATCCGCAAAGCCGCATGAAGAACGCCGATCTCGTCACCGACCGCGCGGGCCTGCTCCAGGCCGGCAGCGGACACGGCGCCCGCGAACCCGCCACCCCGCCCAAACAGAATGCCGCCCGCTCCTTCGCCCAGATGCTGGCGAAGGAACTCTACCAGGGCCGAAGTCGCAACAAGTTCGGCCGCGCCATCCTCGTCGCCCCGCCCGCCTTCATGGGCATGCTCAATCACGAGATGGACCGCAACACCGCGCAGATGGTCTCCGACCGGCTCGAAAAGGACTACACCAAGACGCCGGAGCCCGCCCTCTGCGGTCGCCTGGAGAACTGCCTCTTCGTCTGAACACACGGGTGCCCCGTGCGGGCACCGCGCATCTTCAAGGCGGGCGTGACACGGGTCGCGACCGCCTTTTCATTTCCCCCATCCCACCCGCATTCCGTGGAGAAGTACCGCCTGATGCGGATTTCAGGCGCCTAAGCTCCGTGCCATCGACATTTCAAGTGGTGCGGAATCATGAACAAGCACACCTTCGCGGCCCTGACCCTCGCCGGCTTCGGCCTCGCCTTCGCCCTGCCCGGCCACGCCGGCTCCATTGCCGTGGATGGCAACTTCAGCGACTGGGGCATCTCCAACAACGGCACCGCCGCCGGCTGGAAGCCCACCTCCGGCATCTTCTACACGGTGGAAGACCAGGACAATTCCAACAGCGGCTACCTGAGCCCCGGCTGGGGCGGTCAGGCCTACGACGCGGAAGCGCTCTACGCCACCTGGAGCACCCACGCCAACGGCCAGACCTACCTGGACATCGCCCTGATCACCGGCCACGACCCGAGCACCGTCACCAACGGCAGCACGTCCTTCGGCCGCGGTGACTTCGCCATCGACTTCGGCCGCGACGGCAGCTGGGACTACGGCATCCTCACCGCCGACCGCTCCACCACCCTGCATCAGGGCGACGTGGTCGCCACCACCAACGCTGACTGGGCCAAGGGCTTGTGGACCGCACCCGGCGTCTATGACCCGGCCCATTCCCAGTACATCACCGCGGTGAAGACGGGCACCGACGTGGGCGATGCCGCGCTGGCCATCTCCACCGTCTTCACCAACATGGGCGTCCTGGGCGGCAACCACTGGTTCTACGAGCTGGAGATTCCGGTCACCGCCTTTGGCCAGCACTGGACATCCAGCGGGCCCACCGAGGCCTTCACCCTCGAGTGGACCATGCTGTGCTCGAACGACATCATCACCCTCGACCCCAGCCGCGTCCCGGAACCTGCCACCGCCGCCCTGCTGCTGGGCGCCCTCGGCGTGCTGGGCGCGGCACGCCGGCAGCGCCGCTGATCCCCACGGGCGCAGGCGCTGCCCCACCGATTTCATTCTCTGGCACCTAGGAATTTGCCGGCCTCCGGGCCGGCTTTTTTTTGG
>DAOQMM010000145.1:0-5698 GCA_035335645.1 Rhodocyclaceae bacterium | reverse complement strand
CCTCGGGCGTCTGGTGGCGGGCGTGGCCCACGAGCTCAACAACCCCATCAGCTTCATCCTCGGCAACACCCACGCCCTGCGCCGCTACGCCCAGCGTCTGGAGGAATACCTGGCCGCGGTGCATGGCGGCGTCGGGGCGGAGGCCCTGGCGGACCTGCGGGAGCGCCTGCGCATCGACCGCATCCTGAAGGACCTGGAGCCCCTCATCGACGGAACCATCGAAGGGGCGGAGCGCACCCGCGACATCGTGGACGGCCTCAAGCGCTTCTCCGCGCTGGACCGGGAGGAGAACGCCCGCTTCGATCTGGCGGCGGTGATCGATCGCTCCGTCACCTGGGTAAGCAAGGCCGCACCGGAACGCTTCCGGGTGACTGTGCACCTGCCGCCGGGGCTGCAGGTGACGGGCTCCGCGGGGCAGATGCAGCAGGTGGTGATGAACCTGGTGCAGAACGCCTGCGACGCCACCGCCGGGCAGCACCCGGCGCGGCTGGAGATCCGCGGCCAGATCGCGGCGGCGGGCGCGCGTCGCGAAGTCGTGCTGGACTTTCACGACAACGGCAGCGGCATCGAGGACCGCCACCTGCCTCACATCTTCGATCCCTTCTTCACCACCAAGCCGGTGGGCAGCGGCACCGGCCTGGGTTTGTCCATCAGCTACGGCATCGTGGAGCGCCACGGCGGGCGCCTGACGGCGGGCAATCATCCCCGCGGCGGCGCATGCTTCACCCTGCGCCTGCCCCTGGCGGACTGACGCGCCGCAGGTGGGGCGGTCGTCGTCCTGCCGGTGTGGCGGGGCGGGCGGAAAGGGACTTGCCGGCGCCGCGCACCCATTGCCCGTCGCGACGGGCTTCATTCCGTGGCATGCTTCTTGTAAGCACCTTCAGAGTTTTTTCCTACGCCGCGGAGCCCGTCCCATGGAAAGCCTGCCCCTCGACAGCCCGAGCCTCGTCGCCCTGGTGTTCCTGCTCGGGCTCAAGCATGGCTTCGACGCGGACCACCTGGCCACCATCGACGGCCTGACGCGCTTCAATGCCCGTAGCCGGCCGCGGCTGGCACGCCTCTGCGGCACCCTGTTCTCCCTGGGCCACGGCGCCGTGGTGCTGGCGGTGGCGGTGGGGGCGAGCCTGCTGTCCCGCGGCTGGCAGGCGCCGGAATGGCTGGAGCTGTCCGGCGCCGGCATCTCCATCCTGTTCCTGCTCGGGCTGGGCGTGCTCAATCTCGGTGCGGTGCTGGCCGCGCCCCGGGATGCGGTGGTGCGTCCGCTAGGCCTGAAAGGGCGCTGGCTCGGCCGCCTCGCCGAGGTCAGTCATCCCGCCGGCGTGGCCCTGGTGGGCGCGCTGTTCGCCCTGTCCTTCGACACCCTGAGCCAGGCGGCCCTGTTCGCCGTGGCGGGCGGCAGCGGCGTCGGTGGTGGCGCCCTGCGCGCGGCCGGGCTGGCGGGGTGCTTCGTGCTGGGCATGCTGGTGGCCGACGGCGCCAATGGCTTCTGGATCGCCCGCCTGATCGCCCGCGCGGACGGCGTGGCGCGCATTGCCTCGCGGGTGATGGCCCTGGCGGTGGCGGGCATGAGCCTGCTGGTGGCGGCCTACGGCCTGGCGCGGCTGCTCTCGCCGCGCATCGAGGCCTGGGGCGAGGGCAAGGAGCTGCTGCTGGGCGCCGTCGTGGTGACGGTGATGGCGGCGAGCTTCGTCGTCGGTCTGCGCCTGGCGCGCATCCAGGGCGCCCCGGCCGCGGCGCGGGGTTGACGCAGGGCGGCGGATCGCGGTTTTCGCGATGTCCGCCAGCGGCCGTTTCCCCGCGCGGTCTGCGCGGTGCGGGCGCCGGCGCGGCGCAGTCCGGTTCGCCGGTCTGCGGGATGTGTCGATGGGAGGCCGGTTCGCCTGCCGTGCCGTCGGTGACGTCCCCGTTCCCCGCGGTCTCGGGCATCACCATTTGCGCGTATGCTGGCGACCGACCCCATCCTCCAGGAGCGCGCCATGCACGACACCGACACCGTGACCGATCCCGATTTTGACAGCCTCGTGCCCGGCCAGTCCGTGGGCCGGCGGACCTTCGTCGGGGCCGCCCTGGCGGCGGGCTTTGCCCTGTCGGTGCGTCCGGCTCTGGGCCAGGACGTGATCCACACGCCGGCAGATGGCCTGCTGGCGGGCGAGGTGCGCATCGTGGCGCCGGATGGCGTGGCGCTGGCGGCCTACCGGGCGCGCCCGGCGGGGGATGGCCCCGTGCCGGTGGTGCTGGTGGTGCAGGAGATCTTCGGCGTCCATGAGTACATCCGCGACGTCTGCCGGCGCCTGGCACGGGCGGGCTATCTGGCCATCGCGCCCAACCTGTTCCAGCGCCAGGGCGACCCGTCCGCGCTGGCCAGCGTGGCGGAGATCCAGGCGAACATCGTGGCGAAGGTGCCGGACGCCCAGGTGCTGGGCGATCTGGAGGCCTGCGCCGAGTGGGCGCTGACCCAGGGCGGCGACGGCCGGCTGGGCATCACCGGCTTCTGCTGGGGCGGGCGCATCGCCTGGCTGTTCGCAGCCCGGCACGCCGGCCTGAAGGCGGCGGTGGCCTGGTACGGGCGGCTCGACGGCACGCCGTCGGCGAACACGCCCACCCATCCGCTCGACGTGGTGGAGGCGCTGCAGGCGCCGGTGCTGGGCCTCTACGGGGCCAAGGACCAGGGCATCCCGGTGAGCGATGTGGAGGCGATGCGCGAGCGTCTGGCGGCGGCGGGCAAGCGGGGCGAGCTGGTGCTTTACCCGGACGCGGGCCACGCCTTCCACGCGGACTACCGGCCCAGCTATCGGGCCGCGGAGGCGGCGGACGGCTGGGCGCGGCTGCTGGCGTGGTTCCGCGCCAACGGTCTGTGACGGGGCGCCCGGACCGCCGCCGGGGCCCCGTCAGCGCAGGCTGAGGATGTTCCAGCCGCGGGCGGTGGCGTGGGCGCGCAGGGTGTCGTCCGGATCCACGGCCACCGGGTCGGAGACCTTCTCCAGCAGGGGCAGGTCGTTGTGGGAGTCGCTGTAGAACCAGCTGCGGCGGAAGCTGCCCCAGTGCAGGCCGAGGGCTTCCAGCCAGTTTTCCACGCGCTCGATCTTGCCCGCCTTGAAGGCCGGCGTGCCGCGGGGCTTGCCGGTGAAGACGCCGTGCTCCTGGGCCGGCACGGTGGCCACCAGGTGGGGAATCTCGAAGGCGCGGCCGATGGGGCCGGTGACGAAGCTGTTGGTGGCGGTGACGATGGCCACCACCGCGCGGGAGTCCAGGTGGCGCCGCACCAGGGCGCGGGCGGCGGGCGTCATCATGGGGCGGATGCGGCTGTCCATGAATTCCCGGTGCCACAGGTCGAGCTGCTCGCGGCTGTGGCGGGCGAGGGGCAGGAGCTGGAAGTCCAGGAATTCGTAGATGTCCAGGGTGCCGGCCTTGTACTGCTCGTAGAAGGCCAGGTTGCGGGCCTCGTAGACTTCCTTGTCGAGCACGCCCTTGGCGATGAGGAATTGGGCCCACTCGAAATCCGAGTCGCCGGCGAGCAGGGTGTTGTCCAGGTCGAAGAGTACGAGTTCCATGGCGGTTCAGGCGGTCGGGGGGACGTGCTGCAGGACGTCCCGCAGCAGGGGCAGGGTGATGGCGCGCTTGCGCTCCAGGGACGCGGCGTCGAGGGCGTCCACGGTACGCAGCAGGCTCTTGAGATCCCGCGGCGCGTGGCGCAGCAGGTACTGAACCAGGTCCGCCTCCAGGCGCATGCCCCGCGCGTCGGCGTGGGCGGCGAGGATGGCGGCGCGCTCGTCGTCGCCGAGGGCCTTGACCTCGAAGATCAGGCTCTGGCCGATGCGGGTGCGCAGGTCTTCCCGCAGGGGCAGATCCCGCGGCGGCACGGCGCCGCTGGTGACGAGGGTCATGCGCTGGCCGCGGGCGGCGTTGCAGGCGCGGAACAGGGCGATCTGGGCGTCCGCGCCGAGGCGCTCCACGTCATCCACCGCCAGCAGCAGCGCCGGGGCATCCGGCAGCGTGTCGACCACGTCGGCGGCGCGCAGGTAGCAGGCGGGTCGGCCGGCCTGGGCGGCGGCGGTGACCACGCCCCGCAGCAGGTGGCTGCGCCCGCTGCCGGCGTCGCCCCACAGGTAGAGGTGCTGGGGCGTGTCGGCCACCGGCACGCATTCGAACAGGGCGGCGAGGAGGTCGGCGTTGGCGCCGGGCACGAAGCTGTCCAGCAGGGGCGGGGCGTCGGCGAGGAGATCGAGGGTGAGCTGCTTCACGGGGCGCGGCGGGGGGCCGGGGCGTCGGGCGGTGGTGAGCGACGCGGTCGGGTCACAATTCAGCTAAAATCCGGGTTTGCGCGCGTGGATCGGGGCCCGGGAAGTCTTCCCGCCGGCCGGAACCCGCGCAAGGCCCGTTAATGTAGCCGGTCGCGGCGGGGCGCTCAACCGAATAGCGTCCCGAAAGTGCCTCAACCCCCTGCCGCCGGCCGTTCCAGAGAAGATCACAGCCCATGAGCTCCCTTACTTATCGCGATGCCGGTGTGGATATCGACGCCGGCGATGCCCTGGTGGACCGCATCAAGCCCTTTGCCAAGCGCACCATGCGCCCCGAGGTGCTGGGCGGCATCGGCGGCTTCGGCGCCCTCTTCGAGATCTCCAGGAAGTTCAAGGAGCCGGTGCTGGTGTCCGGCACCGACGGCGTGGGCACCAAGCTCAAGCTGGCCTTCCAGCTCAACAAGCACGACACCGTGGGCCAGGATCTGGTGGCCATGAGCGTCAACGACATCCTGGTGCAGGGCGCCGAGCCCCTGTTCTTCCTGGACTACTTCGCCTGCGGCAAGCTGGACGTGGACACCGCTGCCACCGTGGTGGAAGGCATCGCCCGCGGCTGCGAGCTGGCCGGCTGCGCCCTCATCGGCGGCGAGACCGCCGAGATGCCCAGCATGTACCCGGACGGCGAATACGACCTGGCCGGCTTCGCCGTCGGCGCGGTCGAGAAGTCCCAGATCATCGACGGCTCCACCATTCGTCCCGGCGACGTGGTGCTGGGTCTTGCCTCCAGCGGCGCCCACTCCAACGGCTACTCCCTGATCCGCAAGATCATCGAGCTCACCCAGCCCAACCTGGACGGCGACTTCCACGGCCAGACCCTCAAGGACGTGATCCTCGCCCCGACCCGCATCTACGTGAAATCCCTGCTGGCCCTGATGGCCCAGCGCCCCGGCCTGGTGAAGGGCATGGCCCACATCACCGGCGGCGGCCTCCTGGAGAACGTGCCCCGCGTCCTCGCCGACCACCTGACCGCCGTCCTCCGCCAGGACGCCTGGGAGATGCCCTACCTCTTCCAGTGGCTCAAGGGCGCCGGCAACGTGGAGGCTCAGGAGATGTACCGTGTCTTCAACTGCGGCATCGGCATGGTGGTGATCGTCGCCGCCGAAGACGCCGACGCGGCGGCTGCGCAACTGCGTTCCACGGGCGAGACGGTGTACACCCTCGGCACCATCGAAGCCCGCGGGGAAGGTCAGGCGCAGACGGTGGTGGTGTAAGGCGGTAGCGCTGACGCGGCGGACGCCGCTTTCGGTAGTGAATCTAACGGGCCTGCGGGCCCGTTTTTGTGGCCCGTTGATCTGCAGTGAAGAGGGGTAGGGATGCGGTGCGTGTTGCCCGGCCCCTGTACCCCCGACGTCGCCGACCTGGGAACGGTGCCGGCGATGCGCGTCACTCGCCCCGCATGC
>DAOQMM010000144.1:0-5787 GCA_035335645.1 Rhodocyclaceae bacterium | reverse complement strand
GCAACAACGCCAACCTGTCCACCGGCGGCACCGCCACCGACGTGACCGACGACGTCCACCCCGAGGTGGCCGAGCGGGCCATCGCCGCGGCCAAGAACATCGGCCTCGACATCTGCGGCGTGGACGTGGTGTGCGACAGCGTGCTGGAGCCCCTCGAAGCCCAGAGCGGCGGCATCGTCGAATGCAATGCCGCGCCCGGCCTGCGCATGCACCTGCAGCCGTCCTACGGCAAGGGCCGCCCGGTGGGCGAGGCCATCGTCGGCAACATGTTCGCGCCCGGCGAGAACGGCCGCATCCCGGTGGTGGCGGTGGCGGGCACCAACGGCAAGACCACCACAGTGCGTCTCACCGCGCATTTGCTGGGCGTCACCGGCAAGCGCGTGGGCATGACCAACTCGGACGGCGTCTACGTGGGCGCGCGGCGCATTGACACGGGCGACTGCTCGGGCCCGCGCAGCGCCCGCAACATCCTCATGCATCCGGACGTGGACGCGGCGGTGTTCGAGACCGCCCGCGGCGGCGTGCTGCGGGAAGGCCTCGCCTTCGACCGCTGCGACGTGGCAGTGGTCACCAACATCGGCATGGGCGACCACCTGGGCCTGTCCTACATCAGCACCGTCGAGGATCTGGCGGTGGTCAAGCGGGTCATCGTGCAGAACGTGGCGCCCCACGGCACCGCGGTGCTCAACGCGGCCGACCCGATGGTCGTCAGGATGGCCAGCGCCTGCCCCGGCTCGGTGCTGTTCTTTGCCGCCGACGAGCACAACCCGGTGCTCGCCACCCACCGCGTGCAGGGTCACCGGGTGGTCTTTGTCGATGAGGACGCCATCGTCGCCGCCCAGAAGGACCGGGAATTCCGCATTCCGCTGGCGCAGATTCCCCTCACCCGCAACGGCACCATCTCTTTCCAGGTGGAGAACGCCATGGCCTCCATCGCCGCGGCGTGGGCCCTGGGCATCGATCCGGAGACGATCCGCGCCGGCGTGGCGACTTTCGTGAATGATGCCGCCACGGCGCCCGGACGCTTCAACGTGTTCGATTACAAGGGCGCCACCGTGATCGCCGACTACGGCCACAACCCGGACGCCATCCTGGCCCTGGTGCAGGCCGTCGAGAGCATCCCGGCCAAGCGTCGCTCGGTGGTGATCAGCGGCGCCGGCGACCGCCGCGACGAGGACCTGCGCCGCCAGACCCAGATCCTTGGCGACATCTTTGATGAGGTGGTGCTGTACCAGGATCTGTGCCAGCGTGGCCGCGCCGACGGCGAGGTGCTGGCTCTGCTGCGGGAAGGGCTGACCCAGGCCAAGCGGGCCACCGAGGTCCTTGAGATCCGCGGCGAGTTCCTCGCCATCGACACCGCCTTTGCCAAGCTCCAGCCGGGCGACCTGTGCCTGGTGCTGGTGGATCAGGTGGAAGAGGCGCTGGAGCACATCGCCCGGCGCATCGCCGAAGCCTGACCCGCGAGGCCCGGCCCTGGGGCCGGCGTGGGCTTACCGGAAGCCTTCCGCCAGACGGTGGAAGGCTTCCGTCATTTCATGGGTGCGCGGTGCATCCCAGCCCAGTTCGCTGGCCATGACCGCCGCCACGGCGGGGGCGGCCTGCTGGGCGGCGGCGGCGTCGATGAACAGGGCCCGGTGGCGGCGGGCGAGGACGTCGGCCACGCTGCGGGCCTGTTCTGCGCGCGCTGCATGGCGCACCTCGGCCTCGCTCAGGGTGAAGGCAGGATGCAGACGCCGGCCGGCGCCGGGCAGACGCTCGATGGCTGCGCGCTCGCAGCCGTACACATCGCCGGTCGGCGCGGTTGGGGCGCCGAAGAGGCGTAGCGTGGGGGTCGGGCAGGGTCGTGGGGGCAGGCCGCCAACCGCCTCGGCGCGGTCCACCACCGCCTCGGCCATGCTCCGGTAAGTGGTCCATTTTCCGCCCGCCACGCTGACGAGGCCGCGGGTCGAGACCTGGATGAGGTGCTCGCGGCTCAGGCGGGCGCTGGCGCCGGTGCCGCCGATCAGGGGGCGCAGGCCGGCAAAGGCGCTGCGCACGTCGTCCCGCCTCGGCGCACGGGTCAGGTAGCGGGCGGCGGTGGTGAGGATGAAGTCGATCTCGGCGTCCAGCGGGCGGGGCTCGGCCGGCAGGTCGGTCCGCGGTGTGTCGGTGGTGCCGAGGAGCAGACGGCCCTGCCAGGGGATGACGAAAAGCACCCGGCCGTCGTCGGTGCGGGGGATCAGGAGGGCGTCGTCGCCGGGCAGGAAATCCCGGTCCACCACCACGTGGGCGCCCTGGCTGGGGGCCAGCTGCGGCGGTGCGTCCGGGTCGTCGAGGCGTCGCACGGCATCGCTCCACACCCCGGTGGCGTTGATGACGACCCGCGCGGGCAGCTCGAAGTGTTCGCCGGTCTCGCCATCCTCGGCTGCCACGCCGGCGACGCGACCGCCCGCGTGGAGCAGGCCGGTGACGCGCAGGGCGTTGAGGGTGAGGGCGCCCAGGGCTTCGGCGCTGCGCATCAGGGTGATGGCCAGGCGCGCGTCGTCGAAGCGGGCGTCCTGGTAGCGGAGGCCGCCGCGCAGGCCATCCGGACGCAGGCCGGGCAGGGCGGCGAGGGTGGCGTCCGCGGACAGGCTGCGGCAGGGGCCCAGACCGTCTGCGCCGGCGAGGTGGTCGTACAGGCGCAAGCCGAGGCCCAGGCGCAGACCCTCCCAGGCGCCGTGGACCGGCACCACGAAGCCCTGGGGATGGACCAGGTGGGGCGCGTTGCGGAGCAGGCGGGTGCGTTCGGCGAGGGCTTCGCGGACCAGCCCGAGGCGGCCCTGGGCCAGGTAGCGCACGCCACCATGGATCAGCTTGGTGGAGCGGGAACTGGTGCCGCCGGCAAAGTCGCCGGCTTCCAGCAGCAGGGTGGAGTGGCCGCGGGCGGCCGCATCCACGGCGCAGCCCAGGCCGGTGGCGCCGCCGCCGACGATGAGGATGTCCCAGCGCGCCGTGTGGCGCAGGCGGATCAGGCGGTCGGCGCGCTTCACGGGGCGTCTTCGGCCCAGGCGCGACTGCGCGCCACGGCCCGGTGCCAGTCGTGGAGGCGCGCGGCGCGCCAGTCGGCGGAGCGGGTGGGCTCGAAGCGGCGTTCCTCCTGCCAGTGCCGGGCGAGTTCCGCCGGCGAACGCCACACGCCCGCCGCCAGTCCGGCCAGGCAGGCGGCGCCGAGGGCGGTGGTCTCGGTCTGGCGCGGGCGGATCACGGGGACGCCCAGCAGGTCGGCCTGGATCTGCATGAGCAGGTCGTTGCGGGCAGCGCCGCCATCCACGCGCAGTTCGCGGAGGGGGCCGGCGCCGTCCCGGTTCATGGCGTCCACCAGGTCGACGGTCTGTAGGGCGATGGCGTCCAGCGCGGCGCGGGCGATGTGGGCACGGGTGACACCGCGGGTCAGGCCGACCAGGGTGCCGCGGGCGTGGCCGTCCCACCAGGGGGCGCCGAGGCCCGCAAAGGCCGGGACGAGGAGGGCGCCGCCGCTGTCGGGCACGCTGGCGGCGAGGGCTTCCACATCCGCGGCGTGCTCGATCAGGCCGAGGCCGTCGCGCAGCCACTGGATCACCGCGCCGCCGATGAAGACGCTGCCTTCCAGCATGTAGCAGGTCTCGCCGGGCAGGCGCCAGCCGACGGTGCTGAGCAGGCGCTGGGTGGAGGCGACCGGCGTGGCGCCGGTGTTGAGCATCAGGAAGCAGCCGGTGCCATAGGTGTTCTTGGCGCTGCCCGGCGCGAAGCAGGCCTGCCCGAAGGTGGCGGCCTGCTGGTCGCCGGCCAGGGCGGCGATGGGGATGGGGGCGCCGAACAGATCCGGCCGCGTGGCGCCCAGGACGCCGGCCGTGTCCACCACCTCCGGCAGCAGGGTGCGGGGGATCGCGAAGAGGTCGAGGAGTGTGTCGTCCCAAGCCAGGCTGTGCAGGTTGAAGAGCATCGTGCGGGCTGCGTTGCTCGGGTCGGTGACGTGTCGTGTGCCGCCGGTGAGCTGCCACACCAGCCAGCTGTCGAGGGTGCCGAAGGCCAGCTCGCCGGCTTCGGCGCGGCGCCGGGCGTCGGGGACGTGGTCCAGCAGCCAGGCGAGCTTGGTGGCAGAGAAGTAGGCGTCCAGCTCCAGACCGCTGCGGGCGCGGATCAGGTCTGCGTGACCGGCGGCACGCAGGCGATCGCAGTGGCCGGCGGTGCGGCGGTCCTGCCACACGATGGCGGGGGCGAGGGGCCGTCCGCTGGCCCGCTCCCACAGCACGGTGGTTTCCCGCTGGTTGGCGATGCCCAGGGCTGCGATGTCGGCCGCGGCGAGACCGGCCCGGGCGAGGGCCAGGCGGACGCAGTCGCGCTGGGTGGTCCAGATCTCGTCGGCGTCGTGCTCGACCCAGCCGGGCTGCGGGTAGTGCTGGCGGAATTCCTGCTGGGCGCTGGCGACGGCCTGGCCGGCGGCGTCGAAGACGATGGCCCGGGAGCTGGTGGTGCCCTGGTCGAGGGCGAGGAGGAAGGTCATGGGCAGTCTCCGCGGGCGGTCGGGAGGAGGGCGGTCAGCGGCTGCACCAGTCGCGCCGGCCACCGCGTCCCCAGGGATTGGAGAGGCGCTCGGGCTGGGCCAGGGTGCTGCGTACCCGGCCGCTGGTGCCATCGAAGAGCACGTCGAAGCGGGCGGGCTCCTGGAAGTCGTCGCAGAAGCGCCATTCCCACACGAGCTCGTCGCGGGCCTTGTAGTAGATGGTCCAGTGGGGCTGGGGCGGGCCGAGGGTGCGCAGGACTTCATCCTGGCCCATGCCGGGCTGGATCTCGGCGAAGCGGGCCGGGACCAGGACGTTCTCGACGGTGAGGACGCGGCCGGTGGTGTCGACGCGGGCCATCCAGGTGTGGACGCCCATCGGGCCGGTGGGAAAGGCGAGGCGCTCGCCGCCGTCGGACTCGGGCCAGCGTAAAGCCGGCGGGCCGAGGTGCATCACGAGGGCATCGCGGGTGCGCGGGCCGGTGGCGGCGTCGGGCGCGGGTCCGAAACCGGCGCAGGCGGCGAGCAGGGCCGTGAGGGCGGGCAGGACGAGGCGGCCGCCGCGGGGCGGGCGGCGCGACATCGGAGGCATGGTGACGGCTCCGCGCGACGATGTCGGCATTCTAGCCGCAGCCGCGCCCCTCGGTCATCCGCGTGAAGCCGAAGGCGCCGCCGCTGAGGGACGGCGGACGAATGCAGATCAGCATGGCCAGGGAGCGCGCGGAGCGCTGGATGTCCGGCGGAAAGGCGGCGAAGGGCGACGCCTGGCGGACGACGGCGTGGGTGAATTCGATCTCGGACTGCTGGTCGGCCACGCGCAGCACCTTGAAGCTTTCCAGGCTGCCGTCCGGCGCGATGCGCACCAGCACCGACGCCGTCTGCACGCCGCGGGTGCGCGGGTCGTTCCGGACAAAACCGGCGGCCTTGTTGAGCTTGCGGATGAGGGACTCCATGTACATCTCGAGGCTCAGGGGGTCGATTTCGGGGCTGTTGGGCCGGCGCTCGACGAGATCGTAGGCATCGTCGTTGCGGCGGGCCTGCTCGCGGCCGATCTCCCGCGCCATGGCCAGGGAGCGCTCGGCGAGGCTGGGGGCGCGGCGGGCATCGGTTGCCAGGTCGTCCAGGAAGCGGTCCATCTCCTGCTTCTGGGCGATGCTCCAGGTGGGGGATGCCGCCAGCGCGCGGGCGGACGACGGGGCCTGGGCGGTGAGGACGGGTGGGCGGCGCTCGGCGCGGGCGGTCTGGGTGGGCGCGGGTTTGGGCGGGTGTGGGGCAGCGGAGGCGGG
>DAOQMM010000143.1:0-5846 GCA_035335645.1 Rhodocyclaceae bacterium | reverse complement strand
GCGTTGCGCTGGGCCAGGTATTCGGTCTTGATGAGGGTCATGTCCACCGCGCTGGGGCATTCCTTCTTGCAGCCCTTGCAGGACACGCACAGGTCCATCGCGGCGGCCAGGTCCGGGTGGGCGAAGGGATTGTCGCCCGGCGCCCCGCCCAGCTCGCCGTTGAGGGCGGCCTTGAAGGCCTTGACGCGGGCGCCGGTGGAGTGGGCCGGGTCGTGGGTGATGCGGTAGCTGGGGCACATCACGCCCTTGCCGTCGCGCTGGCATTGGTGGTTGTTCATGCACACCGCCACCGCCTTGGCGTAGTTGCCGCCGGTGGCGGGAATGCCCGCGTAGGCGTCGCCGACGCCGTAGGTGTCGTAGGCCGACCAGTCGAGATAGGTTTTCATGGGCGAAATGCTGCAAGACGGGTGCCAGCCCCGCGATGCGACAAAACCGCCACGAATCAGCGGCTTGCCAAGGTGGCAGGCTGTCGCGTTTGCGACAAAGGGCCGACAAGCTGCGCCGTGCCTTCCCGCTAGCGCGATGTTTTTCAAGCAGTTTCTGCCCTGGCACAAGCGTTGCTGAGTCCTCTGCACCAACCCAGAGGAGCCTTATCGTGGACCTTCCCGTCATCAGCAGCAACAGCGACGCCGAGCACAGCGGCGGCGGCTGTTCGTCGAGCGGCTGCGGCACTGCGCCGGATGCCCTCTCTCATCTGCCCGATCACATACGCGCCAAGGTGCAGGATCACCCCTGTTACTCCGAAGAAGCGCACCACTATTTCGCTCGAATGCACGTGGCCGTCGCCCCGGCCTGCAACATCCAGTGCAACTACTGCAACCGCAAGTACGACTGCTCCAACGAATCCCGCCCCGGCGTGGTGTCGGAGCTGCTGTCGCCGGACCAGGCCATCAAGAAGGTCCTCGCCGTGGCTGCGGAGATCCCCCAGATGACCGTGCTGGGCATCGCCGGACCGGGAGACCCCCTTGCCAACCCGGACCGCACCTTCGAGACCTTCCGTCAGCTCTCGGACCGGGCACCGGACATCAAGCTCTGCGTGTCCACCAACGGCCTCAACCTGCCGCAGTACGTGGACGAGATCGCCAAGCACAACATCGACCACGTGACCATCACGATCAACTGCATCGACCCCGAGGTCGGCGCCCAGATCTATCCGTGGATCTACTGGAACAACAAGCGCATCCGCGGCGTCGAGGGCGCCAGGATCCTCATCGAGCAGCAGCAGAAGGGCCTCGAGATGCTCACCTCGCGGGGCATCCTGGTGAAGGTCAACTCGGTGATGATTCCCGGCGTCAATGACCATCACCTCAAGGAAGTCTCCAAGGTCGTCAAGGCCAAGGGCGCCTTCCTGCACAACGTGATGCCCCTCATCGCCGAGGCGGAGCACGGCACCTACTACGGCATCATGGAGCAGCGCGGCCCCACGCCCGAAGAGCTCCAGGAGCTGCAGGACGCCTGCGCCGGCGACATGGCGATGATGCGCCACTGCCGCCAGTGCCGCGCCGACGCGGTGGGCCTGCTGGGCGAAGACCGGGGCGCCGAGTTCACCCTGGACAAGATCGACGTCATGGATGTGGATTACGAGGCCGCCATGGCCCGCCGCAAGGAAGTCCACGACGCCATCATCGACCAGCTCGAAGCCAAGCGCGGCAAGAAGGCGCCGGCCGCCGACAGCGACATCCCGGCCGACGCCCGCCCGGTGCTGATGGCCGTGGCCGGCAAGAACGGCGTGGTGGCCGAGCACTTCGGGCACGCCCGCGAGTTCCTCATCTACGAAGCCTCGCCCGCCGGCGTGCGCTTCATCAGCCACCGCAAGACCGAGCTGTACTGCGGCGGCGCCGACACCTGCGGTGAAGGTGATGAGGATCCCGAGTCCCTGCTCGCCCGCAACATCAAGGTGCTCGAAGGCTGCGAGGTGGTGCTGTGCTCCAAGATCGGCTACGAGCCGTGGGGCATGCTGGAAGCCGCCGGCATCGCCCCCAACGGCGAGCACGCCATGGAGCCCATCGAGGACGCGGTGATGGCGGTGTACAAGGAACTGGCCATCGCCGGCCGCCTCAGCCGCCCCGCCCCGTCGAAGATGGTGGCCTGACCTCCCTGCCCTCGTGATCTGCCGCCCCCTGCGGGGGGCGGCCCACCCGGAGATTCGAACATGGCACTGCAAATCACCAACAACTGCGTCAATTGCTGGGCCTGCGTGGACGTGTGCCCCAACGACGCAATCTACCTGGATTCGCCTCACTTCCTGATCGACGACATGAAGTGCACCGAGTGCCTGGGCGATCACGCCGATCCCCAGTGCGCGACGATCTGCCCGATCGAGTGCGCCATCGTCAATGAGCTGGACGAGGCGCTCAACCCGCTGGGCTCCCTCACCGGCATCCCGATGGAGAAGTTCATCGAGATGGGCGTGATCAAGGAAGCCGCCTGATGGCCCTCGTCACCTTCTTCGAGAAGCCCGGCTGCCAGGGCAACGCGCGCCAGAAGGCGCTGCTCACGGCCGCCGGGCATATCGTGGAGGCGCACAGCCTCAAGGCCGAGCCGTGGACGCGGGAGCGCCTGCTCCAGTTCCTCGGCGGCCTGCCCGTGGCCGACTGGTTCAATCGTTCCGCCCCGGCCGTGAAGGCCGGGGAGATCGTCCCGGAAACGCTGGACGCGGACGCCGCGATGGCCCTGCTCCTGGCCAACCCCCTGCTGATCCGCCGCCCGCTGATGGAGGTGGACGGCAGCCGGATGGTCGGCTTCGACACCGCCGTGGTAGACGCCTGGATCGGTCTGGGCGAGGCGGAGCGCCCCGCCGGCAACATCGAAGCCTGCGTGCATGGCCCGGCGGGCCACGGCCGCTGTGGCAGCGCTGCCGCGGACGCAGAGGAAGAAGGGCACCATGGCCCCTGTGGGACTCACTGAATCCGCCGTCGAACTGGCTCCGGGCGTCCACTGGGTGGGCGCCTTCGACCCGCATCTGCGGAGCTTCGACATCATCCTCAAGACCGCCAACGGCACCAGCTACAACGCCTACGTGGTGCGCGGCGAGAAGGGGGTGGCGGTCATCGACACGGTGAAGGAAGGCTTCGCTGACACCTTCTTCCAGCGCCTGGAATCCGTCGCCCGTTACGACGAGATCACCACCATCGTCCTCAACCACCTGGAACCGGACCACAGCGGCGCCCTGCCCGAGCTGCTGCGGCGCGCACCCCAGGCGCGGGTGTACCTGTCGGTACGCGCCCAGATGATGCTCAAGGCCCTGCTCAAGCCCACCGGCGAGAAGGCCCCGGACTACACCCCGGTCACCACCGACGACACGGTGGACCTGGGCGGCCGCACCCTGCGCTTTCTGCACACGCCCTACCTGCACTGGCCCGACACCCAGTGCACCTACCTGGTCGAAGAGGCGATGCTGTTCTCCGGCGACGTGTTCGGCTGCCACTTCTGCGACCCGCGCCTGTTCAACGACTGCGTGGGCGACTTCCGCTTCTCCTTCGAGTACTACTACGCCCACATCATGCGGCCGTTCCGTGAGAACGTCCTTGACGCAGTGGCGCTGATCGAACCCCTCGACCTGAAGCTTATCGCCCCCGCCCACGGCCCGGTGCTGCGCCATGCGCCGCGGGACTACGTGCACCGCTACCGGGAGCTCGCCACTCCGCGCCTCTTCAACGAGGCCCGCAGCGAAAAGACCCTGGTGATCTTCTACCTCTCGGCCTACGGCAACACCCGGCGCATGGCCGAGTGCATCGCCCAGGGCGCCGAGCGAATCCGCGGCGTGCGCGTCTCCCTCTACGACCTGGAAGGCGGCGAGTCGGACATCTTCACCGATCTGGTGGAGGAAGCCGACGGCCTTGCCTTCGGCAGCCCCACCATCAACGCGGACGCGGTCAAGCCCATCTGGGACCTGCTCTCCTCCCTCACCACCGTCAACGTCAAGGGCAAGCTCGGCGCGGCCTTCGGCTCCTACGGCTGGAGCGGCGAGGCGGTGCGCCTGATCGAGGACCGCCTGCGCGGCCTCAAGCTGCGGGTGCCGGTGGAGGGCCTGCGCATCAAGCTGGTGCCCGACGAAGCGGAACTCGCGCAATGCTGCACCCTCGGCGAAAGCCTGGCCCGTCATCTCACCGGCCAGCTGGAACACCGGGAACTGGATATGGCGAGCCTCGCCTGATATTGCCCTCTCAAGGAAGCGAAAAATGCCCAAAGCCAAAGTCACCTTCGAAGACATCGGTGTCTCCGTCACCGTCCCGGCCGGTACCCGGCTCATCGAAGTCTCGGAAAAAGTCGGCGCCGGCATCACCTACGGCTGCCGCGAAGGCGAATGCTGCACCTGCCTGACCAAGATCGTCTCCGGCGCCGACAACCTCGCCCCGCCCAGCATCCTGGAAGACCAGGTGCTCAAGGACAACATGGCCCCACGTCAGCACCGGCTGGCCTGCCAGGCCCAGATCATCGGCGGCGAGATCGTCGTCCGCCCCGCCTGATCGCGGCCACACCCGACACAACAAGCCCAGCGGGAACTGCCGGACGCGGTCCGGCCTTCCCCGCCCTACGGGGCAGGCGCCCCCCCAAAGAGAATATCGCCTATCAACCGTTCGTCAGGAGAACCCACCATGGCCCTTATCACCTTCAGCAGTCCGATGCACAAGGACAAGACCGTGTATGCCGTTGCCGGCAGCCACACCCAGACCATCCTTTCCCTTGCCAAGGAACACCACATCCCCATCGACTTCGGCTGCCAGGAAGGCAACTGCGGCACCTGTCTCGTCAAGGTCTCCTCCGTGGATGGCAAGCGCCGTCCCATGGGCGGCCCCCTGAACGTCCGCGAAGTGGCCGCCCTGATGGACATGGGCCACATCACCAAGGCCCAGGTGGACCAGATGTACGTGGATGACATCCCCCCCACCCAGTGGCGTCTCGCCTGCCAGATGATCGTCCGCGACGAAGACATCCTGGTGGAATACCCCTCCAAGTGAGACCCCTGCCATGAACGGTCCGGATCTCCTCAGCCTCCGCCAGCGGCTGCACACGCGGCTGCTGGAACTGCCGGTGACGGCCAGGGTGGCCGGCGATCCGAACCGTTCATTGTTTGCCAGCCTGCTCGCCGGGCAGAGTGCCGGTTTCGGCTGTCTGCCCGCCGGGCTGGGCCTGCTCCCCGCCCAGCACACCACACTGCTGGAAGAATTCTTCCCGGACGCCCTCGACGCCAGCGTCCTCCTCGTGCCCCTGCAGCGCCCGGTGGAGGCCATCCCCGAGTGGGACGACCTCTACAAGCTCCTCACCGACCACCGCGCCGGCCGCCACGACGCCGAGCTGTGGGCCGCCCGCGTCATCGCCACCGCCTGCGCCGGCCGCGACCACCTGTGGCAGGACCTGGGCTTCAATAACCGCACCGAGCTGTCCGCCCTGATCACCCGCAACTTCCCCGACCTGGCCGCCGCCAACAGCGGCGACATGAAGTGGAAGAAGTTCCTCTACCGTCAGTTCTGCGCCATCGAAGGCATCTACGTCTGCCCGGCGCCGTCCTGCGGCGTCTGCGCCGACCACGCCAAGTGCTTCGGACCGGAGGAGTGAGCGGAACGCTCCGTCCTCTATCCTCGCTGAGCTGCGACGTCATCCCTCGGCCCCGCCCCATGGAAATGCCCCGGAACCATTTTTTGATGGGATGGGCGGATTTTTAAATGGGTCCGGGGTATTTAAAAATCCGGCGCGGGGATTTTTAAATGGGATTTCCGGATTTCTTTTTGGGGTGGAGGTATTTTCTTGCCTCATTTTTAGGCAAGAAAATCCGGGGTTCGGATTTTTAAATCTGGTTGGGGGATTTTTCTGCCTCAAAATGAGGCGGGGAAATCTGGTGGGGG
>DAOQMM010000142.1:0-6117 GCA_035335645.1 Rhodocyclaceae bacterium | reverse complement strand
GAGGCAATGAGGCCATCGTTCTCGAGGACGCCGGTCGTCGAGACGCGGGCCTCGCCCTGCGCATAGAACGTGCCGCTGTTACGGAGTCCTGTTGTCGTGACCCGGAGTGCATCGGCGGATGTGAGCGTGCCGGTGTTCTCGAGGTGTCCGGCGGCGCTGATGACGAACTCGCCGATGCTTGCGCCCAGCGTGCCGGCGCTGCGTACGCCGACGCCGGCTTCGGTGCCCACGAGGGTGATCTTGCGGGCGTACATCCCGCCCAGGCTGGCGACATCGATGGCCAGGGCGGGGGCTGGCGTGGGGCTGGCGAGGGGCGTTGTGTCTAGAGTGGCCGCATCGACGAGGCTGGTCCCGGCGGCCACATGGAGCTGCCGCGCCCACAGCCCGGCGTTGACCCGTACTGCGCGGGCAATGATCTCGGTGAAATCGGAGCTCGATGTGTCCAGTCCGTTGCCATCGATGAGGACCGTGCCACCCGTCACGCGGTACGCGTCCAGACGTCCGTCCGCGGCGACGCGCGGGGTGCCTGTCGTGAGGGTCACGCGGTGTGCATGGATGAATCCGCATCCCGTGCAGGTGACGCCCGAGGGATTGGCGACCACGACCTGGGCCTGCTGACCGGCCACTTCGATGTAGCCCCGCAGCAGGCTGGGGTCATTGCTGAAGACTTCGTTGAGGATGATCCGGGCGCTGCCGGTTGCCAGCCAGGGGTTGCCTTGCACCCAGCCGCCAAGCTGGGTCTGGACGGCATCGGGGCTGTTGTTGAGGAGCGTGCCCTGGGGCGGGACGTCGAAACGGCTGTAGGCGTTGTGGGACAGACCGGCGGCATTGGGCGTGCGGATATTGACCAGCGGCACGCCGTTGGGGGCGGCCAGCACCGTGGGTGTCTGACCGGCAGGGGGATTCTTGTAGGCGACGATCTGAGCGGGCGCGGGGAGCGCAGGCAGCACGAGCCCGAAGGCCAGCCAGCAGCGCAGGACGGTGGGTCGCAGGCGCGCCGCCACGGATGCCGGCGGTGGGGGCTGCTGCGGCACCGGGCGCCGGCCTTGCCCGGACGAACGGCTGCGCGCGCAGGCGCATTCGGCGACGGCCATCAGCATGCCGCGCAGACGGTTGAAGACGATGCGGTAACACAGTCGGTTCATGGTGGGCTCCGGGCGGGGGCGCGTATGGGGCGAAGTGGGGGGGCGTCAGAGCGTCCAGGTAATGGAGAACCCGGCGACGGTCCGCGCGGCCTGGAAGCCCTCGGGTCGGGCTACCGGCGTGCCGGTGAAGAGGTCGTAGGACAGGGCGCTCCCGCCCCCGCGCAGGCCGATCACTGCGCCCGTGAGGGTGCGTCCGAGCAGCTGGGCGGCGCTGCGGCCGGCGACTGCCCCGTGGTCGAGACCCAGATACAGTTCCTGGCCGCCGATCTGCCAGCCCAGGTCGTTGCGGACGAACCAGCCGCGTTCGGCGGCAAGCACGAGTTCGCCGTCGAATCCTCGCACCGTGTAGCGCCCGCCGATGGCGAAGCGGTCCTGGGGTACGAGGGGGGTTCCGTTCCACTGCGCCCTGAGGGACGTGCCGTAGCGGAAGGCTTCGCCACCCACGCGGAAGGGCTGGTTGAACTGCAGGTCGGCGGTCCACAGGCGGGGGCGCGCGGTGCCCTCTGCCATGGCGCCGCGCGCTTCTTCCGGGGCGGGCAGGGCGTCGAAGGCTCCCGTGCCGCGCCGGTAGGCCACCGTGCCTTCGAGTGTGGCCTGACCGATGAAGGCCCGGTGGCCGGCGCCGGCTTCCCAGCCCCCCATGCGACGGCGTTGTACGAGCACCTCTTCGTCATCCGTGAAGTTGCTGGAGGCGCGCTGCCAGCCGCGCAGGAAAACATGCGTCTTGCCTGCGGCGGTGCGGTGCAGGATGTGGCTGAGACGGAGGTCGCCGGTGTCGTTGACGCCGTCGTAACGGACAGCGCCGTTGAGGCCCGCAACGGTCTGGTGATAGGTGTTGTGGCTGGTGGTCAGGGCCAGCAGGCTGTAGCCGAGGGGCAGCGAATAGTGGACGGTATAGCCGCGGGTGCCACGGACCGTGCCATCCGTGAAGAGGCTCTGGGAATGGGTGATGTAGAAGAGGTCGTTCAGCGTCCACCAATTGTCGAAGGCGACGGTGGCTGCGCCTTGATGGCGTCCACTGGCCTGGGTGCCCGAATCGTCGGCGGAGAGTGTCAGCCGGAAGGGGAAGGTCTGCTGCCAGGTGATCAGCAGGTCGCTGTCGCCCGGTGTCGCGGCGGCGTCCTCGGACGGCGCGATCTGCAGGTCGGCCTCGACGCTGGGCAGGCGCTTGAAGTTCTCGAGGGCCTGTTCGATGTCGCGCAGGTTGAGCAGATCGTCTGCTGCGGCGGGAAGCGCGTTCCAGTGGGTGGCGCGGGAGGGCATCTGGCCTGAGGCGTCCGGCAGGAAGCGGACGGCGTGGATTCTGCCGGGGACCACGGTGAGGTGCAGGGTGCCGGTGGACAGATCCTGGGGCGCGGCGAGGATGCGGGTGGTGATGTAGCCGCGCTCGATGAGGGCGTTCTGCAGGCGCCGCATGACGAGATTGACACCGCCGGTCCCGAGGCAGGCGCCGATGGCGGGATCGGGATGGCCGTCCTCTGCGCGCCCGGTGTGATCCGCCAGCCATTGAAAGCGTTCGGCCTCGACGCCCGTCAGGACGATCCGGCGGATCGGAAAGCACGGGTGTTCGTCGCGGGGGAGGCGCGCCGAGCTTGGTGAGACGTCCTGCAGGCGCACATCCGGGCGGGGTTCCTGCTGCTGGCGGAGCTGCCGTTCGCGCTCCTGCTGCCGGTGGAATTCAAGGGCGGCGGCATCTTCCTGGGCGAGGAGGTCGGAGGTGCTGACCATGAGCAGGAGGGCGCAGGCCAGGCGCAGCAGGCGCGGAAACGGGCACCGGAAGGGGCGTGCGCTGGGCGCTGTCGCGGTCATGGCATCAGAGGCAATAGGTGAACATTGTTACAGTATATGTCCATGGAAAATTGATTTTCAATATGCCAATAGATATATGTCTTATGGAAAGCGAGGCAAAAATGGGTGTTCAGGGGGCGCTTCGAGCGGCCCGGAGAGGACGCGACAGGCGCTGGCGTGCGCCTTCACAAATAATTCATTTCAGCTTGCCGTCGGGCCGTCGATATCCCCGGCGCAGTCGTGTTGCGCTGCGTCATCCGTCATGTCCGCCCGGCAGGTATCCCCATGAGCATCCGTCGCCACATCCTCGTCCTGACCTCCATCGCCATCGTCTTGCTGGTCGCCATGGCGGCGGCAGGCGGCGGGGCGCTCCAGCGCAACCTGGCGCTGATTCACACCCTGACGGAGGAGGCGGTGCCCGGCGTGCTCATCGCATCGGATCTGGACGCGGACCTGCGGCAGGTCCAGCTGGATCTGCTGGAGGTGGTCCGCGCACCGTCGGGCGAGGTCGCGACCCCGCAGCGGGAGCGCCTGGCGGCCAGCCGGACGCACATGGACGCCTTGCTGCAGGCGCTGGCGCTCCGCTCCCGTTCGACGGTGGAGACCGGCCTGCTGGGGCAGATGCGGGACAGCCTGGTGCAGTACGGTCAGGCGATGGACGAGACCCTCGCCCTGGTGGATCGGGGACAGCGCGCGCTGGCGGAGGCGAATCTCTTTGCCAACGTGTCGGAATACGAGCGCGAGCTGCACGAGACGCTGCAGACCTTCCGCGTGGAAAAGCAACGTGACAAGGACGCCTCGCTCCAGGCCGTGGAGGTCGGCATGGAGGAGACGATGATCGGCCTGAGTGGGCTGGGCGGACTGACCCTGGTGGCACTGGCGGTCATGGCGGTGCGCCTGCACCGGCGCATCGTGCGGCCCCTGCGGGCGATGGAGACGACGATGGCGTCGATTGCCGGCTCGCTGGATTTCACGCAGCGCGTGCCGGTGGTCCGCGATGACGAGATCGGGCAGTCGGTGCGGGCCTTCAATGCGTTGCTGGACACCCTGCAGCGCAGCCTGGGTGAGATGATCGCGGTGATCCGCAACAACACGGTGGCCACCGTGGAGATGCACCAGTCGGCGGCGACGGTGGCCCGGATCGCGACCCAGGGGAGCGTTTCGTCGCGGGCCATCCACGCGGCCGTGCAGTCGATCCGCGAGCACATCCTGCACATCGACCAGGAGACCCGCCAGGCGGGCACGATCACCGAGGCCTCAGCCGAGACGGCGGTGCGGCGCAGCGAGTTCGTCGGCGCTACGGCGAGCCGCATCGCCCAGCTGGCGGCGCGCATCGACACGGCGTCGGCGAAGGTGTTCTGCCTCGCCGACGAGGTGATGCACATCGAGGGCGTGGTGTCGGAGATCCGCCAGATCGCCGATCAGACCAACCTCCTGGCCCTCAACGCGGCGATCGAGGCGGCCCGCGCGGGCGAGGCCGGGCGCGGCTTTGCCGTGGTGGCCGACGAGGTGCGCAAGCTGGCGGAGCGCTCCGCCACCGCCACCGAGACGATCAACGCGCGCATCGGAGCGGTACTGGTCGCGTCGCGGGAGGCAACCGACCTGATGACGGTCGTGGTGGGCGACATGCGCGAGAGCACGGCGCTGGCGGCGACGGCGAGCGAGGCCATTGCCGATGTGCGCACGTCCACCGGCCAGGTCATCGACGCCGTGGGCGAGATCAACCGGCTGGTGCACATCGGGCACGCGTCGAGCGATGAGATCCTGAGCCGGATGGACCACATCAATGGCCTGCTCGACCAGGCCACCTGCGCCGCCGGGCACGCCCAGTCGGCAGCGGATGCGGTGCGGGGCATCTCCCACGCCATGGCGCAGATCGTCGATCGCTTCAAGATTGGCGAAGGCTCTGCGGTGGTGGCTGCGGATGCAGGGGCGGTGCAGCTGTTCTGAAGGCGGGTTCAGGCGCCGCCGGGCCCCAGCCACTCCACCGTGGCGCACAGCAGATAGCCGGCCCCATAGACGGTCTTGATGATCTTCGGGTCCTGGGGCTCGTCCTCCAGCTTGCGGCGCAGGCGCGAGATGCGCACGTCGATGCTGCGGTCAAAGGGGTCCAGGTCGCGTTCGCCGATGAGCTGTTCGCGGGTGAGGATCTTGTTGGGGCGGCGCAGCAGGGTCTGCAGCAGGGCGGCTTCGGCGGCGGACAGGGACAGTTCGCGGCCGTCGTCGTGGAGCAGGCTGAGGCGGCCGATGTCGAAGGTCCAGCCGGCGAAGCGGGCGCCCGTGTGGCGGGCCGGTTCGGCGCTGGCGGCGCGCTGGTAGCGGCGCAGGATGGAGCGCACGCGGGCCACCAGCTCGCGCGGTTCGAAGGGCTTGACGAGGTAGTCGTCGGCGCCCAGTTCGAGGCCCAGTACCCGGTCGGTGAGGCCGTCGCGGCCGGTCAGGATGAGGGCTGCGCAGGGGTGGAGTTCCTGCAACTCGCGCAGCACCTGCAGGCCGTCCATGTCCGGCAGGCCCAGGTCGAGGATGGCCAGCTCGGGCGCCTGGCGGCGCACACGGGCGAGGAGGCTGCGGCCGGTGGCGAAGGATTCGCTGCGAAAACCGTACTCGCCGAGGGTGGCGCAGATGAGGCGGGCGATGTCGGCTTCGTCTTCGACGACGAAGATGAGGGGGCTGTCCTTGTCGGGGCTGTTCATGGGGCGGCGGGCTCCGGGCGATGCAGGGCGTCGAGGGCGGCGGCCAGGTCCGACCGGTCGAAGGGCTTGCGCAGGGTCGGCAGGTCGGGGCCGTCGGCGGGGGCCTGGGTGGCGTAACCGGTGATCAGGAGGATGGGCAGCTGCGGGCGCAGGCGTCGCGCCCGGGCGGCGAGTTCGCGCCCGCCGAGGCCCGGCATCACGGTGTCGGAGACCAGCACGGCGATGTCGTCCACGGCTTCCAGCATGGCGGCGGCTTCGATCCCGTTGGCGGCTTCCAGCACCGGGTAGCCCAGTTCGGTGAGCTGTTCGCGGATGACCTTGCGCACCTCGGGTTCATCCTCGACGAGGAGGACCAGTCCGCGCGGCGCGTCATGGTGGGCGGCGCGGGCGGGGGGCTGGTCGCTGCGCGGGGCGGGCGCCTCGGTCATGGGCAGGATGAAGCGCACGTTGGTGCCCTTGCCCGGCGTGCTGAGGATGCGGATGTTGCCGCC
>DAOQMM010000141.1:0-6342 GCA_035335645.1 Rhodocyclaceae bacterium | reverse complement strand
GCAAGCCGGTGGTCATCGCCGGCTTCGAGCCCCTGGACGTGATGCAGGCCATCCTGATGCTGGTCCGCCAGGTGAACGACGGCCGCGCCGAGGTGGAGAACGAGTTCACCCGCGCCGTCACGCCGGACGGCAATCTCAAGGCCCAGGCGCTGATGGATGCCGTCTTCGAGATCCGCCCGGATTTCGAGTGGCGCGGCCTGGGCGTCATCCCCCATTCCGCCCTGCGCCTGCGCCCGGCCTTTGCCGACTTCGATGCGGAGCGGCGCTTCGGCCTGGACTACCGGCCGGTGCCCGACCACAAGGCCTGCGAGTGCGGCCCCATCCTGCGGGGCGTGAAGACGCCGACCGACTGCAAGCTGTTCGGCACCGTGTGCACGCCCGAGTCGCCCGTGGGCTCGTGCATGGTGTCTTCCGAAGGCGCCTGCGCCGCCCACTACACCTATGGCCGTTTCCGGGATATCCCGGTGCTTGCCGAACCCGTCGCCCCATGAAGACCGCCTACGTCCGCCCCCTCGATCTGCGCCACGGCACCGTCGACCTGTCTCACGGCGGCGGCGGCCGTGCCATGGTCCAGCTCATCGCCGACGTCTTCGCCAAGGCCCTCGACAACGAATGGCTGCGCCAGGGTGACGACGGTGCCGTGCTGCCGGCGCCCGCGCCCGGCGAGCGCCTGGTGATGGCCACCGACGCCCACGTGGTGTCGCCCCTGTTCTTTCCCGGCGGCGACATTGGCAGCCTCAGCGTGCATGGCACCATCAACGACGTGGCCATGATGGGCGCGCGGCCCCTGTACCTGTCCGCCAGCTTCATCCTCGAAGAAGGCTTCCCGCTGGCCGACCTGCTGCGCATCGTCACGAACATGGGCGCAGCCGCGCGTGCCGCCGGCGTGCCCGTCGTCACCGGCGACACCAAGGTGGTCGAGAAAGGCCACGGCGACGGGCTCTACATCAGCACCACCGGCCTCGGCGCGCTGCCGGCGGGGCGGCGCCTGTCCGGCGCTGCAGCGCGGCCGGGCGACGCGGTGCTGGTCTCCGGCACCCTCGGCGACCACGGCATGGCCATCCTCGCCCACCGCGAGCACCTGGCCTTCGAGTCCGAGATCCGCTCCGACAGCGCCGCCCTGCACACCCTCGCCGCTGACGTTCTGGCTGCCGCACCGGATCTGCGCCTGCTGCGCGACCCGACCCGCGGCGGGCTGTCCGCCACCCTCAACGAGATCGCCCAGCAGTCCGCTGTCGGCATCGTCATCGACGAGGCGGCGATCCCCGTGGACCCCCAGGTGGCCGCCGCCTGCGAATTCCTCGGCCTCGACCCGCTGCACGTGGCCAACGAAGGCAAGCTCGTCGCCGTCTGTCCGCCGGCCCAGGCCGACGCCGCCCTGGCCGCCCTGCGCGCCCACCCCCTCGGCGCCCGCGCCGCGCGCATCGGCGAGGTGATCGCCGACGACCACCGCTTCGTGCAGATGAAGACCGCCCTCGGCGGCCGCCGCATGGTGGACTGGCTCGCCGGCGAACAACTGCCCCGCATCTGCTGACCGGAGATCCCCATGTTCATCGCCATGAACCGCTTCCGCATCGCCCCCGGCCGGGAGGCCGAATTCATCGAGATCTGGCGCACCCGCGAATCCCACCTGGACAGCGTGCCCGGCTTCCGCCAGTTCCACCTGCTGCAAGGCCCCACCACCCCGGAGTTCACCCTCTTCGCGTCCCATTCCGTGTGGGACTCGGCCGCCGCCTTCGAGGCCTGGACCCGCTCCGAGGCCTTCCGCAAGGCCCATTCCGGCGCCGGCACGCGCCGTGACCTGTACCTCGGCCCGCCCCAGTTCGAGGGCTTCGAGGCGGTGCTGTAAGGCCGGACACCGCGAGGATGAGACCGTGTTCCGCGATGCCGACCCGCCCGCCCGCGCCGGGGCCCGTCCGATGAGCCGCACCGGCAAGTCCGCCCGCCTGCCCGGCGTGCTGGTGGTGGACGACGAGGTCCGCTCCCAGGAAGCCCTGCGCCGCACCCTCGACGAGGAATTCGAGGTCTTCACCGCCTCCTCGGCCGACGAGGCCTGGCGCATCATGGAGCGGGAGAGCGTGCAGGTGCTCCTGTGCGACCAGCGCATGCCCGGCGAATCCGGCGTCGGCTTCCTCAAGCGCGTGCGTGCCCAGTGGCCCGACGTGGTGCGCCTGATCATCTCCGGCTACACGGACTCCGAGGACATCATCGCCGGCATCAACGAAGCCGGCATCTACCAGTACCTCCTCAAGCCCTGGCAGCCCGACACGCTGCTGATGGCCATCCGCAACGCCGCCGAACTCTTCCGCCTGCAGGCCGAGAACCAGCGCCTGAGCCTGGAGCTGCGCACCAGCGGCGCGGTGCTGCGCAAGCGCGTCGAGATGAAGTACGAGCGGGTCAAGCGTGAATTTGGTCTGGACGGCCTCGCCCGCGCGTCGGACAGCCCCCTCAACCCGGTGTGCGAGCTGATCGGCCAGGTGGCGCCCTACGACCTCTCCGTGCTCATCTCCGGCGAGTCCGGCACCGGCAAGGAGATGCTCGCCCGCGCCATCCACTACCAGAGCCGCCGTGCCGACCGGGCCTTCGTCGTGGAGAACTGCGGCGCGCTGCCCGACCAGCTGCTGGAGGCGGAGCTCTTCGGCTACAAGCGCGGCGCCTTCACCGGCGCCTACGAGGACCGCATCGGCCTGTTCCAGCAGGCCGACGGCGGCACGCTCTTCCTCGACGAGATCGGCGAGACCTCGCCGGCCTTCCAGGTCAAGCTGCTGCGGGTACTCCAGGAGGGCGAGTTCCGCCCCCTCGGCAGCCCGCGGCCCATGACCGTGGACGTGCGCGTCATCGCCGCCACCAACCGGGACCTGGAAACCGAGGTGCGCGAAGGGCGCTTCCGCGAAGACCTGTACTACCGCCTCGCCATCGTGCCCATCCACGTGCCACCCCTGCGCGAGCGGCCCATGGACATCCCGCTCCTCGCCCACCGCCTGCTGGAGGTGAGCTGCCGCGCCCTCGGCAAGGACTGCGACGGCTTCACCCCGGAAGCCCTGGCCTGCCTCGCCGCCTACCGCTGGCCGGGCAATGTGCGCGAGCTCCAGAACACCATCCTGCGCATGCTGGCCCTGACCGCCGAGCCGCAACTGGGCGCCCACCTGCTGTCGCCGCGCATCCTCCAGGCGCCGCCCGATCCAGGCCATGCCGATCTTGCCGAAGTGGGTTTCGCCGGCACCCTGCAGGACCGGGTCGAGGCGCTGGAGGCGCGCGTCCTCAAGGAAACCCTGATCCGCCTGCGCTGGAACAAGACCCGCGCCGCCAACGAACTGGGCCTGTCGCGGGTCGGCTTGCGTGCCAAGCTGGTCCGCTACGGGCTCGACAGCGATGGCGGCGACCACAGCGCGGGGAGCGGCGAGTGAAGCTGTTGTGGCTCCAGTCCGGCGGCTGCGGCGGCTGCACCATGTCCCTGCTGTGCTCGTCGGCGCGGGACCTGCCGGGCCTGCTGGCCGGCGCCGGCATCGAGCTGGCCTGGCATCCGTCCCTCTCCGAAGCCACCGGCGACGCGGTGCGTGCCCTGCTGGCGGAGTTCGAATCCGGCCGCACGGCGCTGGACCTGCTCTGCGTGGAAGGCTCCCTGCTCACCGGCCCGGCCGGCAGCGGGCGCTTCCACATGCTGTCCGGCACCGGCCGGGCCATGATCGACTGGGTGCGCAGCCTCGCCGCGCGGGCCCGCTACACGCTGGCGGTGGGCACCTGCGCGGCCTACGGCGGCATCACCGCGGCGGGCCTCAACCCAGCCGGCGCCGTGGGCCTGCAATACGATGGCGAACAGCGCGGCGGCCTGCTCGGCGCGGACTACCGCTCCGCCGCCGGCCTGCCCGTCATCAACGTGGCGGGCTGCCCGACCCATCCCGACTGGGTCACCGACACCCTCATCGCCCTGGCCCTCGGCCGCTTCGCCGAGGCCGACCTGGACGCTCTCGGCCGGCCGCGCTTCTACGCGGACCAGCTGGTCCATCACGGCTGCACCCGCAACGAGTTCTACGAGTTCAAGGCCAGCGCCGAAACCCCCGGCGATCTGGGCTGCATGATGGAACACCTGGGCTGCAAGGGCACCCAGGCCCACGCCGACTGCAACATCCGCCCATGGAACGGCCTGGGTTCGTGCACCAACGGCGGCTACCCGTGCATCAGCTGCACCGAGCCGGGCTTTGAATCGCCGGGCCATCCCTTCGGGCTGACGCCCAAGGTGGCCGGCATTCCCATCGGTCTGCCCTCCGACATGCCCAAGGCCTGGTTCGTGGCCCTGGCCGCCCTCTCCAAATCCGCCACGCCGGAGCGGGTGCGGCGCAACTCGGTGGTCGAAGCCCCGGTGCTGGCCCCGGCGACCCGACGGACGCGCCTCAAATGAGCGTCTGCCCTGGCCGCAGCACCGTGCAGACTGTCGGCGGACGCCCATGAGCCGCGTCGTCGTCGGCCCCTTCAACCGCGTCGAAGGCGACCTGGAGGTCAGCCTCGACTTCACCGACGGGCGGGTGAGCGCCGCCTACGTCAATTCGCCCCTGTTCCGCGGCTTCGAGCAGATCCTCGTCGGCCGCGACCCCACCGACGCCCTCGCCATCGTGCCGCGCATCTGCGGCATCTGCTCCGTGTCCCAGAGCGCCGCCGCCGCCGCCGCGCTGGCCGACCTGGCCGGCGTGCAGGCCCCGCCCAACGGCCGCCGCGTGGCCAACCTGATCCTCGCCGCCGAGAACATCGCCGACCACTTCACCCACTTCTACCTCTTCTTCATGCCGGATTTCGCCCGCGACGACTACCGCGGGCGGCCCTGGTTCGACGCGGCGGCGGCCCGCTTCAAGGCTGTCACCGGCAGCGCTGCGGCCGACGCCCTGCCGGCGCGGGCGGCCTTCCTGCAGATCATGGGCTGCCTCGCCGGCAAGTGGCCCCACAGCATGACCCTGCAAGCCGGCGGCGTCGCCCGCGCGCCCCAGACCGCCGACCTGCTGCGGGTCTTCGCGGCCCTGCGGGAATTCCGCACCTGGCTGGAGCGCCATCTCTTCGGCGACCGCCTCGAGCACGTCGCCGCCCTCGATTCCGTGGCCGCCCTGCGCCGCTGGCAGGCCACCGGCCCCGCCGCGGCCAGCGATTTCGGGCAGTTCCTGCGCATCGCCGACGACCTGGATCTGGCCGCCCTCGGCCGCGCCACCGACCGCTTCCTCAGCCACGGCGCCTACCCCCGGGACGCCGGCTGGCTCTTCCCCCGCGGCGTGCTGGACCTGCCCGCCGGCGTCCTGCAGGGCTTCGACCCCGCCGACGTGCGCGAGGACGTCACCCACGCCTGGCTGGAGCCCGACGCCCCGCGTCACCCTTCCGAAGGCGACACCCAGCCCGTCGCCGACAAACCCGGCGCCTACACCTGGTGCAAGGCCCCCCGCTGGCAGGGGCAGGTGGTGGAGTGCGGCGCCCTCGCACGCCAGGCCGTCGCCGGCCATCCGCTGATCCGCGAACTCGTCGCCGAAGCCGGCGGCAACGTCCTCAGCCGCGTCCTCGCCCGCCTGCTGGAGATCGCCCTCGTCGTGCCCGCCATGGAAGCCTGGCTGCGCGAACTCGACACCGGCCCCTTCCGCAGCCCCGTCACCCTTCCCACCGACGGCAAGGCCTGCGGCCTCGTCGAAGCCGCCCGCGGCGCCCTCGGCCACTGGCTCACCGTCCGCAACGGCCACATCGTCCGCTACCAGATCGTCGCCCCCACCACCTGGAACTTCTCCCCCCGCGACGCCGCCGGCACCCCCGGCGCCCTGGAACAGGCTCTGGTAGGTCTGGGCGAGGGGGAGGGGCTGAGGGTGCAGCACGTGGTGAGGAGTTTTGATCCTTGCATGGTCTGTACCGTGCATTGATGCGTCGGCGCTTTGGTTTGAAGTGAAGATTGGTTGAGTCATGAGGCGGAGAGGCGATTTCCGACGCCCTCACAGGCCACGATGAATCCATGCCACAGGTGCGTGACGATAACCCTCCCAGGTGACACAGACTGCGTCCGTGAGCGCAGAGCCTGACGGCTGTGGTGATGAGCTTCACCCTGCGGGCGATCAAAGATCGTCAGTGCCGTGAGCCCCTGTGCACGGGGTGGATCCTTCTCACCGTCCAGAGGATCGTTCTCACACCGGCCTGTGACGCACTCACACAGCCCGCTCGTTTTGATCCACCCGAGGGTGAGACGCTCACACCGGGGTGGATGCTTCTCACGCCAGGGTGGATGTCTCTCACGATAGCCTGTTGTTTAGATACATAGCCTGCTCAGTGGCTCACAGGCTATCGTGAGGCTTTCACCATAGGGAGTGATCAAACTCGCATGGT
>DAOQMM010000140.1:0-6509 GCA_035335645.1 Rhodocyclaceae bacterium | reverse complement strand
GCGTAGCGGTCGCGTACCAGGAAGTGGATGCCGCGGCTGTCGGCGATGAGCAGGGACGGGGACTTGAGGCGGCGGATGTCTTCTTCGCCCTTGAGCACCAGGGTGGCGGGGCCGCGGTCGGTGTCGAGTTCCCAGGTGCTGGGGGTGGCGAAGCTGGAGCAGTGGCGGATGCGCTGGATGACGGGCATGAATTCGCGACTGGCGAGCTCGTCTTCGATGAGGCGGCGCGGGGCGTCGGGCAGGTCGGCGAGGCGGTCCACCCAGGCCACTTCCTCGCCTTCCGGGTTGATCAGGCCGATGTTTTCGGCGGGCGCGGCGATGGGGAAGGCGCGCACGGGGACGACCGTGTGGGGCGTGCCGTCGGCGGCGGTGAAGACGAGCTGGCCGAAGGGGTTGCGGGCCAGGTTCAGGGTGGGCTGGGACATGGGGATTCCTTGGCGGCCGCGTCAGGCCTGGGCGTGCTGGCGGTGGGCGGCGGCGGGCAGCGGGGTGCCGCCGCCGAGGGCGTCGTCGTCCAGCTTGCGGGTCTGGGCTTCGTAGAGGCGGAAGTAGGCGCCCTGCTTGTCCATCAGGGTGTCGTGGTTGCCGATCTCGACGATCTGGCCGCGGTCCAGCACCACCAGGCGGTCGGCCTTGCGCAGGGTGGACAGGCGGTGGGCGATGGCGAGGGTGGTGCGGCCGCGGATGAGGTTTTCGAGGGCGGCCTGGATCTCCATCTCGGTCTCGGTATCCACCGCCGAGGTGGCTTCGTCGAGGATCAGGATGCGCGGGTCGATGAGCAGGGCGCGGGCGATGGAGATGCGCTGGCGCTCGCCGCCGGACAGGGCCTGGCCGCGCTCGCCCACCAGGGAGTCGTAGCCGAAGGGCAGGCGCATGATGAAGTCGTGGGCGTGGGCGGCGCGGGCGGCGGCGATGATCTCTTCGCGGGTGGCGTCGGGCTTGCCGTAGGCGATGTTGTCGGCGATGGTGCCGAAGAACAGGAAGGGCTCCTGGAGCACCAGGCCGATGTTCTGGCGGTATTCGGCCACGGGCACGGCGCGCAGGTCCACGCCTTCGATGCGGATGGAGCCCTCGGTCACGTCGTAGAAGCGGCAGATGAGGTTCACCAGGGTGCTCTTGCCGGAGCCGGAGTGACCCACCAGGCCGATCATTTCGCCGGGCTGGATGGACAGGTCCACGTTGCGCAGGATGGTGCGGTTGCCGTAGCGGAAGCCCACGTTGCGCACTTCGATGGCGCCGGTGACCTTGGGCAGGTGCTGGGGATTGACGGGTTCGGGCACGCTGGAGACGTGGTCGAGGATGTCGAAGATGCGCTTGGCGCCGGCGGCGGCCTTCTGGGTGACGGAGACGATGCGGCTCATGGAGTCGAGCCGGGTGTAGAAGCGCGAGATGTAGGCCAGGAAGGCGGCCAGCGTACCGACGGTGACGTCCCGCTCGGACACCAGCCAGATGCCGAAGCCCCACACCACCAGCAGGCCCACCTCGGTGAGCAGGGTGACGGT
This sequence comes from Rhodocyclaceae bacterium, assembly GCA_035335645.1. Taxonomy (GTDB): domain Bacteria; phylum Pseudomonadota; class Gammaproteobacteria; order Burkholderiales; family Rhodocyclaceae; genus Zoogloea. Next base: position 5,007 of record DAOQMM010000140.1, on the reverse strand, counting down.
GGGCGAGAACAGGGACCAGACCTTGTTGACCCGGTCGTTCACCGCCAGGTTGCGGGCGTTGGCCTCGCGGAAGCGCGCGACCTCACGCTTCTCCTGGGCGAAGGCCTTGACCACGCGGATGCCGGGGATGGTGTCGGCGAGCACGCTGGTGACTTCGGACCAGACCCGGTCCACCTGCTCGAAGCCGTAGCGCAGCTTGTCGCGCACGATGTGGATGAGCCAGGCGATGAAGGGCAGGGGCACCAGGGTGACCAGGGCCAGCCAGGGGTTGATGGACACCAGGATCGCCGCGGTCATGGCGATCATGAGCACGTCGGTGGCGAAGTCCAGCAGGTTCATGGACAGGAACAGGCAGATCCGGTCGGACTCGGCGCCGATGCGCGCCATCAGGTCGCCGGTGCGCTTGCCACCGAAGTATTCCAGCGACAGGCCCTGCAGGTGTTCGTAAGTGGTGGTGCGCAGGTCGGCGCCGATGCGCTCGCTCACCAGCGCCAGGATGTAGGTCTTGGCCCAGCCCAGGCCCCAGGCGAAGAGGGCCGCCACCAGCAGGCCACCGAGGATCAGCGTGACCCGGTGGGTGTCGATGGGCGTGCCGTTCTGGAACGGGATCAGGATCTCGTCCATCAGCGGCATGGTCAGATAGGGCGGGATCAGGGTGGCGCCGGTGGCCAGCAGGGTCAGGATGAAGCCGGACAGCAACTGGCTCTTGTAGGGTCGGGCAAAGCGCCACAGGCGGAACAGGGTCCAGGTGGACGGCGGGGTGTGGATCTCCCGCGCGCAGGTGGGGCATTCGTCGGTGCCCGGCGGCAGAGGCGCGTCGCAGGTGGGGCAGGTGAGGGGCTCCGGCGGCGTGGGGGCACGGCCCGACAATACGCAGTCGAGCTGGGCGTGGAAGCGGTCGGCCAGATTGCGGGCGGCCGGGTCCTGGGCCAGGGTGAAGCGCCAGCCCGCCAGGCGGCCGCCGTCGTCCATCAGTTCGAGGGCGGCCACGCCGGCGTGATCCCGGTGACGCAGGTGGAGTCCGTCGCGGTAGGTCCAGGCCTGCCAGGTGTCGTCGTCCTGGGCGCGGGCCAGCAGGCGGCGGTCGGTGACGGCCAGCAGGCCACCGCGGAAGCGCAAGGCGGTGTCCAGATCGAGGACGACGCTGGCGAGCACCTTCTCGCCCGCCTCCAGGGTCGGGTCGAGCCGCTGTCGCCAGTCGGCGGGTACGGCGGGGCCGAGGTAGTCGGAATAGGCGTCGGTGCCGGCGTTGTGGGAAGCGCGGGGCGGGAGGGCAGGCTGTGAGGTCATCTTGGAACGCGAGGGGGCCGCAGGACGGGGCGCGGAAATCCGGCCACAGCAATCGGCCGGCGTAGGGCAGAATTGCGGGCGAAGTTTACTGACTCGTTACACTGGCGTATACCCGGCGGACGGAGCGGGCGGCTGGAAGCGGTCACGTCACCCACTCTACACTGATTATTTTTTCCGCCGGTAATCCGCCACGAAGGTTTCGCGTTAAGGGAACATCGGGTTTCCGATGCACTGCCGTGATCCCGCCGAAGAGCGGGTCGACCTTATCCTGCCCTGTCCATGACCAACAAAACGATCGAATTCCTGAACGTGTTCCACCTGCGGGGGCCGAACATCTGGACCTACCGCGCCGTCCTCGAAGCCTGGGTGGACATCCACGACCTGGAGGACTGCCCCTCCAACGTGATCCCCGGCTTCTACGAGCGACTGACGGCCCTGCTGCCGTCCCTGATCGAGCATCGCTGCAGCATCGGCGAGCGGGGGGGCTTCCTCAAGCGCCTGCGGGATGGCACCTGGCCGGGCCACATCCTGGAGCACGTGACCCTTGAGCTGCAGAACCTGGCCGGCATGTCCGGCGGCTTCGGCAAGGCCCGCGAGACCTCCGACCGGGGCGTCTACAAGGTGGTCATCCGGGCGTGGCAGAAGGATGTGTCCCTGGCCGCCCTGCACATGGGCCGCGACCTGCTGATGGCGGCCATCGAAGGGCGTCCCTACGACGTGGACGCCGCCGTGCGCCGTCTGCGCGATCTGGTGGACAAGTACATGCTCGGCCCCAGCACCCGCTGCATCGTCGAGGCCGCCGCCGACAAGGACCGGCGCATCCCCTACATCCGCCTGTCGGAAGGCAACCTGGTGCAGTTGGGCTACGGCGCCCGCCAGCGTCGCATCTGGACGGCCGAGACCGACCGCACCAGCGCCATCGCCGAGAGCATTTCCCGCGAGAAGGACCTCACCAAGAGCCTGCTGGAATCCTGCGGCGTGCCGGTGCCGGAAGGGCGCATCGTGACCAGCCCGGAGGATGCCATCGAGGCGGCGGGCGACATCGGCTACCCGGTGGTGGTCAAGCCCAGCGACGGCAACCATGCCCGCGGCGTGTTTACCAACATCAGCACCCCGGACGAAGTGGCCAAGGCCTTCCCCCTGTCCCTGGCCCAGGGCTCCGAGGTCATCGTCGAACGCTTCGTCCGCGGCAGCGAGCATCGCCTGCTGGTGGTGGGCGGGCGCATGGTGGCGGCCAACAAGGGCGACACGGTGTCCGTGGTGGGCGACGGCAAGCACACCATCGACCAGCTCATCGACCTCCAGATCAATTCCGACCCGCGTCGCGGCGACGAGCACGAATTCCCCCTCTACCGCATCACCCTCGACCGCTTCCCGGCGGCCCAGATGGAAGTGGAGCGCCAGGGCTACACCGGCAGCTCCATCCCGCCGGACGGCCAGGATGTGATGATCGTGCGCACCAGCAACATGGCCTTCGACGTCACCGACCAGGTGCATCCCGACACCGCCGAGCTGGCCTGTCTGGCGGCGCGCATCGTCGGGCTCGACATCGCCGGCGTGGACCTGGTCTGCGAGGACATCTCCCTGCCCCTGGGCGCGCAGAAGGGTGCCATCGTCGAGGTCAATGCCGGCCCCGGCCTGCTCATGCACATCAAGCCCGGCGTCGGCGAACCGCGCCCGGTGGGTGAGGCCATCGTGGCCCACCTCTTCGAGCACGACGCGGATTCGCGCATCCCCGTGGTGGGCGTCACCGGCAGCCGCGGCAAGACGCCGGTGGCGCGCCTCGTCACCCATCTGCTGCGCCTGTCGGGCCAGTACACCGGGCTGGCGAGCAGCGAAGGCGTATTCCTCGACGGCCGCCAGGTGGAGACGCCGGCGCGCACCAACTGGGACGCCGCCGAGCGGGTGCTGATGAACCGCTCCGTGGATGTCGCGGTCTTCGAGAACGGCTGCCGCAGCATCCTGTCCGACGGCACGGTGTATGACCGCTGCCTGGTGGGCGTGGTGACCAACGTCGACGCGCCGCTGCATTACGGCGAGTTCTACATGGATGCGCCGGAGAAGGTGTGGAACGTCTTCCGCACCCAGGTGGACCTGGTCCTGCCCCAGGGCGCCGCGGTGCTCAACGCCGAGGACCCGGCGGTCGTCGAGATGGCCGAGCTGTCCGATGGCGAGGTGATCTTCTACGGCGTGGACGGCCAGGCGCCGGCCATTGCCCAGGCCCGCAGCGAGGGCAAGCGCACGGTGTACGTGAGCGACGGCGCCATCGTCCTCGCGACCGGCGACAAGGCCGAAGCGGTGGCGCGGCTCAACAAGATCGCCATGCTGCGCAACGGTGCCGGCGAGCGCCCGGGTGTGCTCTCCAATCTGCTGGCGGCGGTGGCGGCGGCCTGGGCGCTGGGCGTCGCGCCGGCGCTGATCCGGGCGGGCGTCAAGCCCTACGACCCGAACGCGCCGCTGCGCAACGACTGAGCCTTCCACCTGCCCGAATCATGACGATCCGGCCGCAATGACGGCCGGGCGAGAACGAAGACAAGGACTCTCATCCATGGAAGTTTCCCGCATCCGGGCCCTGCGCGGCCCCAACCTGTGGAGCCGGCACACCTCCATCGAAGCCATCGTGTCGTGCGCCGACGGGGAATGCGACCTCGACGGACTGCCGGGCTATGAAGCCCGCCTGCGCAACCTGTTTCCCGAGATGGGCTTCCTCAAGCCGGAAGGCCATCACGGCACCATCTCCCTGGCCCACGCCCTCGAGCTCGCCGCCCTCGGCCTGCAATCGAGCGCTGGCTGTCCGGTGACCTTCAGCCGCACCTCCGCCACCATCGAGAAGGGTGTGTTCCAGGTGGTGGTGGAGTACACCGAAGAAAAGGTCGGCCGCCTGGCCTTCGATCTGGCGGTGGATCTGTGCACCGCGGCGCTGGAAGAACGCAATTTCGATCTGGCCGACGCGTTGGCGCGCCTGCGGGAGCTGGACGAGGACGTGCGCCTGGGGCCGTCCACCGGCTCCATCGTGCAGGCTGCGGTGGCGCGCGGCATCCCCTTCCGCCGCCTCACCGAGGGCAGCCTGGTGCAGTTCGGCTGGGGCAGCCAGCAGCGCCGCATCCAGGCCGCCGAGACCGACCTGACCAGCGCCGTGGCTGAATCCATCGCCCAGGACAAGGAGCTCACCAAGAACCTGCTGCGCGCCGCCGGCGTGCCGGTGCCCTTCGGCCGCTCCGTGACCGACGCCGAGGATGCCTGGGCCGCGGCCCAGGAGATCGGCGGCCTGGTGGTGGTCAAGCCCCGCGACGGCAACCAGGGTAAGGGCGTGGCGGTCAAGCTGCGCAGCCGCGAGGAGGTGATGGCGGCCTACACCGTGGCCGCCGAGATCAGCGATGACGTGATGGTCGAGCGCTACCTGCCCGGCCACGACTACCGCCTGCTGGTGGTGGGGAGCAAGCTCATCGCCGCGGCCCGCCGCGATCCGCCCCTGGTGATCGGCGACGGCGTGCGCACCATCCGCCAGCTGGTGGAGCACGTGAACAGCGACCCGCGCCGCGGCGTCGGTCATGCCACCTCCCTCACCAAGATCCGCTTCGACGAGATCGCCCTGGCCACCCTCACCAAGCAGGGTTACGAAGCGGATTCCGTGCCGCCCAAGGGCAAGCGGGTGATCCTGCGCAACAACGCCAACCTGTCCACCGGCGGCACCGCCACCGACGTGACCGACGACGT
>DAOQMM010000139.1:0-6536 GCA_035335645.1 Rhodocyclaceae bacterium | reverse complement strand
CGCCAGACGGCACCGCCGAGCGCCGCCGCGCCCTGCGCAGCGCCCGCATCGCCGCACGCCAGGCCCTGGCCCCGGCCCAGCGGAGCGCCGCCACGGCGCGCATCGAAGCGGCTCTGGACGGCCTGCTGGCCGAGCTCGCCCCGCGCTGCCTGGGCTTTTGCTGGCCGTGGCAGGGCGAGGTGGACCTGCTGCCGTGGATGGCCCGCTGGCTGGCGGCCGACCCGGCACGCCAGGCGGCCCTGCCGGTGGTGGTGGAGGCGGCCGCCGCGATGGGCTTCCGGCGCTGGACGCCGGATACCCCGATGACGGCGGACCGCCACGGCATTCCCGTGCCCGCCACGGACGCGCCGGTGCAGCCGGACGTGCTGCTGGTGCCCCTCAACGTGTTCGATGGCGCGGGTTTCCGCCTGGGCTACGGCGGTGGCTACTTCGACCGCACCCTGGCCGCCCTGCGGCCGGCGCCGACGGGCATCGGCGTAGCCTTCGAGCTGGCGCGGGCCGACACCGTGTGGCCCCAGCCCCACGATCTGCCCATGGACTGGATCGTCACCGAGGCCGGCGCCTTCCGCCCGCGGCGGGGCTGAAAGGCGGCCGCGCGGCGGGGCGACGGATCAATGTCCGACCGGCCGCACGCCCGGCAGGTGGCTGCCGAGGATGGCAGCGCGGATCACGTCGATGGCGCCGCTGCGCGGATAGGTGACGCGCCAGGCGAGGGCGATGCGCCGGGACGGTTCGGGATCGGCAAAGGGGCGCACCGCCAGCAGGGTATTGGTGGCCGGGATGCGGTCGGCGGCGGTGCTGGGCAGCACCGTGATGCCGGCGCCGGTGGCCACCATGTGGCGGATGGTTTCGAGGGAACTGCCCTCCAGGGTGCGCTGCAGGCCGTCGCCGTTGCGGCACATGGGGCACACCTCCAGCACCTGATCGCGGAAGCAGTTGCCGGCGCCGAGCAGCAGCAGCTGCGCCTCGGCGAGCTGCTGGGCGGCGATGGTCTGCTCGGCCGACCAGGCGTGGTCGGCGGGGATCAGCACGCGGAAGGGTTCGTCGTACACCGCCTGAGTGACGATGCCGTGCTCCTCGAAGGGCAGGGCGATGACGATCACGTCCAGTTCGCCGCGCTTGAGGGCGTCCACCAGCTTGGCGGTGTAGTTTTCCTGGATCAGCAGGGGCATCTGCGGCGCGGCCGCATGGACCCGCGGGATGAGGTCGGGCAGCAGGTAGGGCCCCACCGTGTAGATGACGCCCAGACGCAGCGGACCGGCCAGGGGATTGCGGCCGGCGGTGGCGATCTCCTTGACCTGCCCGGCCTCCAGCAGCACGCGCTCGGCCTGGGCGACGATGCGGGCGCCGATGTCGGTGATCTTGACGTCGGCCGCGCTGCGTTCGAACAGCGTGACGGCCAGCTCGTCCTCGAGCTTCTTGATGGCCACCGAGAGGGTCGGCTGGCTCACGTGACAGCGTTCGGCCGCGTGCCCGAAGTGACGCTCGCGGGCCAGGGCAACGAGGTAGCGCAGATCGGTCAGCGTCATGGGGGCGGCTCCGCAACGACGATAGGTTTCAACTATACAACGCCGCGGCCGAAAGGTTCACCCGTACGCGGATTTCCGCGACACTTGCGCGACCCGTGGGCGCCGTGCATGACAAGGAGATCGCCCGCGCCGCACCGGCCCGGGGCCTTTCCAGAGAGGAAGCGGCCGCCCCGCCGGAGCCCGGGCGCGTGCCCGCATCGCCCTTGATTTGCAGCGAACCGCCCTCAATTTGTAAGGGCGTGTATGTATCGGGAACGCCCGGCCCCGCGCGGGCGTCCATGCAGCGTTCGAACCCAGGAGTCTGTGCATGAAATCTGCCGTGCTGCGTTACAGCCTTGCCGCCTCGGCCATCGCCGTCGCCCTCGCCGGGTGTCTGCCGGAGGGCGCCGCCATTTCCTCGTCCCACGCCGCCAATGCCACATCGGCCACGGCGCCGGCGGTGCCCGCCGCTGCGACCACGACCGCCGGCCGCTACGGGCTGCCGGATTTCTCGGCGCTGGTGGAGCAGGTCGGCCCGGCGGTGGTGAACATCAGCGTCACCCAGAAACGCACCCTGAGCAATGGCGACGATTTTTCCGGCGACCCCTTCGACGAGCTCCTGCGCCGCTTCGGGATTCCCGGCATGCCCGGAATGCCCGGCGGCAACGGCGGCGGGCGGGCGCCCCAGCAGATCCAGCAGGGCGTCGGATCCGGCTTCATCGTGAGCGGCGACGGCTACGTGCTGACCAACGCCCACGTGGTGGACGGCGCCACCGAGGTGACCGTGCGCCTCACCGACAAGCGCGAGTTCAAGGCCAAGGTGGTGGGTGTGGACAAACGCACCGACGTGGCCCTCATCAAGATCGACGCCAGCGGCCTGCCCACGGTCAAGACCGGCGACGCCGAGCACGCCCGCGTGGGCGAGTGGGTGGTGGCGGTGGGCTCGCCCTTCGGCTTCGAGAATACGGTGACCGCCGGCATCATCAGCGCCAAGGCGCGCCGCCTGCCGGACGAGAACTACGTGCCCTTCATCCAGACCGACGTGGCCATCAACCCGGGCAATTCCGGCGGGCCCCTGTTCAACCTCGCCGGCGAGGTGATCGGCATCAACTCCCAGATCTACTCCCGCTCCGGCGGCTTCATGGGCATCTCCTTCGCGATCCCCATCGACGTGGCGATGAAGGTCAAGGACCAGCTCCAGCGCTACGGCAAGGTCTCCCGCGGGCGCCTGGGCGTGTCCATCCAGGGCCTGGACCCGGATCTGGCCCAGAACTTCGGCCTCGACAAGCCCGCCGGCGCCCTGATCGCCAACGTGGAAAACGGCTCGCCGGCCGAAAAGGCGGGCCTCCAGAGCGGTGACGTGGTGCTCGGCGTAAACGGCCAGAAGGTGGAGAACTCCGCCGACCTGCCGCGCATCATCGGCGAGCAGAAGCCCGGCACCAGCGTGCGCCTGTCCATCTGGCGCGACCGCAAGGCCCGCGAGGTGAGCGTGACGCTGGGTGAACAGCTCGCCGAGGGCGCCCAGCCCCTGGGCGGCTTCGAGCGCAAGAACGAGGGCGCCAGCGGCAAGCTGGGCCTCACCGGGCGCTCCCTCACGGCCGCCGAAGCGAGCCGCCTGGGGGTGGCCGGCGGCCTGCTGGTGGAAGGCGTCAACGGCCCCGCCGCCAAGGCCGGCATGCAGCCCGGTGACATCATCCTGGGGCTCAACAACCAGCCGGTGACCAGCGTCGACCAGTTCCGCAAGCTGCTGGAAGGCGCCGGCAACCGTTTCGCGCTGCTGGTGCAGCGGGGCAACAGCCGGATCTTCCTGCCCATCCGCATGGGATGAGGCGGAGACCGTTCCGCAGGCCGGCAAAGTTTGCCAAGTTGTCATGACAACGGAACAAGCCGAAGCGGGCTGGATATAATCGGAGCCCGCCGGATGACAGAGGGCGCATCCGGCACACTCCGATAAAAACTCCGTAATGTCATTGTTCCGGCCACCGGCCGGCGTCCTGCTGGCGCTGGCCGGGCTCGTTTCTGGCGCCGCCGTGCACGCGTCCCCCGAAGAATCGCCGTTCTTCGAGGACATGCCGACCGTGCTGTCGGCCTCGCGCCTGCCAGAACCCCTTCACGAGGCGCCCGGCGCCGTCACCGTCCTCGACCGGGACTTCATCCGCGCCACCGGCTACCGGGACGTGGCCCGCCTGCTGCGCCTGGTGCCCGGCATGCAGGTCGGGCAGGAGCGCGGCCACGCCCAGTGGGTCACCTACCACGGCCTGGGCAGCGATTATCCGACCGAGATCCAGGTGCTCATCGACGGCCGCTCGGTGTTCGCCCCCAGCTCCTTCGGCGGCGTGAACTGGTCCGGCCTGCCCCTCACCGTCGAGGAGATCGAGCGCATCGAGGTGGTCCGTGGCACCAACTCCAACGCCTATGGGGCCAACGCCTTCCTCGGCGTGGTGAACATCATCACCCGCCACAGCCGCCAGGATCCGGGCGGACACGTCGAGGCGAACGCCGGCACGCACCGCATCGGCGACCTGGCCGCCGCGTGGGCCGGCGGCGACGAGCGCATCGGCGTACGCCTGTCTGCCGCCGCCCTGAACGACGACGGCTTCGGCAGCCTTTTCGACGGACGCCACACGGGCCTCGTCAGCCTGCGCAGCGACCTGCGCGCGAGCACGCGCGACGAACTCACCCTGCGGGCCGGATTCGCCGACCAGCGCCGCGACCTGGGCTACCCGGACTCCGTCTTCGGCAATAACGCCCAGCGCACCAGCACCACCCACAACGGCACCCTCCACCTGATCTGGCGCCATACCGACGGCCCCGACGAGGAGTGGATGGCCAGCCTCTACCGCAACCACGAGTCGGGCGTGGACCGCTGGAACGCCAGCGCACCGCCCGCCTACCCCAGCGTGCCCCTGGACCGCAACGTGAGCAGCATGCGCACCAACGCGGAATTCCAGCACCGCTTTGCCCTCGGCCCGTCCACACGGCTGGTGTGGGGCCTGGAAGGCCGGCGTGACGAGACCGACGCGGACACGCTCTTCGCCGGCCTGCGCCCGCCGGGCTTCGAGCTGTACCGGGCCTTTTCCAACCTGGCCTGGCATGCCACGCCGGCCTGGCAGATCAACCTGGGCGCGTTGCTCGAAAAGAGCCCCGACACCGCGGCCCAGTTCATCCCGCGGGCCTTCGTCAACTGGCAGGCGAGCGCCACCGACACCTTCCGCGCCGGCTACGCCCGCGCCTGGGAGCAGCGCAACCTGTTCGACCGCTACGGCGACGTGCGCGCCTACGATCCGGTCAGCCGCGCCCTGCTGGCGTGGCCCTACATGCCCAATCCCGCCGCCCGCGTGCCCAAGGTGGACACCCTGGAGCTGGGCTATCTGGGCCGCTTCCGCGCCCTCGACGCCACGGTGGACGTGCGCCTGTTCAACGAGCGCATCACCGACTTCGTCATCCGCGAGGTGATCGATCCCCCCATGCCGGTCGCGCTGCCCCTGCGCACCTCGCGCTTCGTCAACCTCCCCACGCCCGTGGTGCTGCGCGGCGTGGAAACCCAGTGGCGCCTGCGCCCGGCGCGGGACACCGAACTGCTGATCAATCACACCCTCATCGACCGCCGCGCCGACGACGCCACGGTCACCAAACGCACCGCCCCCTATGTAGCCAGCCTCACCTGGCTGCAGCAGTACGGTGGCGGCTGGTCAAGCACGGCCAGCCTGCTGCGCATGGGGCCGCTGGCCGGCGGCTATGGCTTCGTGCCCGGCTGCGACTACGCCGCGCGGGCCTACACCACCGTCGACCTGCGCCTGGCCCGCCGCTTCACCCGGGGCGGCCGGCAGATCGAGGTCGCCCTCAACGGCATCAACCTGGGCGCGCCCCACCAGGAGATCGCCGACCGCTCCGAGCAGTGCCTGCCCGCCCACCTGGGCACGCCGGTCAATCCGGCCTCGCCGATGGGCTGGCTGTCGCTGGCGGTGGCGCTGTAAGCCCCCCTCACGTCCCCTCCGGCGGACCGACGGTCTTGCGGATGAAGACCGCGTGCTCGATTGACGTCACCCACACCAGGCCGTCGCCGGTCTGGCCGGTGCTGGCCACCTGCACGATGGCCTCCACCAGCGCATCCACCAGATCGTCGGGGGCGACGATCTCCACCCGCACCTTTTCGGTGAAGTCGGTCAGCTCCTCGCGGATGGAGGCGGGCACATGCCGCACCGTCGCCCCGCAGCCCGCCGCCTTGCTCAGGGTCATGCCGGGAAAGCCCGGCACGGCCCGCAGCACCTCGCGCAGGCGGGGCAGCTTCTGCGGGCGGATCACAGCACGTATTTCCTTCATGTCACATCCTCAGGAAGCCCCGCGGCGGCGCAGCCACAGCCCGCCGCCGCGGCAACATCACGCCTCGTAGGGCGTATCGTCAAACCATTTGTAGAGGGTCGGCAGCACCACCAGGGTGAGCAGGGTCGAGGTGATCAGCCCGCCGATCACGACGATGGCCAGCGGACGCTGCACCTCGGCGCCCGGCCCGCTGGCAAACAGGAAGGGCACCAGCGCCAGCAGGGCGACCGTGGCGGTCATCATCACCGGGCGGAAGCGCATCACCGCCCCGTGCACCACCGCCTCGGCGGGCGGCATGCCGTCGGCGCGCAGGTGGCGGATGTAGCTCACCAGCACCACGCCGTTGAGCACCGCGATCCCCCACAGGGCGATGAAGCCCACCGACGCCGGCACCGACAGGTATTCCCCCGTCACCAGCAGGCCGATCACCCCGCCGACACTGGCAAAGGGCAGGACCAGGATGATCAGGCTGGCCAGCTTGAGTGACCCGAAGAGCAGGAACAGCAGGAAGAAGATCGCGCCGACCGTCACCGGGATGATGATGGTCAGGTGCCCCATGGCCCGCTCCAGGTTCTGGAACTGGCCGCCCCACTCCAGGTAATAGCCGTCCGGCAGCTGCACCTGGGCGCCCACCGTCTTCTGCAGTTCGGCCACGAAGCCGCCCAGGTCCCGGTCCTTCACGTTGATCGCCACCACCACCCGGCG
>DAOQMM010000138.1:0-6824 GCA_035335645.1 Rhodocyclaceae bacterium | reverse complement strand
CGACGTTGGGCGCTTAGGAGGTCGTAGCGTGGAAACACTGTTTCAGCAATTTCTCAGCGCGCTCGTGGGCGGCTTGGTAGTCTATATTTTCGGCATTCGCAAGCTATCCATTGAACTTCGGAACGCCTTTATTCAAAAGCAAATGTCCGAGTTCTACTCGCCGATTGCCGGCTGCCGCAAACGCATAAGAGCAAAGAGCGAGGTGCGCGGGAAGGTATCTTCTGCGGCCAGTGAAGCCTGGGCGGAGCTATGTGCACCGTGTGCGGAGGCCAAGCAACCCATGCTCAATCACGAAGAGCGATATGCCCCGTACGGAAAGATCATTGAGTACGACAACAACCAACTGCGTGAAGAGCTGATACCCCTCTATCGCAAAATGCTCGACCTCTTCACTGAAAAATACTGGCTCGCCGACGAAGACACTCGCGCCTATTACCAAGAGTTTCTTGAGTTTGTCGAAATTTGGGAGCGTTACCTCGCAGAGGCATTGCCCGATGGTGTCTTGCGAAAACTTGGGCACACCGAAGAAAACGTGCTCCCCTTCTACGAGCATGTCGAAAGCAAGCTCTCTGCGCTCCAAGAAGAAATCAATGCAAATAGGTTCTGGAAACTGCGCCTATGACAAACGCGCCCAACCCATCATTCGAGCGGCCTGCGCGAAAAGCCGCGCAGGCCGCTCAATTTAAACGTTATGCACCCCAATAGGAACTATGTGATGCCAACTTTGCAAGAAGAAGGACGCGAAAAGTGGATTCACGAAGATAACTTGTTGAACCATCGTCTCTCTTGGCTTGGGGTGACCCAGGGGCTGCTTTTTGCAGCACTTGGGTTGATCATTAGTCAGACGGGGACAACGCCGATGACGAATGCAAACTTATCCGCTGGACATGCAAGCGATCTTAAGGCGCAATTGCTCGCTAAGCTCATAAATGGCGTGCCTCTATTGGGCCTCGTATCGAGTCTCTTGATTCTGGTTGGGACGTTAGCAGCAACGGTAGCAATGGCGAAGATCAAGAAGCGGTATGAATTGCCGGAGTATGGAATATCACTTATTACGACGGTTTTTGGTTGGATTTGTGCCGTCGGGATTCCGTATATCTTTTGTGTGGCATGGTTAATTATAATTAATGGTCATTGGGGTTCCGTTTTTTCCGTTCTGATCTTATTTGTAGTGATCGCCACATGGATTCGTGTGGTAAAGGCAAATGCATAACTACACGCTGCAGCAGACCTTCAAAACGCTGCGCATTTTTCAATCGACTGAGCTTGATCGTTAGGCATCGCATTAAGGATCCGTATCTATCATGTTCAAAGTGTTCGTCAGCCCAGTAGGTCGGGTTAGCGCAGCGTAACCCGACACTTTCCATGCAGTGAATTCAGACGGGTCGACCTTTCCCCGCAGCGCTTGATCCGGTTGTAGCTTCATCCGGGCGCTCAAATAAAAACGGGCCGGACAGTCCCCTGTCCGGCCCGTTTCCCATACATCACGCCTACATCAATCAACCCTTGCGACGCCCCACCATGCATCCCATCAGCCCCAGCGCGGCGAGGGCGAGGGTGGCGGGTTCGGGGATGCGTTGGGCCTGGTAGCTGGGCAGGGTGTCGTCGGTGACGCCGAAGACGAAGACGCGGTTGGGGTTGGCGATGCCGCCGACGGTGTCCAGGAAGTCGTTGTCGTTGGCGACGATGAGGGTGTGCTCCACGACGCCGCTGACGAGGACGTCCGGACCGAAGGCGACGCCTTCGAGCTTGGCGGGGATGGTGGCGGTGGTGTAGCCGACGCTGGTGAGGGCGGCGACGACGTCGAGGAAGAGGGTTTTGCCGACGGCCTTGGGGGCGAGGTTGGCGGCGCCGCTGAGGGCGCTGACGTCGGCGGCGCCGCTCAGGTCGATCTTGTAGAGCTTTTTGACGGCGGCGTTGGAGCCGTCGCCGAGGCCCTTGCCGTCGCGCTCGTCCACCAGGAATTCGTGGTCGTTGATGGCGACGATTTCGCTGACGGTGGGGTACTTGGGCTTGGCGACGGTGCCGATGTTGTCGAGCTTGTAGGCGTATTCGTGGGTGACTTTGCCGGTGGCGATGTCGATGGTGACGATGCGCACGGTGCTGCCGTCGGTGCCGCCGTCCTGGATGAGGGGGCTTTGCATGATGCCGACGAGGGTCTTGCCGTCCGGGGTGATGGCGAGGCCTTCCATGCCCTTGTTGGCGACGCGACCGCTGGTGTTGCCGGAGATTTCGGTGGCGCCCTGGCTGCTCAGGTTGGAAACGGCGAACTTGGACGGGAGGGTGATGACGCCGATGCGTTCGCCGGTGGCGCGGTCGAACTGGTAGATGTAGGGGCCGTACTCGTCGGAGACGAAGACGCTCTTGCCGTTCTGGGCGACGCGGATGCTTTCCGGGTCGAGGCGGGCGTTGTTGGGGTTGCTGGAGAGGCCGGCGCCGAAGGCGTCGGAGCGGCCGGTGAAGTAGTTGACGCCGCTGCTGTTGAGGGCCGGGGCGCTGCCGTAGTTGAGGGGCGTGGCGCTGGACAGCAGGGTGGTGTCGGTGAGGGTGGGCGTCAGGGTGGTGACGCTGCCGGAGGTGAAGACGGCGCTGCTGAGGCCGAGATTGACGGTCTGGAAGCGGGAGACGTAGGAGGTGGTGTCGTCCACGGCGCTGTTCCAGGCGGTGGCGTTGGGGCCGCGGTCCGGGGTGAACAGGAAGGTGTCGCCGCCGGCCCAGGCGACGCCGGAGCCGATGCCGCCGAGGGTGGAGGCGGAGGCGCCGCTTTCCAGCGCGCCGGTGAGGCCGGACATGTCGGGGCCCGAGAGGGTGCCGGTGCCGATGAGGGTGACGCCCGCGTGGGCGGAGGTGGCGAGCACGGCCGGCACGAGGGCGGCCAACAGTCGGCGGGTGAACATGGCGACTCCTGATGGAAAAAGGCGTCAGCCTACGCAGGCCATGTTGCGCAGAAATTAACGTTTTTGCGGAGCGATGCAGGGGAAGGCGCTGGGCTTGGCGAGGCGCCGCGGAGAATGTGCGCCGGGGCGGTGGTGCGTGCCGCGGGTGGGCGCGGCACCCGTGTCCGGGCGGCGCAGCGTCGGGCGGAGGCGCGAAGGCTCGCGGAATGGTGCGCGAAGGGGGTACAGATGGACACACGCCCGGCCAAGACTGCGGCCGGGCGTGGTGAGACGGGGGCGCGGCTTACTTGTTGCCGTCCACGTCCTTGGGCAGGCCGGTCTTCTTCACCTCGCCGACGCGGCGGCCGGTGAGGGTGACGGTCTGGCGCACGGGCTCTTCGAGCAGGGCGGGCGTGCCGCGGTTGGGGTTGCCGCGGGGGCCGTTCTTGCCGAAGCCGGAGGCGCGGTAGTTTTCGCCGCTGATGCGCCGGTTGAGGGCGGCTTCGGGGTCGCGATAGTTGGTCTTGGCGCGGGGCTGGTAGTCCACGCGGTTGCCGAAGTCGTCGTCCACATTGCCGCCTTCGCGGGGGCGCGGGGCCTTGTTGGGATTGGGGCCGCCATGAGCGCCGCCATGGGCGCCGTGCTTCTTGCCCTGGGGGGCGGACGGGGCCTTGTGGCCGGGCTGGCTGCCCTGTCCTCCCTGGCCGCCGTGGCCGTGCTTGCCCTGACGTTGTTCCTTGCCGTGCTGGGGTTTGCCCTGGCCGTTGCCCTGCCCCTGTTGTCCTTGCCCTTGACCCTGGCTCTGACCCTTGCCCTGCTGCGGGGGCTTGCCGTGTCTGGGCTTGCCGGCCTTCTGGCCCTGGCCTTGCCCGCCGGTCTGGCCGTGTTGCGGTTTGCCTTCGCCGCTGGCGGCCTTGGCGTCGCCCTGGGGGGCGGCGGCGCGGGGATGTTCGCTGCGCGGTTTGTCGTGACGGCCGCGGCTGCCGGTGTGGGTGCCACGGGGTTCGCGGGGCGGGCGGGTGTCGCCTTCGTCGGGGGTGGCGGAGGGCACGAAGTCGGGCACCTCGACCTTGTCGATGAGGCGCTTCATGGTGCGCTCGATGTCCTTGAGGAGGGGTAGTTCCTCCTGATCCACCAGGGACACGGCGGCGCCTTCGGCCCCGGCGCGGCCGGTGCGGCCGATGCGGTGGACGTAGTCTTCGGGCACATTGGGAAGTTCGAAGTTCACCACCTGGGGCAGTTGGTCGATGTCCAGGCCGCGGGCGGCGATGTCGGTGGCGACGAGGACCTGGAGCTTGGCGTCCTTGAAGTCGGCGAGGGCGCGGGTGCGCGCGGACTGGCTCTTGTTGCCGTGGATGGCGGCGGAGGGGATGCCGTGCTTGCCCAGGTATTCGGCAAGCTTGTTGGCGCCGTGCTTGGTGCGGGTGAAGACCAGCACCTGGAACCACTGGTGCTTCTGGATGAGGAAGGCGAGGAGTTCGCGCTTCTGCTTTTGCGGGCACAGGTGCACGGACTGGCGCACCAGCTCGGAGGCGGTGTTGCGCCGCGCCACCTCGACGAAGCCGGGATTGTGCAGGAGACCGTCGGCGAGGGCCTTGATCTCGTCAGAGAAGGTGGCCGAGAAGAGCAGGTTCTGGCGCTGCTTGGGCAGCATCGCGAGGATCTTGCGGATGTCGCGGATGAAGCCCATGTCGAGCATGCGATCGGCTTCGTCGAGGACCAGGATCTCGACGCCGGAGAGGTCCACGGTCTTTTGTGTGCAGTGGTCGAGGAGCCGGCCGGGCGTGGCGACGAGGATGTCCACGCGTTTCTTGAGCTTGGTGATCTGCGGATTGATGGCGACGCCGCCGAACATCACCATGGAGGTGAGGGGCAGGTGCTTGCCGTAGGTCTGTACGGATTCCTCGACCTGGGCGGCGAGTTCCCGCGTGGGGGTGAGGATCAGGCAGCGTGGTCGGCCGGTCTGGACGTTGTGGGCGTGGGCCTCGGACAGGCGATGCAGGATCGGCAGCGTGAAGCCGGCGGTCTTGCCGGTGCCGGTCTGGGCGGCGGCCATGAGGTCGCCGCCGGCGAGGACCTGGGGGATCGCCTGGACCTGGATCGGGGTGGGAACGGTGTAGCCGGTATCGGCAATGGCGCGCTGGATGGGCTCTGAGAGGGCCAGGTCAGCAAAGCTGACCGCCAGCGGCGCCTGCACGGCGGACTGGGGCTGGGTCATGGAATTGTGTGCTCCTGCGACGGCCTGAACGCCCGGGGAGGGCGATACCAATCGGGGCGGACGCTGCGGTTTTCGGGGTCTGGAACCCACCGGATCAACGGATCAAGGCCGGTGCGCTGATTGGCCGGGCGCACGGTTGCCGAATTGTACGGAATTACGCGGAGTTTTGCGTGGATTTTGTCGTGTTTGGTGTTCGACGCGGTGCGCGGAGTGTGGCGGCCGCGCCGCATTCAATCGTCTTTGGCGCCGGGGATGCTGGCCATGGCGGTGCGGAATTCGCCCAGGGCGGCGTCGAGGGCGTCGAGATCGCCCTGCAGCGCGTCCGGCGGCTGCTGGGCGCGCAGGCGGTCGTTGAGGCGCGTGGCCAGGTCGCGGATGCGCTCGGCGCCCAGGTTGCCGGCGGCGCCCTTAAGGCTGTGGGCGATCCGGCCGGCATCGCTGCTGCGTCCGGCGGCGAGGGCATCGCGCAGGGCGGTGGCGTCGTGGCCGTGGTGCTCCACCAGCATGTGGAGCAGCCGTGCGTAGCGCCGGACGTTGCCGCGCACGACCTGCAGGCCGAAGTCCAGGTCCATGCCGGGCAGGGTGCTCAGGTCGGGGAGCGGGGCTTCGACGGGCGGTTCGGTCGCAGGGGGCGCGGTGGTGGTCGTTGGGCTGCCTGGGGCGGCGTTGAGCCAGGCGTCGAGGGTGGCAATCAGCGCGTCCGGATCGACGGGCTTGGCGAGGTGGTCATTCATTCCGGCGGCCAGGCAGTCCTGGCGGTCCTTTCCGAAAGCGTTGGCGGTCATGGCGATGATGGGAATGTCGCGGTACCCCGGCAGGCTGCGGATGCGGCGGGTGGCTTCCAGTCCGTCCATCTCCGGCATCTGCATGTCCATCAGGATGGCGTCATACCTGAGGGCCGCGGTCTTCCCGACGGCGTCGATGCCGTCTACCGCTAGATCGGCACGATAGCCCGCATCCTTGAGGAGTGTCAGGGCAACTTCCTGATTGATGGGGTTGTCCTCGCACACGAGGATGCGCGTCTCGCCCGGGGGACGTCGGGTGGTGGCGTGGGGGCGGGGCGGGGCGACGGGCTCGGTGGCGGGCGCGCCGCGGCGGAAGCGGGCGGTGAGCCAGAAGGTGCTGCCGGTGCCATGGGCGCTGGTGACGCCGACCTCGCCGCCCATCAGGTGGGCCAGGCGGCGGGTGATGGCGAGGCCGAGGCCGGTGCCGCCGTAGCGCCGGGTGGTGGAGCCGTCGGCCTGCTCGAAGGCGTTGAAGAGGCGGTCGAGGGCGTCGGCGCGGATGCCGATCCCGGTGTCCTCGACTTCGAAGCGCACCTGCACATTGTCGGCATCGGCATCTTCGACCCGGGCGCGCAGGACGATGCGTCCGCGCTCGGTGAACTTGACCGCGTTGCTGGCGTAGTTGAGGAGGGCCTGGGTGAGGCGTGTGGGGTCGCCGCGCAGGGGGCCGGGCAGCGGGTCGGGCAGTTCCACATAGAGATTGACCTGACGGCTGCGGGCGCGGTCGCGGACCAGATCAGCCACCCGGTGCAGCACGGTGGCCAGATCCAGGTCGGTCTCCTCGATCTCCAGCTTGCCGGCTTCGATCTTGGAGATGTCGAGGATGTCGTCGATGACCGACAGCAGGTGCTGGGCGGCGGCGATGATCTTGCCGAGGCGGTCATCCTGCTCCGGCGTGGTGGGGCCGCGCCGCAGCAGGTGGGTCATGCCCAGGATGGCGTTCAT
>DAOQMM010000137.1:0-6957 GCA_035335645.1 Rhodocyclaceae bacterium | reverse complement strand
GAGATGTTCACGTCCTCGGTGAAGTAGGCCCGGTAGGCCGCCAGGCCGAAGGCGCGGGCCTGCTGCGGGTCGCGGTCGTTGAGCCACAGGAAGGCACGGGCGGCGTGCTGGGTGGGAATCGGGAAAACCGTGGGCTTGCGGTAAGGCACGCCCAGAAATCGCGCCGAGCGGGCGATGTCGCGCAGGGAGTATTCGCCCTTGAGGGGGATCGCCGGCAGCGGCGCGAGGCCGGTGGCCTTGAAGGTGACGCCCAGCAGGATCGGGTGCCACAGCACGCTGCGGCCGTGGGCGGCGGCCAGGGCGTCGATCTTCTCGGCGGCAAGGTAGCCGTAGGGCGAGGAGAAATCGAAGTAGAAGTCGAGGGGGGCCTTCAGGGAAGCGGTCATGGCGGTCTCCGGCGTCACGCGGCCTTGGGCCACAGGATCATCTGGGTGCAGCGGAACAGGGCCAGGCGGGCGCCATCGGCGGCGCGGACTTCCGCGTCCCACACCTGGGTGCTGCGCCCCAGATGCACGGCGGTCGCGTCGCAGACCAGCTCGCCCTCGGTGACAGTGGCGAAGAAGTTGCTCTTCAGCTCAAGGGTGGTGAAGCTCGTCGCCCCGTCGGGCAGGTGGGCGACGGTGGCATAGCCGGCACTGGTGTCGGCCAGGGCAACAACCGAGGCGGCGTGCAGGAAGCCGTTGGGCGCCAGCATCTCGGGGCGCACCGTCATGCGGGCGCGGAGACGGCCCGGCTCAAGCTCGGTGACACTGAGCCCGTACCAGCCGGGCAGGTGCCCGGTGCCCCGGGCGGTGAGGGTTGCGGGATCGATGTCGTCCCGCAGGCGGATTGCCTTGGCCATCTGCGTCGTCTCCTTGTCGGGGCGGCGGACCGGCCATCCGGTCCAACCGCGAGGGTCCCCCGTGTGTCCGGGGTCGAATCGTCCTCGCCGCGCAGCAGGCCGCGGCGTTCAGGCTTCGAGGGCCTCCAGGGCGGCCTGATAACGGGCCACCAGATCGTCACGACGGCTGACGTTGATCCCCAGATCGCGGATCAGCCCGTCCTTCAGTCCATACACCCAGCCATGCACCGTGAGGCGCTGGCCGCGCTTCCAGGCGTCCTGCACGACGACGGTCTGGCACACGTTGACCACCTGCTCCAGCGCGTTGAGCTCGCACAGGCGGTCGTGGCGCAGCTCGGGCGGCAGCATGTCGACGCGGCCGTAGTGTTTGACGTGCACGTCCTGCACGTGGCGCAGCCACAGATCCACCAGCCCCACCCGGTCGCGCTGCAGGGCCGCCCGCACGCCGCCACAGCCGTAGTGTCCGACCACCATGATGTGCTTGACCTTGAGCACATCCACGGCGAACTGGATCACCGACAGGCAGTTGAGGTCGGTGTGCACCACCACGTTGGCCACGTTGCGGTGGACGAAGACTTCGCCCGGCAGCAGGCCGATGATCTCGTTGGCCGGCACGCGGGAATCGGAACAACCGATCCACAGGTATTCGGGTGTCTGCAGGGTGGACAGCTTCTCGAAGAAGCCGGGATCCACCTGGCGCATCTTGCGCGCCCAGGCCAGGTTGTAGTCGAAGAGGTGGAACAGGTTCTCGTTGTAGATCTCGGCCTCGCTCCAGTTTTCCAGATCGAGGGCGAGGAACATGGTGCCTTCCACCGGCGTCGGATAGTAGGCGGGTGCCTCCTTGAAGCCCAGCTCGCGGTACAGCTTCACCGCGATGCGCATGGCCGGCAGGGTGTCGAGCATGATCTTGCGATAGCCCATCGCCTTGGCGGCCTTGATGCCGGCCAGGGCCAGTTCGCGACCGACACCGGTGCCGCGGCACTCGGGTTCCACGTAGAGGCGCTTCATCTCGCAGACGCCTTCGGTCGCCGCACGAATGCCCACGCAGCCGGCAGGCCTGCCGTCCAGCTCGGCGAAGAACAGGCGCCCGGTCGGTGCGGCATAGGCACCGGGCAGGGTCTCCATCTCGGCCGCAAAGTTCTGGAAATCCAGATCCACGCCCAGCCAGCCCGCGTAAGTGCGGAAAAACTGGCGCACATGCTCGATTTCGGCCCGGTCCTCGGCACCGATTACGCGAAGAGTCACAGCCATGGGATCCACTCACCGATGAATACGCAAGAATCCGACACGATACCCGTCCCGGCGCTCCGATTCATCCCCGTTGTGCACCGAAGCATCCCTCAGGCGGTCTCGGCGAACAGCTCGCGCCCGATCAGCATGCGGCGGATCTCGCTGGTGCCGGCACCGATCTCGTAGAGCTTGGCGTCGCGCCACAGGCGCCCGGCGGCGTAGTCGTTGGTGTAGCCGACACCGCCCAGGGTCTGAATCGTCTCGCCAGCCATCCAGGTGGCCTTCTCGGCGGAATAGAGGATCGCGCCGGCCGCGTCCTTGCGCAGGCTGCGGGCGTGGTCGCCGCGGTCGCAGGCCTGGCCGACGGCGTACACGTAGGCGCGGGTCGCCATCCAGGTGGTGTATAGATCGGCCACCTTGCCCTGCATGAGCTGGAATTCACCGATGGCCTGGCCGAACTGCTTGCGCTCGTGAAGATAGGGCACGACCAGGTCCATGCACGCCGCCATGATGCCCAGCGGCCCGCCGCACAACACCGCGCGCTCGTAGTCGAGGCCGCTCATCAGCACCCTGGCGCCGTTGCCGACGCCCCCCAGGACGTTTTCCTCGGGCACCTCCACGTCGTCGAAGAACAGCGGGAAAGTGTTGGACCCGCGCATGCCCAGCTTGTCCAGGTGCGAGCCGTGGCTGAAACCCTGCATGCCCTTCTCGACGATGAAGGCGGTCATGCCCCGCGGACCGGCGTCCGGATCGGTCTTGGCGTACACCACCAGAGTGTCGGCGTCGCCGCCGTTGGTGATCCACATTTTGGAACCGTTGAGGACGAAGCGCTCGCCCTTGCGCTCGGCGCGCAGCTTCATGCTGACCACGTCGGAGCCGGCGTTGGGTTCGGACATGGCCAGCGCGCCCACGTGGTCGCCGGCGATCAGGGGCGGCAGGTACTTGCGCTTCTGGGCCTCGCTGCCGTTGCGGCGGATCTGGTTGATGCACAGATTGGAATGAGCGCCATAGGACAGCCCCACCGACGCGGAGGCGCGGGACACCTCCTCCAGGGCGATGATGTGGGCCAGATAGCCCATGGCCGAGCCGCCGTAGTCCTCCTCGACGGTCATGCCGTGCAGGCCCAGGTCGCCGAGCTTCTTCCACAGATCGGCCGGGAACAGGTTGTCCCGGTCCACCGCGGCGGCGCGGGGGGCGATTTCCTTGGCTGCAAAGGCCTGCACGGTGTCGCGCAGGGCCGTGAGGGTCTCGCCGAGATGGAAATCCAGGCTGGGGATGTTCATGGATGTCTCCTCTGTTTTTGTAGTGTCGTGTCCGCCCGCGCCCTCAGGACGACGGGCCCGGACGCGCGTGCAGGTTCATGATGGTCTGCTGCATGACGGCGCACAAGCGCCAGGCGCCGGCGCGCACGGCGAACACGTCGGCGCGGGTGATGCTCAGGCTGCGCCCGGACTTCACGACCTCGCCCCGCGCGACCAGGCACTCCCCCTCGGCCGGCGCCACCAGATTGAGCTTGTACTCAACGGTCAGCACCTCCGCGTCGGCCGCCACCAGCGTCGCCGCGGCATAACCGGCCGCCGAATCGGCCACCATGCCGATCACGCCGCCGTGGATGAAGCCGTGCTGCTGGGTCAGGTCGTCGCGAGTGGGCAGATGGATCTCGGTGCACCCGGGCTCCACGCGCTCGAGGGTCGCCCCGATCAGCGCCATGGCGCGCTGTCGCGCGAAGCTGGCGCGGACCCGCCCGGCGTAGGCGGGGTCGCGCGGGATGAAGGATTCCGGGAGCGGACGATGCATCGGATGTCTCCAGTCGGCCACCTCGTGCGGGCAGCTCGCTTGAAATTACGTTTACGTAAACGTAAACTAACCCATAAAAAAATCAAGGGGTGGGCATCAATTGTTTTTGTCCATCTGCTGGGCCAGTTCGGCGCGGGCTTCGGCGGCCGCGGCGGGATTTTCGGCGAGGAGTTCGCGGCACTGGGTCTCGAGCATGCCGATCTCCGCCAGCACGGCAACGATGTCCTCGCGCTGCTGCTCGATGGCGGCACGGCGTTCGGCCAGCACCACCAGAAAGCGCGCCAGCTGCGGCTTGGAATTGCGCACGCCGTCGTACATGCCGATCAGCTCACCGATTTCGGCCAGCGACAGGCCCAGGCGCTTGCCCCGCAGGATCAGGCGCAGGCGCGTACGATCACGCTTGGAATACACCCGGTTGCGCCCGACGCGGCCCGGCGAAAGCAGCCCTTCGTCCTCATAGAAACGGATGGCGCGGGGGGTGATCCCGAATTCACGGGCCAGTTCGGCGATGGTATAGGTATTTTCCTGGCTCATGAGGACGGGCACGACGACGAGGCCGTTGCACAACGGTGACAAAATGGCGCGTCGGTTCAGTAAATCAGATTTCTCGACCGCGGGCAACGCGGCGCTTCAACCCAAGGAACAGCCATGACCCAAGCCCCCGACGCCCAACTCGACTACCCCTGCGGCGAACCGCCCGCACCCGGCGACACCCGCGAAATCGCCCCCGGCGTGCACTGGATCCGCATGCCCCTGCCCTTCGCCCTCGACCACATCAACCTGTGGCTCATCGAGGACGGCGACGGCCTGACCCTCGTGGACACCGGCTACGGCCTGGAGGTGACCCGCGACGCCTGGGAAACGATCCTGACCCGCTTCGCCCGGCCGGTGACGCGCATCGTCGTCACCCACTGCCACCCGGATCACCTGGGGCTCGCCCAGTGGCTCGCCGAGCGCAGCGGCGCACCGGTCCACCTGACCCTCGGTGAATTCCTCGCGGCCCACGCCCTGTGGCACCAGTTGCCCGGTTACAACGTAAGCAGCATGGTGGCCCAGTTCCGCCGCAACGGCCTCGACGACGCCCGCTGCGCGGCGCTGGAGGGTCGTGGCAACGCCTATCGCAAGGGCATTCCGTCCCTGCCCGAGTCCTACTGTCGGCTCCTCCACGACGACGTACTGGACATCGGCGGGCGCGCCTGGCGGGTGATTTCCGGCTACGGCCATGCCCCCGAGCACGCCAGCCTGTACTGTGCCGAAGCGGGCGTCCTGATCTCCGGCGACATGCTGCTGCCACGCATCTCCACCAACGTGAGCGTCTTCGCCGCCACCCCGGACGATGACCCCCTCGCCCGCTTCCTCGATTCGATCAGCGCTTTCAAGCACTTGCCGGGCGCCACGCTCGTGCTACCATCCCACGGTAGCCCGTTCCGGAATATCGGGCTTCGTGTGGACCAGCTCGTTCAGCACCACGCCGCGCGCTGCGCCGACCTGCTCGGTGCCTGCGATACGCCGCGCAGCGCGGGTGAGCTGCTGACCACGCTCTTCCCCCGTGAGCTCGACACCCACCAGGTGATGTTCGCGATGGGGGAAGCCATTGCCCACTTGAATCACCTTGCACACAAAAGGGAGGTCTGCAGGGTGTCAGGGGAGAATGGTGTCGTTCGATTCGTCAAGATCTGAATTAACCAGGAGAGCACAAGAAATGGCTGCGCCCGAAAAAGAAGTGACCGAGTTGCCGGACCCGAAAGAAATCGCCAAGACGTACGCCGAAGTGGCACAGCGGGCCTCCAAGCTCCTGGCCGACCACATGCAGAAGCAGGTCAAGAAGGGCATCGCCACCCCGTCCGACGAACTGGGCATCGCCCAGGCCTTCATGGACATGATGGGCAAGCTGCTCGCCAACCCCTATCGTCTGGCCCAGGCCCAGATGAACCTGGTGTGGGACTACTTCTCCCTGTGGCAGCACTCCATGATGCGCTTCACCGGCATGGGCGGCGGCGCCCCGGTGGCCACGCCCGCCAAGGACGACAAGCGCTTCAAGGATGAAGAATGGCAGGAGCACTTCCTGTTCGACTTCATCAAGCAGTCCTACCTCATCACCGCCCGCCACATCCACGACACCGTCTCCACCGTGGATGGCCTGGACGACCAGTCCCAGAAGAAGGTCAACTTCTACACCCGCCAGTACATCGACGCCCTGTCGCCGTCCAACTTTGCCCTGACCAACCCGGAAGTCTTCCGCGAGACCGTCAAGAGCCACGGCCAGAACCTCATCAAGGGTCTCAACAACCTGCTGCGCGACGTGGAAGATGGCGGCGGCAACCTGCGCGTGCGCATGACCGACACCTCCGCCTTCGAACTGGGCCGCAACGTGGCCACCACGCCGGGCAAGGTGGTGTTCCAGAACGAGATGATGCAGCTGCTGCAATACACCCCGAGCACGCCCGAGGTGTCCAAGCGCCCGCTGCTGATCGTCCCGCCCTGGATCAACAAGTTCTACATCCTCGACCTGCGCGAGAAGAACTCCTACATCAAGTGGTGCGTCGACCAGGGTCACACCGTGTTCGTGATCTCCTGGGTCAACCCGGATGAGCGCCTGGCCGAGAAGAGCTTCGACAGCTATGTCCTCGAAGGCACCATGGCCGCCCTCGACGCCATCGCCGAGCAGACCGGCGCCAAGGAAATCAACGCCGCCGGCTACTGTCTGGGCGGCACCCTGCTCGCCACCACCCTGGCCTACTGTGCCGCCAAGAAGGACAAGCGCCTCGCCTCCGGCACCTTCTTCACCACCATGACCGACTTCGCCGATCCGGGCGAACTGTCCGTGTTCATCGACGAAGGCCAGATCACCAGCCTCGAGAAGAAGATGTTCGAGCGCGGTTACCTGGAAGGCTCCGAGATGGCCGGCACCTTCAACATGCTGCGGGCCAACGACCTGATCTGGTCCTTCGTGGTCAACAACTACCTGATGGGCAAGGACCCCTTCCCCTTCGACCTGCTGTACTGGAACTCCGATTCCACCCGCATGCCGGCCAAGATGCACAGCTTCTACCTGCGCAACATGTACCTGCAGAACCTCCTCAAGGAGC
>DAOQMM010000136.1:0-6981 GCA_035335645.1 Rhodocyclaceae bacterium | reverse complement strand
CTCCCCACACCGAATTCCGATCACACACAATCACACCACACACAGGAGACCGCTACCCATGAAGATCGAAACCCTCGCCGTCCACGCCGGCTACAGCCCGGACCCCACCACCAAGGCCGTCGCCGTGCCGATCTACCAGACCACCTCCTACGCGTTCGACGACACCCAGCACGGCGCCGACCTGTTCGACCTGAAGGTGGCGGGCAACATCTACACCCGCATCATGAACCCGACCCAGGCCGTGCTGGAGGCCCGTGTGGCGGCCATGGAAGGCGGCATCGCCGGGCTGGCCCTGGCCTCGGGCATGGCGGCCATCACCTACGCCATCCAGACCATCGCCGAGGCCGGCGACAACATCGTCTCCGCCTCCACCCTGTACGGCGGCACCTACAACCTGTTCGCCCACACCCTGCCCCAGATCGGCATCCAGGTGCGCTTTGCCGACTACCGCGACCCGGACTCCTTCGCGCCCCTCATCGACGAACGCACCAAGGCCATCTACTGCGAATCCGTTGGCAACCCCCTGGGCAACATCACCGACTTCGAAGCCCTCGCCGCCATCGCCCACGCCCATGGCGTCCCGCTGATCGTGGACAATACGGTGCCCTCGCCTTACCTGTGCCGCCCCATCGAGCACGGCGCCGACATCGTCGTGCATTCCCTCACCAAATACCTGGGCGGTCACGGCAACTCCATCGGCGGCCTCATCGTGGACAGCGGCAAGTTCCCGTGGGCCGAGCACAAGGCCCGCTTCCGCCGCCTCAACGAGCCGGACGTCTCCTACCACGGCGTGGTCTACACCGAAGCCCTCGGCCCGGCCGCCTACATCGGTCGCGCGCGGGTCGTGCCCCTGCGCAACATGGGCGCCGCCATCAGCCCGTTCAACGTCTTCCTGATCCTGCAGGGCATCGAAACCCTCACGCTGCGCATGGACCGCATCTGCAAGAACACCCGCAAGGTAGCTGAATTCCTGAAGGGGCATGCCAAGGTTGCGTGGGTGAATTACGCCGGCCTGCCCGATCACCCGGACCACGCCCTCGTCCAGAAATACATGGGCGGCCGCGCCTCCGGCATCCTCAACTTCGGCGTCAAGAGCGCCGACGGTGACGGCAAGGCCGCAGGCGCCCGCTTCCAGGACGCCCTCCAGTTGGTCACGCGCCTGGTGAACATCGGCGACAGCAAGAGCCTCGCCTGCCACCCGGCCTCCACCACCCACCGCCAGCTCTCGCCGGACGAGATGGCCCGCGCCGGGGTGTCCGAGGACATGGTGCGCCTGTCTATCGGCATCGAGCACATCGACGACATCCTCGCCGATCTGGACCAGGCCCTCGCTGCGGTGTGATCCCTGACCGCCCCGCGCGAGCGACCCGCATGGCGGCGCCTGCCAGTGTCGCCATGTGTGCCCGCCGGATCCTGAACCCCATGCCGGCGGTGCGGTCCCACGGGGACAGGAAGGCCAGTCCCTTGCGTGGCATCCCAAGCGCCACCCGATCCGCGAGACGGTCATGAACGCACACCTCCTTACGCACTCCCGGCGCGTCGCCCTACGTGGGCTGGCGGCCGGCGTCGGCCTTGCCCTGATGCTCACACCCCCGGCCCAGGCCGACGATCTGCAGCTGCTCATCAAGCACGGCACAGTCGGCGGGCGCTTCGAGCGCAACGGCATCGGTCTGCGCTTCGGCACCTTATGGACTTCCATGTGGGGCCCATGGACGGCAGCGTTGAAGCCGGAACTGGAATTCAGCCGTCTCCGCTACAGCGGGACAGCCGACGCGCCCCACAGCCTGGACGAGGCCGGCATCCTCGGTGTTCTCCGCGTCACCCATCCCGGCGCCGGTCTGCAAGCTTACGTGGAGGCGGGGCTCGGCGGCGCCCTGTTCAGCCACGACCGCCTGGGCGACAAGACCTTCTCGACCCACTTCCAGTTTTCCGAACACGTGGGCGCGGGCGTGACCCTCGGCGGGCGGGCATCCCTGGGCTGGCAGTTTTCGCACTATTCCAATGCCGACATCCGACTCCCCAACGACGGGCTGGATGTGCACCAGATCGTTCTGGCCATCCGTTTCTGAACGCCGCCACCGGGCACAAAAAACGGGGGCCGAAGCCCCCGCCTGACGCGGCGAGCCTGTCGGCTCAGGCAGCACAGCCTGCCTGAACCGCCTCAACCGCACCGGGATTCGCCCCACCGCCCTGGCGGGCAAGGATGCGATTGACCGCGGCAACAACGGCCCGCACGGAGGCCGTCACCGTATTGCGGTGCATCGCCGCCCCAAAGCAGGTCCCGGCGACCCCCGGCATGGCCACCTCGACGATGGCCATCGCCACCGCGTCAGCCCCTTCGCCCATGGAGCGCTCCTCGAAGCTCTGCACCCGCACCGGCACGCGCAAGGCCGCCACGGCGGCTTCCACCGGTCCGTTGCCCTCGCCCTTCAGCACCTGTGCCTGGTCGTCGATGTGCGCCTCGATTCGGATGCCCTGTCGCCCGTCCGCCTCGTAGAGGTGGTGATCGCCGTAGCGGACGGGCGCGTCGGCATCGAGGTATTCGCGGCAGAAGAGCTGCCACAACTGATGGGCATCCACTTCCTGCCCGGTCTCGTCGGTGAGGCGCTGTACGGCGCCGCTGAACTCCACCTGCATGCGCCGGGGCATGACCAGACCGTAGGCGGATTCGAGAAGGTGCGCGACGCCGCCCTTGCCGGACTGGCTGTTCACCCGGATCACCGAGTCGTACGTACGCCCGAGGTCTGCCGGATCCACCGGCAAGTAGGGCACCTGCCAGAGCGTGTCCGGCTGCTGGATCTGCAAGCCCTTCTTGATGGCATCCTGGTGGGATCCCGAGAAGGCCGTGAACACGAGATCGCCCGCGTAGGGATGGCGCGGATGGACGGGCAACTGGGTGCAGGCTTCGGCCACCCGCACGACAGTGTTGATGTCCGAAAAGTCGAGCCCCGGATCGATGCCGTGGGTGTAAAGGTTGAGGGCGAGGGTCACAAGATCCACGTTGCCCGTGCGCTCCCCGTTGCCAAAGAGACAGCCCTCGACACGCTCGGCACCGGCGAGCACGGCGAGCTCCGCCGCCGCCACCGCCGTGCCCCGATCGTTGTGAGGATGCACGCTGAGGATGATCTGCTCGCGCCGCGCGAGATGGCGATGCATCCACTCGATCTGGTCCGCGTAGACGTTGGGCGTGGCCATCTCCACAGTGGACGGAAGGTTGAGGATGACCTTCTCACCGGGACGCGGATCCCAGGCGGCCACCACGGCATCGCAGACCTCACGGGCGAAGTCGAGTTCGGTGGCGGTGAAGGTCTCCGGGCTGTACTCGAGCACCCATTCGGTTGTGGGCTGCTCGGCGGCGAGCGTCTTGACGAGGCGGACACTGTCCACCGCCATGGCCTTCACCTCGTCCCGGCTCATGCCGAAGACAGTCTCCCGGAAATTCCGCGAGGTGGCGTTGTAGATGTGCACGATGGCCCGACGGGCGCCGCGGAGGGATTCCATGGTGCGGCGGATGAGATGCTCGCGGGCCTGGCTGAGCACCTCGATGGTGACATCGTCCGGGATCTCGCCGCCCTCGATGAGCTGGCGGACGAAGTCGAAGTCGGTCTGGGACGCGGAGGGAAAGGCGACCTCGATTTCCTTGAAGCCGATCGCCACGAGTTGCCGGAACATCTGCAACTTGCGCGCCGCGTTCATCGGTTCGAAGAGGGCCTGGTTGCCATCGCGGAGATCGGTGCTCATCCACACCGGCGGATGGGTGATCGTGCGGCTCGGCCATTGGCGGTCGGCAAGGGCGACCGGGGGAAAGGGGGAATACTTGGTGTTCGGGTTCTTCAACATGATCGTCGTATCCTGGGCTGTCGTCGGAAATGGAATTCAGGAGCGGGCGCAAGGCTGCCAGGCTGTCGCGGGCTCGTGGCCTGGCAACCGGGTCGCAGTCGCAGGGACAGCAGGAAGGTGTTCAGGGTGGACATGACAAGACTCCGGAGAAAACGCGTGCAGAGACGCAACGTGCCCACAAGGGGCAGGATTCGGGACAACAGGGAAGGGGAAAGAAAGTGTGCCCGTTAGGGCAGCAGCAGACCCAGCCCGGAACGGGCCAGAAGGGAGAAGAGAGCGGTCTGTTGCGAGGCGTACATGCGTCGAACCTTAGCAGCCCGCCTGTACCGTGTCAACGCAGCGCGCGCTATCGGACCTTGCAGCCCCAGACTTCGAAGCCCGGCCCACGGGCCACGAGGTGCTCGACGTCCGCCTTGACGGTGCGCGGCCCCTGCTTGACAAAGAGACGCCCGCCCAGCCCGGTGAAACCCGGCTCACAGACGATGCGCAGGGCGCGCCCACGGACCACCGGGTCGCAGAGTACCCCGAGCCAGCTTCGGCTGCCGTCATCCAGCGCCGCGGGGCGCGGGCCGCTGGTGAGGATCTGCAGCCCGATGGATGTGCCCTGCCGCTCACTGTGCTGAACGCGGCGCACCACGGCCAGGGTCCACGTCCCCCATTCGCCGAGATAGGCCCCCACCAGCGTGCCGACACGACACACCTCACCGTCGAACAGGCGCGACGCAAGGCAGAAGCCGTCGCGACTCGCATCCACCAGATGCCATGCGGGCGCCGGCCGAAACTGAGCCTCACCCGAGATGAGCGACCGGATCAGACCCAGCCCGGTGGACAGGGACACCTCGCCACGCATGGGATGACGCCGATACTGGCGCATGGGCGCACGCGCGCCCCATTGCCGGTTGAGGTGGGCGATGGCCGCACCGATCTCGACTGGATTGGTACCGGCGAAAGCCGCATGCCCCCCGGGCAGCAGCACCGATCCCGCCAGATCGCCCAGTACCGGCACCGCGTCACCAGGCCGGAAGAAGCGCAGCGTGCCAGCCGCTTCGGGCAGATTGAGGAGACGCCGCGGCCGCTCGAAGCCATCCAGATCCACGGAAAATTGACTGCCTTCCAGCGGTTCGCCGGTCAGCCGCAGGGCATGCTGCACAAAGCGCATCAGCTTGTCGGCGGCCTCGATGCGTTCTGGCGACAGCTGCTCGAAGCCGGCGCATTGCATGGCCACCAGGCGCGCGAATTCGCGGCTGACCGTCGTCCGGCTCTCGCGCCCCTCCCGCAGCCGCACCGGCAGGTCGGCCACCCCGGCGGACAGCGCCAGGCGATAGGCGCTCATGGCCCGCCGCCAGGCTTCCGGCGACAGGGACTGATAATCGAAGGCGGCCCACTTGAACTCGCCCGCAGCGGTTCGCACCGTGCGCAGCAGGATCTCGGCGCGCAGCGGGTCGTCCCGCGGAATCGTGAAGTCGCCGATCAGCCCGGACATCAACAGATCATAGACCTGCCCGAGAAAGGCGTGAAAATCCTGCCCGAGGGCCTTGTAGCGCACGCTGCGGGCACTGTAGGCGTTGGACAGGTAAAGCCCCGCGGCCTGCCGCACCTGGGCCTGGGCGGCCTCGTCCAGGGCAAAGACCTGGCGCGCGGTATTGCGCACGTCCATGTCGCGCACGTCGGGCATGGACGCCAGCAGGCGGATGAGCTCCCCCAAGGCTGCCGGGGCAGCACTCGTGGAGATGTCGGTGAGCACGCGGCGCAAGACCTGCTCGTCGAGCAGGGGATGCGGTTCCCGGTCTTTCTCCCCAAGCACCATTTTCTCACCTCGCGGGCCGCCGCCGCCCACGTAAAGTTTTGTCAATTTCAGAAGATGTTAGCACACGGATAGCACGTACCGGGTGCCGACATGTTCGCGCTGCGGGCCGCCTGGCGGCGGTGCGAACGCCGTGGCATCAGGTACACTGGCGGCTTTGCCTGCCCTCACCATGCGACAGTATCTTGACCTCATGCGCCACGTGCTGGAGCACGGCCACCGCAAGGATGACCGGACCGGCACCGGCACTTTGTCCGTCTTCGGCTGGCAGATGCGCTTCAATCTGGCCGACGGCTTCCCGCTGCTCACCACCAAGAAGCTCCACACCCGCTCCATCATCCACGAGCTGCTGTGGTTCCTGCAGGGCGACACCAACATCCGTTACCTCAAAGACCACGGCGTGTCGATCTGGGACGAATGGGCGGACGATCAGGGCGACCTGGGCCCGGTCTACGGCAAGCAGTGGCGGCGCTGGGAAACCGCGGACGGGCGCAGCATCGACCAGATCGCCCAGCTCATCGCCGGCCTCAAGGGCAACCCGGACTCCCGCCGCCACATCGTCTCCGCATGGAACCCCGGTGACGTGGAGCGCATGGCCCTGCCACCCTGCCACGCGTTGTTCCAGTTCTACGTGGCCGGCGGACGCATCTCCTGCCAGTTGTATCAGCGCAGCGCCGACATCTTCCTCGGCGTGCCCTTCAACATCGCCAGCTACGCCCTGTTCACGATGATGGTGGCCCAGGTGTGCGGCTACGCGCCGGGCGATTTCGTATGGACCGGCGGCGACTGCCACCTGTACGCCAATCACCTGGACCAGGCCCACCTGCAGCTGTCCCGCGAGCCGCGGCCGCTGCCGACCCTGCGCATCAACCCGGACGTGAAGGATCTGTTCGCCTTCCGCTTCGAGGACTTCTCCCTCGAAGGCTACGACCCGCACCCCCACATCTCCGCGCCGGTGGCGGTATGACCCGCCTCGCCCTGATCGCCGCGGTGGCGCGCAACGGCGTCATCGGCGTCGCCAACCGCCTGCCCTGGCACCTGCCGGAGGACATGAAGTTCTTCCGCGAGACCACCCGCGGCCAGCCGGTGATCATGGGCCGCAAGACTTGGGAGTCCCTGCCCGACACCTTCCGCCCCCTGCCCGGCCGACACAACATCGTGGTGAGCCGCAACCCGGACTTCCGTGCGGCCGGCGCCACCGTGGTGACCAGCCTGCCCGATGCGCTGACCGCCGCGGGCGACGCGGACACCGCCTACCTGATCGGCGGCGCCGAGCTCTACCGCCAGGCCCTGCCCCTGGCCGACCGGCTGGTGCTCACAGAAATCGACCGGGATTT
>DAOQMM010000135.1:0-7831 GCA_035335645.1 Rhodocyclaceae bacterium | reverse complement strand
TTGGCCAGCTCCCGGGAGATCTGGGCGGGACCGTCGGCGATGCGGATCGTGGCCAGATTCTCGAGGGCCACCTGCACGCCCCCCGGCGCGCTGACGAGGATCTTGCCGATCTTCTCGGCGTTGTCGCGGAAGGCCTCGGGCAGGCGCACCACGGCCGCAAAGCGCCGCTCGCCCTCGTAGATCTCGGTGGCCTGACGCCCGCCGATGGACGCCTCGATCACGTCGTTTACGTCGGACACGTTGAGGCCGTGGCGCGCGATGGCGGCCCGGTCGATCTCGATGGACAGGTACTGCTGCCCGCTCACCCGCTCCACCCGGATGTCCGTGGCGCCGGTGATGCCACCCGCCACCCGGGCGATCTCCTCGGCCTTGAGGCGCAGGGACTCCAGGTCGTCGCCAAAGACCTTGATGGCCACATCGGAGCGCACCCCGGTCACCATCTCGTCCACCCGGTCGGAGATGGGCTGGGCCATCACCACCTGGACGCCGGGCAGTTCCTGGAGGGCATCGCGGATGGCGTCGGCGATGTCGTCCTGGGTCCATCCGGCGGGCCACTCGTCGCGGGGCTTGAGGCTCACGATGGGGGTCGACTCGTTCTGCCCCTGGGGATCCGCCGGCGACTCGCCACGGCCCACGCCGGAAATCGCCGAGCGCACGCCGGGCACTTCCATGACCCGGCGCATGGCCTGCATCTCCATCTTGACCGACTCATCCAGGGAGATGTTGGGCACCCGGTTGATGCCCGGCACCAGCGAGCCCTCCTTCATCTCCGGGATGAAGGCGGTGCCCAGCAGGGGGAACATGGCCAGCGTGGCGACCAGCAGCACCACGCCCCCCAGCGCCGTCGCGCGGCTGTGGGCCACCGCCCAGTGGAGCATCTTCAGGTAGGGCGCCTTGAGCCGGGCGATGACCCAGGTATCGTGCTCGGCACCGCCCTTGAGGAGGTAGGACGACAGCACCGGCGTGAGCGTCAGGGACAGCACCAGCGACACCGCCAGGGCAATGGCGATGGTGTAGGCGAGGGGCGCGAACATCTTGCCCTCCATGCCCTGCAGGGTCATGAGGGGCAGGAAGACCAGGATGATGATGCCCACACCGAAGATCACCGGCGTGGCCACCTCCTTGACCGCGTCGAAGATGATCCGCGCCCGGCTCTCGCCACTGCGGGCATGGCCCAGGCGCGCGAAGGCGTTCTCCACCACCACCACCGAGCCATCCACCATCAGGCCGATGGCGATGGCCAGCCCGCCCAGGGACATGAGATTGGCCGACAGGTGGTAGCGGTTCATCACCATGAAGGTGACGAGGGGCGTGAGCACCAGCGTGGCCACCACGATGAGGCTGGAGCGCACATCGCCGAGGAACAGGAACAGCACGATCACCACCAGCACGATGCCTTCGATGAGCACCTTGCTCACGGTCCACAGGGCCGCGTCCACCAGATCGGAGCGGTCGTAGTAGGGCACGATGCGGAGCCCGTCCGGCAGCATGCCCTTGGCGTTGATCTCGGCCACCCGCGCCTTGATGCGGCTCACCACCTCCTTGGCGTTGCCGCCGCGCAGCATCATCACCACGCCGCCCACGGCCTCGGTGCTGCCGTTCTTCACCACGGCGCCCTGGCGCACCTCGTGGCCGAAGCTCACCTCCGCCACGTCGCGCACGAACACCGGCGTCCCGCCGATCTCCTTGAGCACGATGGCGCCGATGTCCGACAGGCTCTTCACCAGGCCGACGCCGCGGATCAGGTACTGCTCGGCGTACTGGGGCAGCACGCCGCCGCCGCTGTTGGCGTTGTTGCGCGCCACCGCCTCGTACACGTCGCGCACCGTCAGCTGGTAGTGACGCAGGCGGTCCGGGTTCACCAGCACCTGATACTGGCGCGCATAGCCCCCCTGGGAGTTGATCTCCGCCACGCCGGGAATGGAGCGCAGCAGCGGGCGCACCACCCAGTCCTGGACGATGCGGCGTTCCGTCAGTTCCTTCTCGGTGAGGGTCCGGTCGCCGTCCTCCGGATGATCCAGGGTGTACTGATACACCTCGCCCAGACCGGTGGACACCGGGCCCAGCACCGGCACCACGCCCGCGGGCATCCGCGCGCCCACCTCGAGCAGGCGCTCCATCACCAGCTGGCGGGCGAAATACACGTCGGTGGCGTCGGTGAACACCAGGGTGATGAGGGACAGGCCGGGCTTGTTGAGGGAGCGCATCTCCTCCAGGCCGGGCAGGCCGGTCATGGCGATCTCCAGCGGCACGGTCACGAAGCGCTCCACCTCCTCGGGCGAACGCCCCTTGGCTTCGGTGGCGATCTGCACCTGCACGTTGGTCACGTCGGGAAAGGCATCCACCGACAGCTTGCGCGCCGCGTTGAGGCCGAAGACCAGCAGGATCGCCGCCACCACGACCACCACCAGGCGCTGCTGCAGCGCCGTGCGGACGAGGGATTCGATCATTCCAGCTCCTTCCGCTTGCGCTCATTGTTGAGGTGGAAAGCGCCAGCCACGAGGATGCGCTGCTCCGCCTTGAGGCCCTCCAGCACCGCGCGGCGGCCGTCTGCCTCGGGCCCCAGGCGCACCGGCGTGAGGCGGAAGCGCTGGGGCGCGATCTCCACGAAGACGTTATCGGTGTTCGCATCGCGCACCACGGCCTGGGCCGGCACCACCAGACGCTCGGCCGGCGCGGCCTGGATCAGCATGGTCGCCAGCATGGCCGGCTTCAACTGGCGCGCGCGGTTGTCCACCGCGCTGCGCACGGTGACCGTGCGGGTGTCCGGATTGACCGTGTCGG
Organism: Rhodocyclaceae bacterium; assembly: GCA_035335645.1. GTDB lineage: Bacteria > Pseudomonadota > Gammaproteobacteria > Burkholderiales > Rhodocyclaceae > Zoogloea. The sequence goes on along the minus strand of DAOQMM010000135.1, from coordinate 5,047 downwards.
CCACGTAGATCAGCTTGCCGGTGAGGCGGGCGCCCAGGGCGGGCACCTCGATCTCCACGCTCTGGCCGCTCTTCACCAGGGCCGCCTGCTGCTCCGGCACCTCGGCGGTGACCCACACCTGGGACAGGTCGGCCACCATGAACAGGCTGTCCGAAGGCTGCACCACCTGGCCCTGGGTCACCTTGCGCTCCACCACGGTGCCCGCGGTGGCGGACACCACCGGGGTCACCGAATTGATGGCCCCGTGGGCGCCCAGGCGGCGGATCGCGCCCGCCGACATGCCCAGCACCTGCAGCTGGTCCTCCGCCCCGCGCTGCTCCGCGGTGGCAATGGCCAGCTCGCTCTCGCGCCGCTGCAGCTCGGCCCGACCGATCACGTCGGCAGCGAACAGCTGTCGCGCCCGCTCCACGCTGCGTGACTGCAGGTCGGCCTGGGCGCGGGCTTTCAGATAGACGATCTGGGCCTGCCCCAGCTCCGTGCTGTTGATGATCGCCAGGGTATCGCCGGCATGCACGGTCTGGCCCAGATGCGCCTGGATCTCCACCACGCGGCCGGTCACCGTCGCGCCGATGCGGCTCACCCGGCGTTCGTCAAAGTCCACCTTGCCGGCCACCCGCAGGGTGTCGGAGAGGGCCGCGGACGCCACCGGCAGCACCTGAAGCGCCACACCGAATCGGGGCGGCACCGCCACCACCAGGGGGTCGGCCGGCGGCGCGTCGGTGTCGCTGCCCGGAACCTCGCCCAGGGCCGAGCTGGGCGAGGGACGGGCCGCGGCGGCCGGCGCGGCAGGCGGCCTGGCGTCCTGACAGGCGGTCAGGAACAGACCGAGCAGCACAGCCGGCACGGTCGCGGTCTTGAAGGAAGAGGGCAGGTTCATGGTGTCGCTCCGGACCAGGGCTGGGCCGCCCGCAGGCGCTCGATCTCGATGACGGCGAGCTGCAGGTCGTAACGGGCGGCGATGAGTTCGTTGCGGGCGATGCGGAACACGCGCTGGGCGTCCAGGTAATCGAGGATGCCGCGCTCGCCGAAGCGGTAGGCGGCCTCGGCCACCTTCAGGGCGGCTTCGGCCTCCCGCAGGATGCCGTTCTCCAGGGCGATGACCTGGGTGAGGGTGATCTCGTACTGGCGCCAGGCGCCTTCCAGGGCCTGCTGCACGGCCAGCTCCTGGGCAGACAGCTCGCTGCGGGCGGCCTCCAGGCGGGCCGCCGCCTCCGCCACCGGGCCCCGGCGGCGGTCCCACAGGGGCACGCTCACCACCAGGCCCACGCGGGTGTCGCGCAGCTCGCTGTCACGTTCGTCCGCCACCTTCACGGCCAGCTCGGGTTGGCGGCGCAGGCGCTCCAGATCCAGCTGGCGGGCTGCACGGGCCACCTCGGCGCGCAGACGGGCGAGGTCCGGGTTGCCGCTCATCACCGCGTCCCGCAAGGCGTCCAGCGTGGCCACCGCCGCCCGGTCCCCCAGGCTGCCGATCACCGAGAAGCGGGCCGGCAGCGCCGCACCGACCAGGGCGCGCAAGGCCGCGCGGGCCTGCTCCACCCGCAGGCTGGCGCTGTCCTCGGTCTTGCGCGCATTGAGGAGCTCCGTGTCGGCCTTGAAGAGCTCGTAGCGGGGCGCCTCGCCGGTCTCCACGCGCACGGCCACGCGGCTGCGGATCTGTTCGGTGAGCTGCCGGTCCTCGCGGGCGGCGCGGACCTCCGCCTCGCGCCGCAGGAGTTCATAGAAGCGCTGGTCCAGGCGGGCCAGCAGCTCGTTCTCGACACCGCGGCGGCCGGCCTCCAGGGCCGTCAGGCCGTGTCCGGCCACGTCGATGCGGGCGTCCCGCTGCCACGGGACGTCCACCCGCTGGGTCACCGCCACGCTCACCACGGTGCCGGCGTTCACCCCGGGCAGACGGGCGCGGGTACGGCCGGAGAGCACCTCCAGCTCCGGGTTGGGGTAGGCGGCGGCGCTGTCCACCTGGGCGCGACCGCCCTCCACCTGGGCGCGGGCGGCGGCCAGGACGGGGTGTCCGGCCCGCGCCGCCTCGCGCAGGGCGGACAGGGTGAAGGCCGGTCCGTCTGCCGCCGCAGACAGGACCGGCAGGGCCGCCAGGGCGGCCACTGCAAGGATTCGTAGCATGGATGTCCTCGTCGGATCTCGAACCGCGCACGCCCTCCCGGCGTGCGCACCTGCGGTCGGCGCCACGGGGGCGCCGGATCAGACGAGGCGGGGAGGGGGCGCCGGCGGCGCCAAGGGGAGACTCGGGGACAGGCAGGGATGCACGGCGACCCACAGGGGCCGCGGCGCGATGCCCACGATCGGCAGCAGCGCCGGCAGGGCCGGCATCTCGAGGACGTCGGCCAAACCGTCGCCGTCCGCATCGGCCCCGCCGGCCGCCGCGTCGCCATGGGCGAGCAAGGGCGCCACCGGGCCGTCCGCGTCGGCCATGGGCGGCTCGGCGGACGCCACCGCACCCGCCCACGTGAAGGTGAGCAGGATCAGCAGCAGGGAGAGCAGGCGACGGAATGTGTGCATTGCAACAATCCAGACCGAACATACGGTAACAAGTTCCGCACGGGGTGCTGGGAGCCGGCCGGTCACGGTGACTATAATGCGCCCTTCCGCGTCTTCACCCCCCCTTCCCATGCTCCGCCGCCTCTTCCTGATCGTCCTGCTGTGCCCCGTCCTCGCCTTCGCCCAGCTCGCCCCGCCGGCCGTCAATGCCCGCGCCTGGCTGCTCCTCGACGTGGGCTCCGGCCAGGTCCTCACCGCCGAAAAGCCCGATGAGCGCATCGAGCCGGCGTCCCTCACCAAGCTGATGACCGCCTACCTCACCTTCTCGGCGGTCAAGGCCAAGACCCTGTCCCTCGACCAGACCGTGCCGGTCTCCGAGAAGGCCTGGAAGATCAGCGGCTCCAAGATGTTCATCGAGCCCCTCAAGCCGGTCACCGTGCGCGAGCTGATCCACGGCATGATCGTCCAGTCCGGCAACGACGCCTGCGTCGCCCTGGCCGAGGCCATCGCCGGTTCCGAAGAGAACTTCGTGCAGCTGATGAACAAGGAGGCCGCGCGCCTGGGTCTCAAGAACACCCACTTCGAGAACTCCACCGGTCTGCCCCACCCGGCCCACCTGGCTTCGGTGCGCGATCTGGCGGCCCTGGCCAGCGCCATCATCCGCGACTTCCCCGAGTTCTACCCGATCTATTCCACCAAGGAATACACCTACAACAAGATCACCCAGCCCAACCGCAACCGCCTGCTCTTCCTCGACCCCACCGTGGACGGCGTCAAGACCGGCCACACCGAGAGCGCCGGCTACTGCCTGATCGCCTCCGCCAAGCGCAACGAGCGCCGCCTCATCTCCGTGGTGGTGGGCACCACCAGCGACAGCGTGCGCGCCGCCGAATCCCAGAAGCTCCTCAACTGGGGCTACCTGGCCTACGACGCGGTCAAGGTCTATTCCGCCAAGCAGCCGGTGCAGGAATTCCGCCTGTGGAAGGGCGCCGCCAACAGCATCAAGGTCGGCTTCCTCAAGGACCTGGTGCTGTCCCTGCCCAAGGGCGACGCCGACAAGCTGAAGATGACCGTGGTCAGCCAGGAACCCCTGATCGCGCCGGTCACCCAGGGCCAGCCCCTGGCCACCCTGCAGCTCACCCTGGACGGCAAGCCCGTCGCCGACTACCCGCTGGTGGCCCTCGACGACGTGCCCCAGGCCGGCTGGTTCGGCCGCGTCTGGGACGCCATCCGCCTGTGGTTCAAGAGCCTGTGAATCCCCCCGCCGGCCGGGTCCGCGCCCGGTCGGCCCGGGGCGGACCGCGGGCCGCCTGACGCGGTGCACGCAGCCCGCCCTTGAACTTTCGCCGCGGCGGTCCCATCTTGGAAAGATCCCGACCCCGCACCCGGCCCGCGCCCATGTCCGAAGAACGTCAGACCCTGCTCGAATTCCCCTGCGCCTTCCCCATCAAGATCATGGGCGCGCGGGTGGATGCCTTCGCCCAGACGGTGCTGGACGTCGTCCTGCGCCACGACCCCGGCTTCGACGCCGCCGCCATGGAGATGCGCCCGTCCTCCAAGGGCACCTACCTGGCCATCACCTGCACGGTGACCGCCATCTCCCAGACCCAGCTCGACAACCTCTACCGCGAGCTGTCGTCCCATCCCATGGTGAAGGTCGTCCTGTGATCGTCCGGCACCTCGGCCTGGTCCCCTACGAGCCCACCTGGCGGGCCATGCAGGACTTCACCGCCACCCGCGACGCCGCCACGCCGGACGAGCTGTGGCTGCTCCAGCACCCGCCGGTCTACACCCTCGGCCAGGCCGGCAAGCCCGAACACCTGATCCGCCCCACGGAGATCCCCCTGGTCAAGATCGACCGGGGCGGCCAGATCACCTACCACGGCCCCGGCCAGGTGGTGGGCTACCTGCTCCTCGACCTGCACCGCCGCCACCTCAAGGTGCGCGAGATGGTGCACCAGCTCGAACAGGCCCTCATCGACTGCATCGCCGACTACGGCCTCGACGCCCGCCGCAAGGACGGCGCGCCGGGCGTGTACATCGACGGCGCCAAGATCGCCGCCCTCGGCCTGCGGGTCAGGAACGGCTGCTCCTACCACGGTTTGTCCCTCAATGTCGATATGGATTTGACACCATTTACCTGGATCAATCCCTGCGGCTATAGTGGGCTCCAGACCATCCAGCTCAAAGACTTCGGCGTCACCGAAGCCCCCGACACCGTCGCCGAGCGCCTGCTCGGCCACCTGCAGCGGCATTTTCCCGATCCCGCTGCCTGACACCAGAGGACGCAGCCCCATGGATTCCGACAGCCGCAAGCAGCGCGGTGCGGCCAAGACCGCCCGCATTCCCATCAAGATCGTGCCCGCCGAAAAGCTGCGCAAGCCCGAGTGGATCCGCATCAAGCTCGGCGCCGGCGCCGAGATCGAGCGCTTCAACGAGATCAAGGACACCCTGCGCGAGCACAAGCTGCACACCGTCTGCGAGGAAGCCTCCTGCCCCAACATCCACGAATGCTTCGGCAAGGGCACGGCCACCTTCATGATCATGGGCGACA
>DAOQMM010000134.1:2003-7840 GCA_035335645.1 Rhodocyclaceae bacterium | reverse complement strand
GTGAATGTCCCGCTCATGGAACCTCCCTGGATGGCTTCGCTGCACGGCGCAGCTTGGCCGCGATGTTCCGCGGCCGAGGGGGGCGACGTCCTTGACTCGTATCAAGCAGGCCGGATGGCGTGGAATCCGCTGCGCCGGCGATGACGGGAGAAAGCGCCCGGAGGGGCCTCAGGCGGCGTTCAGGCGCGCGAGCAGCCGACGGCCGCGGGCCTGCATCGCCGGGGTACCGCTTGCGGCGAGCGCCGTCAGCAGGCGGCGCACCTCGTCAGTGAAGCGCGGGTGGCGGCGGGCCAGATCGGCCAGCGCCTGCATCGCCTCGGTGCGCACGATGCGGCTGGGATCCGCGGTGTAGCCCACCAAAATCGCGTATACCCGGTCGGCTTCGGCGGTGCTCAAGGGCAAGCGCAAGAGCATCGGCGCCACGTGCCAGCGGATCTCCTGCTGGGGATCGGCAGCCAGCCCGTCCAGGAGCTGGTCCCGGAAGGGCAGCAGCCACTGGGGTTGGCGGGCGCTGATCTTTTCAGCCGCGTCGGCGCAACGCATGCGCAGCACCGGATCAGGTCGCTGCATGCCCTCGAAGAGGGTCGCCAACAGGGCCGGGTCGGTCAGGACGGCCTCGACTGCGTCCGCCACGCGTCCGATGGAACGCCGGTCGCCACCTGAGAGGCTGAGGAGGAGCGGCGGGAGGGCGTCTTCGGACATGGGCGGATGAAACGGGGAGGACCGAAGCGCACCAGCCTAGCCCATTTTCCGGCCCCATGCCGGTGACGGGTTCAGACGCTGCTGCAGGCGGAGGGGGTCCACGCCAGCTTGCCGGCCAGTGACACGACTTCACCGACGATCAGCAGCGCCGGCGGGCGCACGCCGGCCAGATTGGCCAGATCGGGCAAGGTGGCGAGGGTGCCGGTGACGACGCGCTGTTCCGGCAGGGTGCCCTTTTCGATCAGCGCCGCCGGCGTGGCGGGATCGCGGCCGTGGGCGATCAGCGCACCGCACAGGGACAGGAGCATGCCCACACCCATGTAGATCACCGCGGTCTGACGGGGGCGCGACAGGGCAACATAGTCGAGGGAGGATTCGCCGGCGCGGCGATGGCCGGTGGCGAACACCACCGACTGGGCGTGATCCCGGTGGGTGAGGGGAATCCCTGCGTAGGCAGCGATGCCACAGGCGGCGGTGATGCCGGGCACCACCTCGAAGGGAATCCCCGCGGCGAGGAGTTCTTCCAGCTCTTCGCCGCCGCGTCCGAAGATGAAGGGGTCGCCGCCTTTCAGGCGGACCACGTGGCGGCCTTCGCGGGCCAGGCGGACCAGCAGCTGGTTGATCTGTTCCTGAGGCAGGGTGTGGTGACCGGCCTCCTTGCCCACGTAGAAGCGTTCGGCGCCGGGATGGGCCAGCGCCAGCACGCCGTCACCGACCAGGTGATCCACCACCAGCACGTCGGCCGCGGCAATCAGGCGCGCAGCGCGCAGGGTGAGGAGCTCAGGATCGCCCGGCCCGGCACCCACCAGTGCAACTCGCCCGGTGGGGCGTCCGGCGGCAGCGGGGCGGGCGGCATCGTGGCGTCCGCCTGCGTGACGATGCACCAGCGCATCGAGGAAGGCGCGCAGCGCGCCAGCGTCGGACAGGGCAAAGGCGGTGACGGGCGGCGGCATGACGGGACTCCCCGAAACAGGATGGACGCAATCTATCAGCCGGGTCCCGCTGGCGAACTTGACTCCTGTCAAGGAAGGGGAATCACCCGAAAGCGCAACCTTCGCGCCAAGCGGAATTGGCCGCTCATCGGGTATCAACCAAGGGAGATTCAAGATGAAACAACTATGGAAGACCGGCGCCATGGCCCTGGCCCTGCTGCCGCTGGCCGTGTCGCATGCTTTTGCCGAAGACGCAAAGACCACGACCAACGCGCCGGAGGCGAAATACCAGTCGGCCGCTTCGCCGCTTGCCAACGTGGAGATGTACCAGGATATCAATCCCAAGGCCCCGCCCATGAGCAAGGCCGAGTTCGACAAGGCGCGCCAGATCTACTTCGAGCGCTGTGCCGGCTGTCACGGCGTGCTGCGCAAGGGCGCCACCGGCAAGCCGCTGACGACGGACAAGACCCTCGCCGCAGGGACCGAATATCTGAAGGTCTTCATCAAGTACGGCTCTCCGGCGGGCATGCCCAACTGGGGCACGTCCGGCGAACTGACTGATGACGAAGTGGACCTGATGGCCCGCTACGTCCAGCAGACCCCGCCGCAGCCGCCGGAATTCGGCCTGAAGGACATGAAGGCGACCTGGAAGGTCATCGTGCCGCCGGAACAGCGGCCGAAGAAGAAGATGAACAACTACAACATCGAGAACATCTTCTCGACCACCCTGCGCGACACGGGTGAAGTTGCACTCATCGACGGCGACACCAAGAAGATCATCAACATCGTCAAGACCGGCTACGCGGTGCACATCTCCCGCGTCTCCGCCTCCGGCCGCTACCTGTTCGTGATCGGCCGCGACGCCAAGATCAACATGATCGACCTGTGGATGGAGAAACCCGACAACGTCGCCGAGATCCGTACCGGTCTCGAAGCCCGCTCGGTGGAAACCTCCAAGTTCAAGGGCTATGAAGACAAGCTGGCCGTCGCCGGCTCCTACTGGCCGCCCCAGTACGTGATCATGAAGGGCGACACCCTCGAGCCGCTGAAGATCATGGCCACCCGCGGCATGACCGTGGATGACCAGGAGTTCCACCCCGAGCCGCGCGTCGCCTCCATCGTGGCCTCCCACTACAAGCCCGAGTTCGTGGTGAACGTGAAAGAGACCGGCAAGACGCTGATGGTCGACTACACCGACATCAACGCCATCACCACCAAGGAAATCCCGGTTGCCAAGTTCCTGCACGACGGCGGCCTCGACAGCTCCAAGCGCTACTTCATGGTCGCCGCCAACCAGTCCAACAAGATTGGCGCGATCGACCTGAAGGAAGGCAAGCTGGCCGGCCTGATCGAAGTGGGCAAGATCCCGCACCCGGGCCGCGGCGCCAACTTCATCCATCCGAAGTACGGCCCCGTGTGGTCCACCGGCCACCTGGGCGACGACTCCATCGCCCTGATCGGCACCGATCCGGTGAAGCACCCGCAGTACGCCTGGAAGATGGTCGAGTCCATCAAGGGCCCCGGCGGCGGCGCGCTGTTCATCAAGAGCCACCCGAAGTCCACCCACCTGTACTCCGACACGCCGCTCAACCCGGATCCCAAGCTGTCCCAGTCGGTGGTCGTGTTCGACACCAACAATCTGGCGGCCGGTTACAAGACCCTGCCCATCGGCGAATGGGCCGGTCTGAAGGATGACGGCGCCAAGCGCGTGGTGCAGCCGGAGTTCAACAAGGCGGGCGACGAGGTCTGGTTCTCGGTGTGGAGCGCCAAGAACAAGGAATCCGCCATCGTGGTGGTGGACGACAAGACCCTGCAGCTCAAGACCGTCATCAAGGATCCCCGTCTGATCACCCCGACGGGTCACTTCAACGTGTATAACACGCAGCACGACATCTACTGATCGTCGTGCCGTCCGCGGCCGGTTCGATCCGGCCGCGGTCCTGCCAACATGTCAGATGGGAGAATAAACTATGAAGCGTTCGCTGTTTCTGACCGTCCTGCTTGCCACCGCCAGCACTGCGGCGTTTGCAGATGCACCTGCCGCCGCCCAGAAGGCTGGCTGCATGGCCTGTCATGCCACCGACAAGAAGGTCGTGGGTCCCGCGTTCAAGGATATTGCCGCCAAGTACAAGGGCCAGGCCGACGCCGTCGCCAAGCTGAGCGACAAGGTCCGCAAGGGCGGCGCCGGTGTGTGGGGTCCGATCCCCATGCCGCCCAACGCTGCCGACAAGATCAACGACGCCGACCTGAAGTCCACCGTGGAGTGGATCCTGAAGGGTTGAGGCGTGCCTGATCGGCCGGATGCGGGGCGGCACTGGCCGCCCCGTTCCGTTTCATCCGGGCCAATCGATTCACGACGCGACCCGTGCCGCACGGCGCGGGAAACGCCCGATGCACACCGGTGCATGGCGCGCCAGCAGTCCGTAGAACGGCAGGCACATCGCCACTTCCAGCACACCCATGAGCAGCGCCCCCACGACGCCCGAGCCAGTCGCCCGGAAGGCATACCAGGTGAGGGTCGCCAGGGCGTTGCCGGGCAGGAAATACTGCAGCAGCCCGTGCATTGGAAAGATCACCACCGACGCGACGCCGACGGTCCGCAGCCAGCGCAGCGCTTCGAGGCGCTTTGACAGCCACAGGGTGGTGGCGATCCCGCCGGCGGCCGCGACGTAGAACAGCAGGGGCTGACCGAAGTCCCGGTAGTTCATGTCCACCCGCCCGTTGAGGAGACAGCCGCCCAGCAGCAGGCTCATGCCGGCCACGGGTGCCACGAACCGGTGGGTCAGCAGGCTGTCCAGTGCCGGCGTTCCGGCCAGCCGATGGCCTGCGGCATAGAACACGCCCGCGACAATGGCCACATCCAGGTTCCAGGGGAGGCGCGGCAGCACCGGGAACAGGACCAGGTGGGCAAGGGCTGCGAGGCCGCAGGCCGCCACGAGGAGGCGCGTGCGATTCTCGCCGAGCATGGCGCCCGCCAGCACGGCCAGCATCCGGACGCTGAACAGGCAGGGAAAGAACCACAGGGGAATGTTGTAGAAGAGCCCTTTTTCGCGTCCCGACACGCCAGAGAGCAGGGTCGCGAAGGCGTCGTCCAGTCCGTGTCCGCGGGCGTCGGCCGGCGTGCCGGTCCACCACAGGGCGATCGACAGCAGGCTGAAGAACAGGTAGGGCATCCCGATGGCTTTCGCCGTCCGCGAGATCTCCTCCATCACCCGGCCCGGCGCCGCCGGACGGTGCGTGAGGCCGGACAGGAAGAAGAACAGCGGCATGTGGAAAGCCCAGATCAGATGCTCTGCCAGGCGCGAATCCGGTGGATTGTTGGCGAGCAGGTGGCCGGTGACCACCAGGTAGATGCCGATCCCTTTGGCGGTGTCGATCCACTCGATTCGTTGCGTCATGGGGTGTTCGGTCGGCGCGGGGCCGTGCTGCAGGAAGGAAAGGGCGGCGGAGGGCGCCGGGACAAGGCCGGCCGGAACGTATGCTACCTCAGCTCGGGACGCTGGCGTCGGCCTGCGGGTTGCGGGCCGAGCGCGCGCCGGACACCCGCGGGTTCGGGGTGGCGCCCCGCCGCTTTCGGCCACTGCCGAGATCGTCAAGGATCGGTCCATGCCGGAGGCTTCGCAGGCCTGCCCGCCCGCCCTTGATGCCTGTCAAGGCAGGCGACCGGGCCTTGACCGTACCGTACGCCCATCGAATTGCGGATAGCCTGTCCATGGACCGTACCCTGCTCCTCCACGTGGCCCTGCTGCTTGGCCTGACGGCCCTGGCGGTGAGTGCCGCGCCGGCCGCCGAACCGGACGGCGCACGCCAGCGGGCCCTGGTACATCTGGTACGCCAGGACTGCGGCTCCTGCCACGGCATGCGCCTGTCCGGCGGACTCGGCCCCGATCTGCGTCCGGCTCGGCTGGCCGCCCTGCCCGACGAGTCCCTGGTGGCGACCATCCTGTACGGCCGTCCCGGCACCGCCATGCCGGGCTGGCAACGCTTCCTCAGCGCAGACGAGGCAGGCTGGATCGTGGCGCAGCTCAAACAGGGCTTTCCGCCCCTGGAGCCCTAGATGAAGACCCTTCACTGGCTTTCCGTCGCTGCGCTGGCCCTTGGCCTGACGGCCTGCGCCGCGCCCGCGTCGCGCTGCGATGAACTGCGCGGCACCGGCGATCTGGGCGTGATCATCGAACGGGCCAGCGGCCAGGTGCAGGTGGT
>DAOQMM010000134.1:0-1903 GCA_035335645.1 Rhodocyclaceae bacterium | reverse complement strand
GATGCGGACACCCTGGAACTCCTCGCCGACGTGCCCGCCGAGGTTGCGCCGGGCAGGTTCTCCCGCGTGGTGGGGCTGGCGGATGCACCGGGGCGGCGCTTCGTGTATGCCCTCTTCGACGGCGACGAGATCCGCGTGAGCGATTTCAGCGACCCGCGCCATCCGGTGACCACCCGCTACCCGGCCGGCCGGCAGCCCTATGACGGGCTGGTGACCCCGGACGGACGCTACTTCCTGGCCGGGCTCTTCGGCGAGGACGGAGTCTCTCTCCTCGACCTGTGGCAGCCCGAAAAGGGGGTCACCAGGATCCTCGCCGGCTATGGCCGCGGCGAGGAGAAGCTGCCCGTCTTCAAGATGCCCCACCTGCGCGGCTGGTCCCTGGCGGCGGGGCAGGCGTGGCTGCCGGCGGTGGGCCGTCACGAGGTGCTGGCGGTGGACACGCGCACCTGGGCGGAGACCGCGCGCATCCCCGTCAAGGGCCAGCCGGTGTTCGTCATGGCGCGTCCGGACGGTCGCCAGATCTGGGTGAATTTTGCCTTTCCCGACAACGACTGGGTGCAGGTCATCGACACCGTGGAGCGCCGCGTGATCCACAGCTTCAGCCCCGGCAAGGCGGTGCTGCACCTGGAATTCACGCCGCGGGGCGAGGAAGTGTGGATTTCCAGCCGCGACAGCGACCGGGTCAGCGTGGTGGACACCGCCACCTTCGCGACGCGCACCGAGCTGCCCGCGGCGGCACCGTCCGGGATCTTCTTCACGGCCCGCGGCCAGCGCATCGGATTCTGAATCATGCTCACCGCAGACGCCCGCGACTTCCACCTGCTTAACGACTTCCAGCGCGGCTTTCCGCTGCGTGCCGAGCCCTGGGCGGCGCTCGCCGCCCACCTGGGCTGCGGTGCCGACGAGGTGATGCAGCGCCTCGCCCGGTTGCGCGATTCGGGCAAGATCAGCCGCGTCGGGCCGGTCTTTGCGCCCAACCGTCTGGGTGCCAGCACCCTCGCGGCGATGGCAGTGCCACCGGCGGAGCTGCCGCGGGTGGCGGCCCTCGTCAGCGCCTTTGCGGGCGTCAATCACAACTACCGGCGGGAGCACCGCTTCAACCTGTGGTTCGTCGCGGCGGCGGCGGACGAGCGGGCCCTGAACGGCCTGCTGGCCGCCATCGGCAGCGCCACCGGTTGTCCGCCCGTGGCGCTGCCGCTGGTGGAGGAGTTCCACATCGATCTGGGCTTCGATCTGGCCAACGGCCGCCGCACTCGCCACAAGCCGGCGCCGGTGGGCATGAAGCGTGCGCTGTCAGCCGCCGAATGGCGCCTGGTCGAGGCCCTGCAGGACGGTCTGCCGTGGGTGCCGCGGCCCTACCGGGCGGTGGCAGACGCGGCCGGTCTGAACGAGGAGGACGTCCTCGCCACCCTCGCGGCGTGGCTGGCCGAGGGCACGCTCAGGCGCTTCGGCGTGGTGGTGCGCCATCGCGAGCTGGGCTGGGACGCCAACGCCATGTGCGTGTGGGCCGTACCGGAGGCCGCCGTGAGCGCTGCCGGCCGGGCCCTGGCCGCCCAGGACGGGGTGAGCCTGTGCTACCGCCGCCGAACCGCGCCGGAGTGGCCCTACTCCCTCTTCTGTATGCTCCACGGGCGTTCCCGCGCCGAGGTGGAAGCGCGCCGCATGACCGTCGCGGACGCCGCCGGCGTCGCGGGCTATCCGTCCGCAGTGCTGTTCTCCACCGACTGTTATAAGCAGTGCGGCGCCCGCTACCGGGATGCCACACCGCAGCCGGCCTGCGTTTCATGAAGGCGGCGGCGACCCTCGACGCCCTGGACCGGGCCCTGATCAACGCGCTGCAAGGGGGTTTCCCCCTGTGTGACGCGCCCTACCAGGCGGTGGCGGAGCAGCTCGGCACCACCGA
>DAOQMM010000133.1:0-8176 GCA_035335645.1 Rhodocyclaceae bacterium | reverse complement strand
CGGTGGGCTTGCGGGTGAACTTGTAGGCGCCGTGGCTGGTGCCGATGGCGATGGCGAGGGCGTCCACGTTGGTCTGGCGGACGAAGTCGGCGGCCTGGTCGGGGTCGGTGAGCATCTGGGAATGATCCAGGGTGCCTTCGGCGCCGACGCCGTCTTCCTCGCCGGCCTGGCCGGTTTCGAGGGAGCCCAGGCAGCCCAGCTCGCCTTCGACGCTGACGCCGATGGCGTGGGACATCTCGACGACGCGGCGGGTGACATCCACGTTGTATTCATAGGAGGACGGGGTCTTGCCGTCTTCCAGCAGGGAGCCGTCCATCATCACCGACGAGAAGCCGGAGCGGATGGCGCCCATGCAGATGGCGGGGGACTGGCCGTGGTCCTGGTGCATCACCACGGGGATGTGCGGATAGGCTTCGACGGCGGCGTCGATGAGGTGGCGCAGGAAGGCTTCGCCGGCGTATTTGCGGGCGCCGGCGCTGGCCTGCATGATCACCGGGCTGTCGGTTTCATGGGCCGCTTCCATGATGGCCTGGACCTGTTCGAGGTTGTTGACGTTGAACGCGGGCAGGCCGTAGCCGTTTTCGGCGGCGTGGTCGAGCAGCTGACGCATGGAAACGAGAGGCATGGTGAAATCTCCGGAGGACCGGCAGGGGCCGGCCAGGGTGCAAGGGAAAAGCGGAATTCTATCGCGCCGGCATGCCTCGTGGACGGGCCGGCGCGGGGCCGCGAGCGTGATGGATTACACGGGACCCGGTCTGGGGGTGTCGCCGACGCGCACGATCTTCATGGTGTTGGTGCCGCCGGAGGCACCGATGGGTTCGCCGATGGTGAGCACGATGAGGTCGCCGTAATCGACGACGCCCTGCTCCAGCAGGATCTGTTCGGATTCCCACAGGAGCATGTCCCGGTCGGCGTGCATCTGGGACATGAGCAGCGGGTAGACCTCCCGGTAGAGGGTCATCTGGTTGCGTGAGGTGAGCTCCGGGGTGAGGGCGTAGATGGGCACGCCGCTGTTGAGGCGGCTCATCCACAGGGCCGTGGAGCCGGTCTGGGTGAGGGAGGCGATGGCCTTGACCTTGAGGTGGTAGGCGGTCCACATGGCGGCCATGGCGATGGATTGGTCGATGCGGGTAAAGATCCGGTCGAGGAAGTCCCGGTCCATGGTGACCTCGGCGGATTTTTCGGCTTCCAGGCAGATGCGTGCCATGGCCTCGACCACCTCGACCGGGAACTTGCCAGAGGCAGTCTCGGCGGAGAGCATCACCGCGTCGGTGCCGTCGAGCACCGCGTTGGCCACGTCCGAGACCTCGGCGCGGGTCGGTACCGGGCTGTGGATCATGGATTCCATCATCTGGGTGGCGGTGATGGCCAGCTTGTTGCGTTCGCGGGCGAGCCGGATCATGCGCTTCTGCAGGGCCGGCACGGCGGCGTCGCCCACTTCCACGGCCAGGTCGCCGCGGGCCACCATGATGCCGTCGGAGGCGTCGAGGATCTCTTCCAGGTTGGCCACGGCCTCGGTGCGTTCGATCTTGGCGATGAGCACGGCGCTGCTGCCGGCGGCGCGCAGCAACTGGCGCGCCATGTACATGTCGGCAGCGCCCTTGGGGAAGGAGATGGCGACGAAGTCGACGCCGATCTGGGCGGCGGTCTTGATGTCCTCCATGTCCTTGGCGGTGAGGGCCGGCGCGGTGAGGCCGCCGCCCTGGCGGTTGATGCCCTTGTTGTTGGACAGCTCGCCGCCCACCTTCACGCGGGTGTGGATCTCGTGGCCGAGGACGCGCTCGACGCCCAGCTTGAGGCGGCCGTCGTCCAGCAGCAGCACGTCGCCCGGCTTCACGTCGCGGGGCAGGTCCTTGTAGTCGAGGCCGACGCGTTGGGCGTTGCCCAGCTCGCATCTTGCGTCGAGGATGAAGGGGGCGTCCTTGTCGAGGGCGATCTTGCCCTGTTCGAACTTGCCGATGCGGATCTTGGGGCCCTGCATGTCGGCGAGGATGCCCACCGGACGACCGACCAGCTGGGCCGCGTCGCGGATCTGGGTCGCGCGGCGGATGTGGTCTTCGGCGGTGCCGTGGGAGAAATTCAGGCGCACCACGTCCACCCCGGTCTGGACGAGGCGTTCGAGGGTGGCGGGATCGGACGAGGCGGGCCCCAGGGTGGCGACGATCTTGGTGTGACGGGACATGGCGTCTCCAGGCGATGACAGATTATGGTTGTGGTCGATGCGGACGTGATTCTAGGCGCGAATCATGAACCCTGCTGCGGCGCCTCGGGCGGGACGGGCTCGCCAGCCAGGCGGATGCCGTTGCGACCGCCGGCCTTGGCCTGGTACATGGCCGAGTCGGCCTGGCGGGTGAGGGTGTCGATGTCGGTGCCATCCACCGGAAAGAGGGCGATGCCGATGCTGACCGAGATCAGGGCGCGGCCTTCCGGCAGGTCGAAGGGCTCTTCGAGGCTCTGGTGGATCTTGCGGGCGACCGCGACGGCCTCGTCGGCGCCGGCCACGTCGTGGATCAGCGCCAGGAATTCGTCCCCGCCCTGGCGGGCCAGGTGATCGCTGGCCCGCAGGCAGGCGCGGATGCGGCGGGCGGTGGCGACCAGCAGCTGGTCGCCAGCGTGGTGGCCGAGGCGGTCATTCACGGCCTTGAAGCCGTCCAGGTCCAGGAAGAAGACCGCCAGACGCGTGCCGCGCCGGCTCGTCAGGCGCAGGCTGGCGTCCATGAGTTCCAGGAACATCGTGCGATTGGCCAGTCCGGTGAGCGCGTCATGGGTCGCCAGATAGCGGATGCGCTGCTCCGATTCCTTGCGTTCGGAGATGTCCGTGACGGTGACGATGACGCTGAGGAGCGCACCATTGCGGCCGAGCAGCGGTGCGTCGCTGATCTGGGTCGTGACGGCCGCGCCGCGGGCGCCGATCAGCTCCTGCTCGTAGGTTGCGCCTTCGCCCCGGTGCAGGCGGCGGATGAGCGTCCGGCTGCGGGGCTCGTCGGGCGCTGGCCACAGGCTGTCGAGACGGCGTCCGAGCAGGGCGTCGGCCGGGTGACCGAGCAGCTCGGCGAGTCGGGGGTTCACGAAGGTGAAGCGCAGGCCGCCGTCGACGGCGGCGATGCCGTCCCGCGAGAGATTGACCAGGGTGCTGTAGCGGGCTTCGCTGGCACGCAGGGAGGCGCCGATGCGGTCCAGGTCCAGGGCGCGCTGGCGAGCGCCCGCGAAGGAGGCGGTGAGCAGCACGATGAGCGCGCCGATCAGGACCACGGACGTGGCTTCCACCGTATCCACGGTCTTTCCCATGCTGAAGGCGGGGGTGCTCTCGAAGGCGAGGGTCCAGGTGCGACCATCCAGTTCCAGCACGTAGGTGGCCTGAAAGCGCCCCACCTGTGCGAGTTCCGGGTGGCTGTCGAAGAGCAGGGCCTCCGCCGTCCGGGATTCGCCATCGAAGATGCGCAGCCGGATCCGGTCCGGCGTGTTGCCGAGGGTGCCGGTGATCAGATCCTTCATCCGGATCGGGCTGTACACCCAGCCGACGAAGGCCTCTTCCCGCTGGGCCGGGGTGGCGGGCGAGGTGCCGTTGCGGAAGACCGGCAGGTACAGGAGCACGCCGGCCTGCGGGTCGGTCTCGGTCTCCTGCACCAGCCGGACCTTGCCCGACAGGGTGGCGAGACCGAGGCTGCGGGTCCGTAGCATGGCGGTGCGGCGCACCGGCTCGGACAGCATGTCGTAGCCGAAGGCGCGGCGGTTGCGCCAGTCGAAGGGTTCGAGATAGACGATGGGCGCGTACTCCGCGCGCTCACCCGGCGGGCTGATGCGGTAGTCGGCAAACCCCTCTTCACGGACCGCCTGTTCGTGGGCGCCCTGATGTGCCGCAGCGACCGACAGGGCGAAGCCGACCCCTTGAATGCCCGGAAATTCCGTATCCAGACGCAGTTCGCGGGCATAGGCCTTCCATTCGCTGCGGGACACTCGTTCAGAGGCCGCAAACAGCGCCCGCGCGCCGCGTAGCACCTGGCGATAGGCCTTGAAGCGCTCGCCGATCTGGAAATGCATCTCCGCAGAGCGGTAGGCGAAATCGAGGGCTTGATCCTGCTCCTTCTCCTGGGTCAGGCGGTGGAGTCCCTGAGACACCCCCACAAGCGCGAGCAGCAGCGCGATCAGCGTCGGGACGACGACGCTGGCCTGCTTCCAGCTGAAGGGGCGGGGGGCGGAAAAGGGCATCCTGATCGACTCCTGGACGGTGCGCGCACGGGGCCCCGGTTCCGGTGCGGCGGGCGGTGTTCCTCCGGTCTACGGCCACGATCGGGCCGACATTGAGGAGAGAAGTGGGCGAGTCCGGAAAAGCCCGTCAGGCAGAGCGGCGGCGGTGTCATAATCACGGGCTGGCGCCCGCCTGGATGGGGTGGACTGCCCGCTTTCCGTTATTTCTGACTCGCAAGGATCCTGCATGATTCTCGTCACCGGCGGCGCCGGTTTCATCGGTGCCAACTTCGTTCTGGACTGGCTCGCCACGTGCGACGAGCCGGTGGTCAATCTCGACGCCCTCACCTACGCGGGCAACCTTGAGAACCTCGCCTCCCTGAAGGGCGACCCCCGTCACGTCTTCGTGCAGGGCGACATCTGCGACCGCCCCCTCATCGACCGCCTGCTGGCCGAACACCAGCCCCGTGCGATCGTCCATTTCGCCGCCGAAAGCCACGTGGACCGCAGCATCCACGGCCCCGGCGAATTCATGCGCACCAACGTCACCGGCACCTTCACCCTGCTCGAAGCGGCCCGCGCCCACTGGAACGGCCTCGAAGGCGCCGCCAAGGCCGACTTCCGCTTCCACCACGTGAGCACCGACGAGGTCTACGGCTCCCTCGGTCCCACGGACCCGGCCTTCACCGAGACCAAGACCTACGAACCCAACAGCCCCTACTCCGCCAGCAAGGCCGCCTCCGACCACCTCGTGCGCGCCTGGCATCACACCTACGGCCTGCCCGTCACCACCAGCAACTGCTCCAACAACTACGGGCCCTACCACTTCCCGGAAAAGCTCATCCCGCTGATGATCGCCAACGCCCTGGCCGGCAAGCCCCTGCCCGTGTACGGCGACGGCATGCAGATCCGCGACTGGCTGTACGTCACCGACCACTGCTCCGCGATCCGCGCCATCCTCGAAAAAGGGCAACCTGGCGAGGTGTATAACGTGGGCGGCTGGAACGAGAAGCCCAACATCGAGATCGTGCGCACCCTGTGCGCCCTCCTCGACGAACTCAAGCCCGACCCGGCCGGTTCCTACGCACGCCTGATCACCTACGTCACCGACCGTCCCGGCCACGACCGCCGCTACGCCATCGACGCCCGCAAGATCGAGCGCGAGCTGGGCTGGCGCCCCGCCGAGACCTTCGATACCGGCATCCGCAAGACCGTCGAGTGGTATCTGGCGCATCAGGACTGGGTCGCCCACGTGCAGAGCGGCGCCTACCGGGACTGGGTCGAGCAGAACTACGCGGCACGCTGAGCGCTGGGCGAGCCCCGGCCCGGACGTCAGTTTTTCCACCACGGATAGCGGTGATGCCCATGAAGATCCTGCTCCTCGGCAAGAACGGCCAGGTCGGCTGGGAGCTCCAGCGCAGTCTCGCCCCCCTCGGTGACCTCGTCGCCCTGGATCGTCACGGCGATGGCGGGTGGATCGGCGATCTGGCCGATCCGGACGGCCTCGCCGCCACCGTGCGGGCCGTGGCGCCGGACCTCATCGTCAATGCCGCCGCCCACACGGCGGTGGACAAGGCCGAAAGCGAGCCGGATCTGGCCTTCACGATCAACGCCCTCGCGCCCGGCGCGCTGGCACGGGCGGCGGCCACCTGCGGGGCGCTTCTCGTCCACTACTCCACCGATTACGTCTTCGACGGCCGCGGCACCGCGCCGTGGGCCGAAGGCGCCCCCACCGGCCCCCTCTCCGTCTACGGCCGGACCAAGCTCGAAGGGGAAACCCTCATCCGCGACAGCGGCTGCCGCCACCTCATCTTCCGTACCAGCTGGGTGTATGCCGCCCGCGGCGGCAACTTCGCCAGGACCATGCTGCGTCTGGCCGTCGAGCGGGACGCCCTGAGCGTCGTTGACGACCAGCATGGCGCCCCCACCGGCGCCGAGCTCCTTGCCGACGTCACCGCCCACGCCGCGCGCATGACCTTCGCCCGCCCCGAACTGGCCGGCACCTATCACCTGGCGGCCGCGGGCGAGACCACCTGGCATGGCTACGCCCGCCACGTCGTCGAATTCGCCCGCGCCCGCGGCGTGCCGATCCGGGTTGCACCCGACGCGATCCGCCCGGTGCCCACGAGCGCCTTCCCGACCCCCGCCCAGCGCCCGGCCAACTCGCGCCTCGACACCCGCAAGCTGCGCGATGCCTTCGGCCTCGTCCTGCCTGACTGGCAACAGGGCGTCGAACGCATGCTCACCGAAATCCTGCCGAACTCGAACTGAGAAAGACCACCATGCAACGCAAAGGCATCATCCTCGCCGGCGGCTCCGGCACCCGGCTGCACCCGGCCACCCTGGCCGTCTCCAAGCAGCTCATCCCGGTGTACGACAAGCCGATGATCTACTACCCCCTCAGCACCCTCATGCTGGCGGGCATCCGCGACATCCTGATCATCTCCACGCCCCAGGACACTCCGCGCTTCCAGCAACTGCTGGGCGACGGCAGCCAGTGGGGCCTCAACCTCCAGTACGCCGTCCAGCCCAGCCCGGACGGCCTCGCCCAGGCCTTCATCATCGGCGCAGACTTCGTCGGCAATGCCCCCAGCGCCCTGGTGCTCGGTGACAACCTGTTCTACGGCCACGACTTCAGCAGCAATCTGCGCACCGCCAGCGCCCGGACCGACGGCGCCACCGTCTTCGCCTATCCGGTGCATGACCCCGAGCGTTACGGCGTCGTCGAATTTGACGCCCAGGGCCACGCCGTCAGTCTCGAAGAAAAGCCCAGGCAGCCCAAGAGCCGCTACGCCGTCACCGGCCTCTACTTCTACGACCAGCGCGTCGTGGATGTGGCCCGCGCCATCCAGCCCAGCCCCCGCGGCGAGCTGGAGATCACCGACGTGAACCGCCAATATCTGGAATGGGGGGCCCTCGACGTGCAGGTCATGGGCCGCGGCCACGCCTGGCTCGACACCGGCACCCACGAGAGCCTGCTCGAAGCCAGCCTGTTCATCCAGACCCTTGAGAAGCGCCAGGGCCTCAAGATCGCCTGCCCCGAAGAGATCGCCTGGCGCGCCGGCTGGATCGACGCGGCCAGACTCCAGCAACTCGCCGCGCCCCTCGCCAAGAATGGCTACGGGCAGTACCTCCTGCGCATCCTCGACGAAAAAGTCTTCTGACCGGAGGGTCCGATGAACCTCATCCAAACGGCCATCCCCGATCTGCTGATCCTCGAACCCAAGGTGTTCGGCGACGCCCGTGGCTTCTTCATGGAGAGCTACAACGCCCGGACCTTTCGCGAGCTCACCGGTCTCGACGTGGACTTCGTGCAGGACAACCACTCCCGCTCCGCCAAGGGCGTGCTGCGCGGCCTGCACTACCAGATCCAGCAGGCCCAGGGCAAGCTGGTGCGCGTGGTGCGCGGCAGCGTCTTCGACGTGGCGGTAGACCTGCGCAAGGCCTCGCCCACCTTCGGGCTGTGGGCGGGGGTCGAGCTGTCGGAAGAAAACCAGCGCCAGGTGTGGATCCCGCCGGGTTTTGCCCACGGTTTCCTGGTCACCAGCGACAGCGCCGACTTCCTCTACAAGACCACCGATTACTACGCCCCGCAGCACGAACGCTGCCTGCTCTGGAACGATCCGGTCGTGGGGGTGGCGTGGCCCCTCGCGCAGATCGACGGCGCGCCGCAGCTCTCTGCCAAGGATGTGGCCGGCAAGGGCCTGGCCGACTGCGAGGTCTTCGCCTGACCGGGCGGAGCGGGAACAGAGTCTGACAACTATTTCTTTGTGCCGGTCATGATCAGCGCGCGATAATGCGCGCCTGTCATTAGTTCGCCCGGAGTGCCGCATGTCCCAGTCCCTGATCTACCTCGTCGCCGGTGCGCGTCCCAACTTCATGAAGATCGCGCCCATCGTGCGGGCGTTGCAGGCGCGGGCCGACCGTTTCACCTTCAAGATCATCCACACCGGCCAGCACTACGACCGGGAGATGAGCGACGTCTTCT
>DAOQMM010000132.1:0-8390 GCA_035335645.1 Rhodocyclaceae bacterium | reverse complement strand
CCACGGCCTCTTCGTGCAGGTGGGCACCCCGGTAGATGCCGCGCAGCAGGTGATAGCGCTCTGCGCGGATTTCGCGGATGCGCTTGAGGATGCGCGGCAGGGGCACACCGAGCAGCGCCAGCGCGTGGGAGGCCAGCATGATCGACGACTCCACCGATTCCGGCACCACCTCCGCCGCGCCCGCCTCCTGCAGCTTCTCCAGATCCACCTCGTCGGCCGTGCGCACCACCACCGGCACGTCCGGCCGCACCGAACGCACCTGGCTCAGGGCGCGCAGGGCCGCGTCCGTATCCGCGTAGGTCACCACCACCACCGAGGCCCGCGCGATGCCCGCCGCCACCAGGGTCTCGCGCTTCGCCGCATCGCCAAAGACCACCGTCTCGCCGGCCGCCGCCGCCTCCCGCACCCGCTCCGGGTCCAGGTCCAGCGCGATGTAGGTGATCCCCTCCTGCTCCAGCAGACGGCCCAGGTACTGGCCATTACGCCCGAAGCCACACAGGATCGCGTGCTTGTCCACGAACATCGACTGGGTCGCGATGCTCGTCAGCTGCAGCGAGCGGCTCATCCACTCCGACGGCACCAGGCGCAGCACGATCTTCTCGCTGGCCTGCACGATCAGCGGCGCCAGCAGCATCGACAGCACCAGCGCCGCCACCACCACCTGCATCAGGGCCGGCGGCAGCAGCCCTGCATCCGCGATCTCCGACAGCAGCACGAAGCCGAACTCGCCCCCCGCGCACAGCCACAGGCCCGTGCGCACCGCCGTCCCCTGGGCACTGCCCATGATGCGCGAGGCCGCCGCCACGATCACGAACTTGCCCACCAGCAAGAGCGCCAGCATCGCCAGCACCGCCGCCAGGTGGGCCACGATCTCGCCCACGTCCAGGAACATCCCCACCGTCACGAAGAACAGGCCCAGCAGCACGTCGCGGAAAGGCTTGATGTCCTCCTCCACGTGGTAGCGGAACTCCGTCTCCGAGATCAGCATGCCCGCCAGGAAGGCCCCCAGCGCCATCGACAGCCCCGCCGACTCCGTCATCCACGCCAGCCCGAGGGTGATGAACAGCACGTTGAGCATGAACAGCTCCGGCGAACGCTGCCGCGCCACATGGAAGAACCACCCGCGCATGAGCTTCTGCCCGAAGAACAGCACCAGCGCCAGCATCCCCACCGCCTTGGCCGTCGCCAGTCCCAGCGTCAGCATCAGCGCCTCCGCGGGCCCCGACAGGGCGGGGATCAGGATCAGCAGCGGCACCACCGCCAGATCCTGGAACAGCAGCACGCCGATGGTCTCGCGCCCGTGCTTGGAATCCAGCTCCAGACGATCCGACAGCAGCTTGGAGAGGATCGCCGTGGACGACATGGCCAGCGTGCCGCCCAACGCAAAGCTCGCGCCCCACCCCAGGCCGGCGAGCCATCCCACCACCGTGACGAAAGCCATCGTCGCCAGCACCTGAAAGGCCCCCAGGCCGAACACGATGCGCTTCATCGCGAACAGGCGCGGCAGCGAGAACTCCAGCCCGATGGAGAACATCAGGAAGACCACGCCGAACTCCGCCAGATATCGGGCGCCGCCCGTGTCGGGCATGAGCTTCATGGCATGGGGCCCCACCGCGGCGCCGACCATCAGATAGCCCAGGACCGGCGGCAGGTTCATGCTGCGGAACAGGCCGACCACGAAGACCGCGCCGGCGAGCAGGATCAGGACCAGTTCGAGGGTATTGACCATGGGTGAGGCGTCGGGGGGCCCGGAAGGGGTGCCGGGCCGTTCTGTTATACTCCGTTGCCCGATTATACCCACGCCGTCCATGACACCGACCCCGCATCCCGCCGCGCGGCCCCAGGCCGTGGAACTCGCCCGCCGGGTCCTGCGCATCGAGGCCGATGCCGTGGCCGCCCTCGCCGAGCGGCTCGATGCGGTGGCCTTCACCCGCGCCCTCGACCTCATCCTCGCCTCCCGCGGCCGGGTCATCGTCTCTGGCGTCGGCAAATCCGGTCACATCGGCCGCAAGCTCGCCGCCACGCTCGCCAGCACCGGCACGCCGGCCTACTTCGTGCACGCCGCCGAAGCCGCCCACGGCGACCTGGGCATGATCACCCCGGACGACGTCCTCATCGCCGTCTCCTATTCCGGCGCCGGCGACGAGCTCCTGCGCATCGTCCCCCTGGTCAAGCGCTCCGGTGCCCGCCTCATCGCCCTCACCGGCAACCCCGATTCCCCCCTCGCCCGCGAGGCCGACGTGCATCTCGACGGCGCCGTCAAGGAAGAGGCCTGCCCCCACAACCTGGCGCCCACCGCCAGCACCACCGCCTCCCTCGCCCTCGGCGATGCCCTCGCGGTGGCCCTCCTCGACGCCCGCGGCTTCGGCCCGGAAGACTTCGCCCGCTCCCATCCCGGCGGCACCCTCGGCCGGCGCCTGCTCACCCGCGTCTCCGACATCATGACCTCCGGCCCCGGCCTGCCCAGGGTGACCGAAGACGCCACCCTCGGCGACGCGCTCCTCGAAATGACCCGCGGCGGCCTCGGCATGACCGCCATCGTGGACGGCGCCGATCAGGTCGTCGGCATCTACACCGACGGCGACCTGCGCCGTTCCCTCGCCGGCGGCTGCGACTTTGCCAGCGCCCGCGTGGCCGACGTCATGACCCGCAACCCGCGCACCATCCGCGCCGAAGCCCTCGCCGTCGAGGCCGCCGAGATGATGGAGCGCCTGCGCATCAGCCAGCTTCTGGTGGTGGACGACGCCCGCCAGCTTACCGGCGCCCTCAACCACATCATCCTGATGCAGGCCAAGGTCATCTGACGATGCGCCGCCCCGCCCCGTCCGCGCCCGCATGAAAGACCGCGTCCACAGTCTCTTTCCCGCCATCGTGCTGGGCCTGCTGGCCGGCGCCAGCATCTGGCTCGACCGTATCACCCAGCAGGATCAGACCCTGCCCCAGGACAACAGCCGCCACGAGCCCGACTTCATCGTCGAGCAGGTCAAGCTGCGCCGTTACGACGTCACCGGCAAGACCCAGTACGTCCTCGTCGCCGACAAGATGACCCACTTCGCCGACGACGAATCCTCGGACCTCACCCGCCCCCGCCTCGACTACCTCAACCGGCCCGAGCCCATGCATCTCGAGTCCGACCGCGCCCTGGTGAGCAAGGAAGGCGAGAAGGTGCTCATGTCCGGCAACGTCTTCGCCCGCCGCGCCGCCACACCGGACAAGCCCGAATCCACGCTGCGCTCCGACCGGATGACCGTCTGGCCCGACGACGAGAAGATGCTCACCGATACTCCCGTCACCCTGACCCAGGGTCAGACCGTCGTCACCGCCGAACGCATGGACGCCGACAACATTGCCGGCGAACTGCACCTCCACGGTCAGGTCCGGGGCACCTTCTACCGCAAGCAGGCCTCCAAACCATGACTTCCCGCATCCGGCCCCTCCTCCTCGCCCTCGCCGCGCTGATCGCGACGCCCTTCGCCCACGCCGAAAAGGCCGACCGCTCCAAGCCCGTCAACATCGAAGCCGACAAGGTCACCGTGGACGACAAGAACAAGATCCACATCTTCGAAGGGCACGTCATCCTCACCCAGGGCACCCTCACCATCCGCAGTGACAAGCTCGTCGTCACCCAGGACATGGAGGGCTACCAGCGCGGCGTCGCCACCGGCGGCGACGGCGGCCTCGCCCGCTTCCGCCAGAAGCGCGACAACAAGGACGAATGGGTCGACGGCGAAGGCGAACGCCTCGAACACGACGCCCGCACCGAACTCTCCCAGTTCTTCCTGCGCGCCCGCGTCAAGAGCGGTCAAGACGAAGTGCGCGGCCAGTACATCCAGTACAACGGCGTCACCGAGACCTACCTCGTCACCAACGGCCCCAACGCCACCACCCTGCCCAGCCAGCAGAGCCGCGTGCAGGTCACCCTGCAGCCGAAGAAGAAGGACTGAACGCCCGGCGTCGCCGCACCGCCCCGGCGTGCAGCAGCTGCGACCCACAAAAAAGGGAGGCCCGCGCCTCCTTTTTTGTAGCCTGCCGACGCCCTATCCACGCAGCGCGACGGCCCCCATCTTTCCCTTCACGCCGAAAACAGCACCCGGTCCCGTGCCTTCTGCGAACCAACCCGGTAGGCGCCCTCAAACCACGCCGGCCGGCCGCTCAGGGCCGTCGGCTTCTGCAGCACCAGCGGCGGCAGAGCGCCCGGGGCCCGCGGTGCGGCCTGCTCCGCCTTCATCTTCACGCGAAAGTGCAGGTGATCGAACATGCGCAGGGCCTCGATGGCGTAGGCCGTCGCCACCCGCGGATCCTGGATCCGTACCAGATGATCGCCGTTCTTCGCTTCCCCGCCCGGCGCCAGATTGGACGAACCGGTAAATACCGACGCCGCCGGCGTGTTGAAATCGGTCACCACGAACTTGTGGTGGATGTTGATGCCCCCACCGCCCGACCACTCCGTGCGGAAAGGCTCCGGCGCCTTGCCCGCCAGATAGGCAAAATCCACCACCCCGATGGATCCGTCCGGCTTCTGCAGGGCCAGCCCCGAATCCTCATCCACCACCCCGTAGCTGAACAGGGGCCGCGCCGCCAGCCGATCCAGCGCCGAGCGGGTCGGCCCGCTTTTGATCGCGTTGAGGAAGGCAATGGAGAACAGCACCGACGATGTCGCGCCGTCGATGGCCTGCCCCACCGGTCCCAGGGACAGATCGCTGTCCGTGTGGGGCGAGAAACACAGGGACAGGGGCGGACGCCCCGCCAGCCGGATCTCGTGCCACTGCCCGGCCAGCGGATGGGCGGCAAAGTGGTCCGGATCGGCGAAGGCCGCGTCGAACATGCGGGCAAACAGCCCCGCCACCTCCGGCGACGTCACCGACACCATATTGTTCGCCTGGATGTAGAGGCCGCGGAAACTGAAGTTCGTGGACCCGAACAGCACCTGCACCGGCGTGCCGCCGCGCGACACGATGATCACCTTGTGATGCTGAAGCCCCTTGAAGCGGGTCCGCCGCACGTTGGCCGCCCCCGCCGACGCCGCCAGCCGCGCAGCCGCCCGGCTCTCCGCGCTGTCCGCCTCGACATGACCCTTTGAATTGTCGATCACCGCCCGCAGCCGGCCCTTCAGCTTCTCCAGCCTCGCCACGATGTCCGGCTCGTTCAGATCGTAGGCCAGCAGCGCCACCGAACACGTCGGATCGGCCAGCGCCGCGTCCAGCGTCCCGTTCAGCAGCGCCAGCGCCTCGAAGCCGAGCCACGCATAGGCGTCGCCGGCCACCTTCACAAAATCCAGCCCATCGTCCGCCTTCGTCGGGATCAGCGCCGGCTGCGCCCCGTAGCGCTCCGCAAAGGCCTGGGACGACGCAAAGTTGCGCGTGAAGGCCACGTTCAGAAAACCCGGCAGCGTCTCCGGATCCAGCGCAATCCCCAGCTCCAGCGCCGTCCCCTTGGTCAGCTTGCCCTCCGCCGGCATGTGGATCTTGGTCAGCCGGTAACGGTAGGTCCCGTTCTGAACGTCCTTCGGAAAATGGATCCAGCGGAATTTCTGGAACGGCGCCAGCAGCGACGGAAACTGCCGGGCCCCCGTCACCGCCTGGACCGACGGCCGGTCATACGCAAAGTTCAGGCGATTGCGCAAGGCCGTATAGGTCTTCGCCCCCGGCGACTTCACCTCGATGGCAAAGCCCACCAGATCCACCTCCGGCGCCGCCACGTCCATGCCGATCAGGCACATCCCCTCGCCGCGCCACAGCTTGCCGCGAAAGCCCGCGGATTCAGTTCCCACCGAAAAATTGTCCATGTCCCGCCCCCTCGACCCATTCCCATCCAGCATAGAAGGCAAAAACCCTGCTGCCAACATCGGAATCAGCGGCGCAGAACCTTCGCGCACCGCCTGCAGCCTTTCGCACCGGCTGGCGCACGTCAATCGCACCGGTCCACACCGCATTCGCCGGGCAAAAGGCCCGACATCGCGCGGCCCCATGCCCGACCTGCCGTCGGCCTCTTCCCCGCCGCCGCCCCATCCCTAGAATCGGTCACGGCTCAGGCCCTGCCGCAGCCCATTCATTCATAACAAGGAGACCTCCCGTGACCCGTTCCCTCCCCGTCCTCGCCCGCAGCGCCGTGGCGAGCCTCGTCCTGACCGCCGCACACGCCGCCCTCGCGGCCCCGGCCCTCCACGTGGAAGAGAGCACCACCGTCGCCGCCCCGCCGGCCACCGTGTGGAAGCTCATCGGCGACTACAACGCCCTGCCCGCCTGGCACCCCGCCGTCGCCCGCTCCGACATCACGAAGGGCACCAACAACACCCGCGGCGCCATCCGCAGCCTCACCACCCAGGACGGCGCCAAGATCGTTGAAGAGCTCCTCGCCTACGACGGCAAGGCCCGCAGCATGACCTACCGCTTCCTCGACACCCCCATGCCCATCACCGACTACGTCGCCACCCTCGCCGTCATGCCCGAAGGCCACGGCAGCCGCATCGTCTGGAAGAGCGACTTCAACCGCAACGCCAGCGTGGACGACGCCAAGGCCAAGGGCATCATCACCGGCATCTATCAGGCCGGCCTCGACGCCCTGCACAAGAAACTCGACGCGCCCGCCGCACACTAAGCCACACGGCCCCGCGCCGCATCGCCCCCGCCCCGGCCGACCTCCCCCGGCCGGGGCCGCAGCGGCGCCGGCGTCCTGCCCCATCCCTCGCCCGCCCCCCGGAGACCGTCATGACCCCGACCCGCCGCCCCTTCCTCAAGGCCCTCGCCGCCCTCGGCCTTGCCGCCAGCCTGCCCGCCCGCGCCGACGAGGTCCTCGACGCCGCCCGCAGCCGCGGCCGCCTGCGCATCGCCCTCTACGACAAATTCCCGCCCTACTCCGAAGGCGAAAAGGGCATCGACGCCGAGCTCGGCCAGGCCCTCGCCGCCCGCCTCGGCCTGACGCCCCAGCTCATCCCCTTCAAGGCCGACGACGACATGGCCGACGACCTGCGCAACATGGTCTGGAAAGGCCACTACCTGCGCGGCGAACCTGCCGACGTCATGCTGCACGTCCCGGTGGACCGCATCCTCGCCGACGCCAACGACAAGGTCCGCATCTTCGGCGCCTACCACCTGGAAACCATCGCCCTCGCCCGCGAACCCTCCCGCGTGCCCGCCCCCGGCGGCTCCGCCGCCGTCTCCCTGGAAGTCTTCACCCGCGAAAAGATCGGCGTCGAAGGCAGCACCCTCGCCGACTCCTTCCTGCTCGGCGTCCTGCGCGGCCGCCTGCGCGACAACGTCGTCCACTTCCGCAGCGTCCGCGAAGCCGTCGCCGCCCTCAAGGACGGCCAGCTCGCCGCCGTCCTCGCCCCCCGCGGCGAACTCGACGCCGCCCTCGGCAGCGCCCCCGGCATCGTCGTCGAAGACGCCCGCTACCCCGAACTCAGCATCAAGCAATGGCCCGTCGGCATGGCCGTCAAGGCCGACGCCCCCGACCTGCAAGCCGCCCTCACCCACGCCCTCGCCGAACTCCAGGCCGACGGCACTGTTGCCGCCATCTTCAGGAAACACGGGGTGCGGCAGGTCAATCCGTGATGCTGCCGAGACGCCCCGTCCCGCCATCCCCACCCCCGCATCGGGTCCAGTGTGGCCGTCCGGCCTGCGAGGAAATGACTGCCGGGTGTTCACCTCACCGAGTCCCCACGCACCTGCCCCCGTGTCACTGGCAATCTCTACATCAAAGCGCCCGTAGCGCTATCATCATGCCAATACCATCCCGCTCAGGTATCGATGATGAATCTACGACGCGCTCTCCTCCTCACGGCCCTGGCTCACGCCACACTACCCCTCAGGGCCCTTGCCAACCCAAATGCCGCCGCGGCCGACACCATCGGGCGTGACTTGCGCAAGCTGTTCCTGTCAACCCGCGCCGCCGACCTCGGACTGCGTCCCGACTCAGGGACGCCCCCCGTCTTCGGCGCGGCCTTCGACTGGCCTGTCGGCACCCAGTTCGCCACGATTGCCGCCCTCACGGACGGCTCCGCAAGCCTCTACACCACCGGCACCTACAATATCCTCGGCGGTCAGGCACATGCTCCGGTCAGAGCCGCCGCCCAACAGTTCGTACAAACGGCAGCCCAGCATCTGGGCAGCCTTGCGCCACTGAACAACCATCCTTATCCCGCCACCAATCGAGCCCGCCTCTTTCTTCTCACCTTCGACGGACTGCGTGGCATTGAACTCACGGTGGACGACCTCCGGCCGGGTTCGGGTCGATACGCTCAAGCCTTCGCCAACGCCCAGACGGTTCTCGAAGCCCTGCGAAAGACCGTCTGACACCCGGCGCAGCCTCACGGACGACGCCCCGCCCGAGCCCCCCGAATCCGCGCCACTCCGCTACCCTCTCCGGCATGCCGTCGCCTGCCCCACCCC
>DAOQMM010000131.1:0-8503 GCA_035335645.1 Rhodocyclaceae bacterium | reverse complement strand
CGATCGTGCCAACGTTTACGTGCGGTTTCGTCCGCGCAAATTTTTCCTTAGCCATTTCATCAACCCCGCAATCAATCAGGAAATAGTGGAATCAACACTCGAAACCGCCGCACCGGGAATCAGTGGTGCCCATGGGCAGGATTGAACTGCCGACCTCTCCCTTACCAAGGGAGTGCTCTGCCACTGAGCTACATGGGCCTCACACACTCAACCTGGAGCGGGTGAAGGGAATCGAACCCTCGTCATAAGCTTGGAAGGCTTCTGCTCTACCATTGAGCTACACCCGCTTGCAACGCACGACTCACAATCACCGCTCTCGTTACCGCAACTCACGGACGGAGCATTACAGCTTGTTGGTGGAGGGGGAAGGATTCGAACCTTCGAAGGCAGTGCCGTCAGATTTACAGTCTGATCCCTTTGACCGCTCGGGAACCCCTCCAAGCGAGAAGCCCCGCATTGTAGATACCGTTTCGGGGAATGTCAAACACTCTTCAGGAAAATAAATCGGGCACCATGGAGTCCCCTCAGAATGGAGACGCCCCCGCATGAACGGTGATGAGGACGCACTGGTTCGCGCCGTACTCGCCAGCGGCGTGATACTGCCGGTCCCCGCCCCCGGCTTTCTGCGTTTTCAGGCCGCTGCGGCCGACGATACCGCGGGGCCAAAGGCACTGGCTGCGGCGGTCATTGACGACCCGGCACTCACCGGCGCACTCCTGCGGGTCGCCAGTTCACCGGTCTTCCGCCCCCGCAGCGCCCCGCGGAACGTGCTCGAGGCCGTCTCGCTGCTGGGACGCACGCGCAGCCTGGCCACCGTCGCCAGCACGGCCCTCAGGTCCCGCTGCGACGGACTCGACGCTTCCGCCGTCGACTCGCTCTGGCGCGCCGGCGCACGCGCAGCGGATGCCGCCTTCTGGGCGTGCCGGGCGTCATCGTGCAAGTCACTCGCCGATCTGACCTACCTCGCCGCACTCCTGCAGGACGTCGGCACCGTCGTCGTGCTGCGGCGGACACCGGAGCTCGCCGGGCTGCTCCGCTGCACCGAACCGGACCTGGAGGCAGGCATCCACCAGCTCGACACGGCCAGCGGCACCTGCCATGCCGCGGCGGGCTATCTCGTGGCCCGCAACTGGAAGCTGCCCACAGCGGTCTGCGAGGCCCTCCGACTCCACCACGACCTGCGGGCCACGCTGCGCGCCGAGCCCGACGTTCGCCACCTTGGCCTCCTGCTGGCTGCCGGCCGACGCATGCGCGACGGCCCGGACACACCGGCCTGGCCGGAGTGGTCCGACCCGGTCGCAGCGGAGCTCGGGCTCGACAGCCCGACGCTTGACGCCCTTGCGGCGGGCCTTGGCTGAGGGGTCAGGCCCGGGTCGCAAGCGCCAGGGCCATCCCCGCCACGACAAACAGCGTACCGAAGAAGCGATTGCGGGTCCGCACGGCACGGGCGTCGGTCATCCATGCACGACACCTGGCCGCCAGCATGGCGTAGCCGGACATCACCACCGTATCGACGGTGCACAAGGTCAGCGCCATGATCATGAACTGGGGAGGACGCGGCTGCGCCGGATCGACGAACTGGGGCACCAGCGCCGCGATGAAGAGGATCGCCTTCGGGTTGCCCAGATTGACCAGGATTCCCTGGCGATAATGGCTGCCCCGCTGCGCTCCGCCCCGATCGGCGACGTTCGGGGGCCCCGTGTCGCGCCAGGCACGCAGCCCCAGAAGGATCAGGTACGCGGCGCCGGCGAATTTGATCACCATAAAAGCGGTGTCCGAAGCAGCCAGCACGGCCCCCATGCCAAGCGCCACCAGGCCCAGTTGCACAAGCAGCGCGGTCTGCAGACCGGCGATGGCCATCAGGGCCGCCCGCACACCGTCACGCAGGCCTGTACTCATGCTCAGCACAGCACCCGGCCCCGGCGAGAGGGCGACCACCAGTGTCGTCAGGAAAAAGGCAAGCCAATGGGACAGGGCCATCACAGGCGCCCGGCGCGTAGTGGGCGCCTCACTCCGGCTCCGTCCCGTTGAGGCGGAACTGCACCGGCACGCTTGCCGTGCCCTCCACGGCCTCGCCACCCCGCCGTGCCGGCGCAAACCGCCAGTGCGCCACGGCGTTGACCGCGGCCTCGTCGAGCACGTCGTGGCCGGAACTCTCCTTCACCTTCACGAACAGGGCCAGGCCCTCGGCAGAGACCCGCACGTCCAGCAGCACGCGCCCCTGCAGACCACGGCGACGGGCGATCATCGGATAGCCGGGCTTGGG
This sequence comes from Rhodocyclaceae bacterium, assembly GCA_035335645.1. Classification (GTDB taxonomy): domain Bacteria; phylum Pseudomonadota; class Gammaproteobacteria; order Burkholderiales; family Rhodocyclaceae; genus Zoogloea. The sequence continues at coordinate 6,237 of DAOQMM010000131.1, read as the reverse complement.
ATTGTCCAGATAGGAAGCCGACGAACTCGGCGGCGTGTAGGCGGCGTGGGACGACACGGCCGCAGCGGCCGGCGGCGCAGCCACGGCCGGTGCTTCGCTGCGTGACGGTAGCGGCGAGTCGGACGTCGCGATGGCCGGCGTCGGCCGCGACGACACGGCGTCGGAGACCATCCGGCTGGGCACCGGCAGCGCCTCCTGACGTTGCGGATGCGGCGCAGGCGCAGCATGGACCGGGCGCGTCTCGGCGGGCGGATGCCGCGGTGGCGGCTCATGGGGACGCTCGGGTGTGGACTCGCTCACCAGCCGCGCGTCCAGCAGGCGTGGCGGCGCCAGCTCGGGCTGCGGCCCGCGGCCGAATGCCAGGACCAGGAGATGCGCCGCGACGGACATCCCTAGTGCGAACCACAGTCCGCGCTGCGGCGTCTCGCCCACTTCTCTTTTCCCAAGCCCGGACAGACAAGCGGCTCCGGCATTCATTCGGGCATGCCCCTCGCTACAAAAAAACTGCCGGCCCATGACTCCTCTGGGCCGGCCCCCTTACACTGCGCATCCTACCGGATCGCTCCGACACGGTGGACGATCTGGATCAAGGCCGCAGACCCTGCGCGCTTTTGTCGCACCCGCCCACAGCAAGGATCACTCATGGCCCGCGTTCTCATCGACCTCCCGGAACACTTCGTCTTCACCACCGAACTGCCCATCTATATCGGCCACATCAACTACGGCCATCACCTGGACAACGCGGCGCTCCTGTCCCTCGTCTCCGAGGCCCGGGTGCGCTTCTTCGGATCGCTCGGCTACACGGAACTCGATGTGGAAGGTGTCGGCATCGTGGTGGCGGACGCCGCCGTCCAGTACAAATCCGAGGCCTTCCACGGGGAAACCCTGGTGTTCGCGATGACGCCGGCGGAGTTCAACAAATACGGCTGCGACCTGGTGTGGCGCGTTACGGACAAGGCCAGCGGCCGGGAAGTGGCCCGCGGCAAGTCGGGCATCCTCTTCTTCGACTACCAGGCCCGCCGCCCGGTCGCCGTGCCGGACGGCTTCCGGATCAAGACGGCCCCCTGAAGCCGTGCTCAGCCTGCATCCATGGCCTCACGGCGCTTGCGTTCGGCCGTGTAGGCCCACCACGGCCGGGCCGGGTCGCCGTTCATGAAGCGCGTGACCGCGATGAAGGTGTCCAGTACGCAGGGGTCGTGGCGGACACCATCGCGGGCGTTGAGGCACGCAAAGAGTGCCCACGGGTCGGCGTCGCGCAAGGCCGCTGGATCCGGGATCCCGATGCTGCGCAGGTCCCGCGCGATCGCCGGACCGACATTGGGAAGATCTTCCAGACGGCGGACCTCCTCGGCCCGCCGGGACCATTTGCTCATATTTGCCCCTTCGCAGCGCAACAGGCTTGAATTATTTCGGGAATGTGGCGAAGTGAGGCGCCCCGCACTTGCCAGGGCCATATTCGCATAGCCTTACGATTTATTTCACGGGGCACGCGAAGTCTTCATGGTGCGCGCCCCCCGGAGTGCATTAATGTTTCGCACCATGAAACAGACCCTCCCATTCCTGTCCGCCGCGCTTCTCGTCTGTGGAATCGCGGTTGCCGACCCTGGTCCACGACCCGCCCCCACGGCCCCTGCGCAAAAGGCCGCAGCCTCCGCGGAGGCCGCGACGCCCAGCGCCCCCCATGTCACACGCTGGGAAGAAGCAGGCATGACGCCTGTCGAGGCCCGGGAGTGGAAGACCTATTCGTTCCAGCCCCAGGAAGCAATGGACTGGAAGGCCGCCGGATTCGCACCATTGGTGGCCCGCACCTGGTCCGACAAGGGCTTCGACCCCGACGAGGCGCGCGCCTGGGTCGAGTCCACCCGCCAGAACCGCACCCTGATGGCGGAACTCGATCAGACCGACCCCGCCGCGTGGAAGCGCGAGGGGTTTTCGCCAGCCGACCGCCTCGCCTGGTGGGAGGCCGGCTTCGTTTTCGAGGATGCCGTCCTGCTGTCACGGGCGGGCATGTCGCCCGCCGAAGCCGCGTGGCACGGTCAGGAGAAACTCAAGGAACTGAAGGAAAAGAGCCCGACCAACGTCGCCGGCGCCGCTGCGCCCCCTGTGACCGGCTCGCCCGACAGCGCCCCTGCAGCCGGTCTGACCCTGAGTCTTCCCGATCCGGCCCGACTGTGGGCCCTGACCTGGCCTTACCTCAAGATCGCCATGGCCTCCATGGTTGGCATGATGGTGGCGCTGATCGTCTTCGTGTACGTCCGCAACCGGCGCCTCAACAGGGTCCATCGTAGCGCACTCGAGGCGGCTCCGGACAGCGAGCTGCCGCCCTCGCCGCAGCCCCCTGCCGCCGCCGCGGCGGCCGAATCCGAAGGCGTCAATACGACGAAGAGCAAACACCGTCGTCCGGCCCGCAAGTTCACGCTCACGCGCGGGCAGCCCACCTGCGTCCACTGTCAGAGCACCCATGTGCGGCCGTCGCGGATGAATCCCCACCGCTTCCTCGGCGTCAATTTCACCGAGTACTACCGGTGCCGGAATTGCGGACGGCACTTCGCGCTCGTCACCTACACGCCCATCCTGCTGATCGCGGGCAGCATCCTGCTGGCGGTCACCATGGTCACCGCCTCCGTCATCTACGGGCTGTCACTGATTCCAGGCTCGCCCTGACGGAGCCCATCCCGGCCGAGGGCGGGGCGTGGCAAGATGCGCCCTTCCCCTGTCTCGGGTGACCCATGAACACCGTCAGCATTCAGCCGGTGGACTTCGGCGACGCCGTCCGCGCCGAAGCCTACCTGGACCTTCTCGACCACTACATGCGCGGGCCGACCGGCAGTGGCACGCCCCTGAGCCCGGCCCTGCGGACGCGCCTGACGGCCGAACTGCGCCAGCGCCCGACGGTGCTGTGCTTCGTGGCCTATCTGGACGACACCCCGGCGGGCCTGCTGACCTGCGTGGAAGGATTTTCCACCTTCGCCGGACGTCCCCTGCTCAACATTCACGACATCGTCGTCCACGAACGTTTCCGACGTCGCGGCCTCGCCCGTGCCCTGTTGGAAAAGGCCGAAGACGTCGCCCGCACACGCGGTTGCTGCAAGCTCACCCTCGAAGTGCTGGAAGGCAATGCCGGCGCGCGACAGGCGTATCTGGAATTCGGCTTCCGCGGCTACGAGCTCGATCCGGCGATGGGCCGCGCCCTGTTCATGGAAAAGCGGCTGGAGGGCTGAAGCACCGGTCGTGCCCCCCGCGCGCCGCCGACCCGGGCGGACGACCCGGAATCAAAAGGCGATCCATTCGTCCGCCAGCGTGTATTCCGTCCCGCGCATGTCCTGCTTGAAACGGCCATAGCCGTCAGACGACGAATAGCCGCCCAGATCGAAGCGAGCGCATCCCACGGCAGCCATGGCCAGCGCCGCGTGCCAGACGAGGAAGTGCCCCGCCTTCGCGCGCCGTGCCTCTGTGCCGTACCAACCTACGAAGTACTCAGCGCTGTTCCCGAATCGGCACAGGATCATCCCGGCCAACGGCGTGCCCGCCTGCCGGACCCGCGCCACGAAGACATCGTCCGGCGCACGACGGGCAAGCGCCTGCAGGAAATCCACCGAGGTGCCCGCAAAGCCCTTCTCCCGCATGTGGTCCGCGTGATGTTCGAGCATCCACGCCAGCGCCTCGGGTGTCCGCTCCAGTTCGAAACTCAGCCCGTTCCGCTCCGCCCCGTTCAGATGATTGCGCCAGTTCGACGCCAGGCGGCGACGCAGTTCGGCCGCAGGCTGGCGCAGATCGAGGAGTGCAGAGCGCCATCCCGCCACACTCCGCGGCCGGAAGCCCGCCTCCTGCAGACATTGCCGATGCAGCGCCCCATCGGCCAGCCCTGGCGCCAGAAACACCACGCCGCGCCGGCCGAAGCGCCAGCGCCGGCGCAAGGCCCCGTACACGGCGCGGATCTCCGTCACCGCGGGCTCCGCCGCCAGGAACAAGGGTCCGCGGTTGATCCGCGCCGCCACCGGCAGGCCCCACACACGGCGCACCAGCACCTGGCAGATCGCCACCGGCCAGCCTCCCACGTGGAAGACCAGGCGCTCCACCTCCCATCCGCTCACGGCCGCCTTGGCATCCCCATAAGCAATGGACTGGGTGAGCGCCGGTGCGGGCACGCGGGCGAACAGGGCACCCCAGCGGCGGCGATTGGGCTCCACCTCGATCTGGCATGGGGTGGTGTGTGATGAGGTGTCGAGCGGGCCGGATGAAGCCGGCAAGAAGCTGCTGGGCATGGCGGTCGGGGAAAGTCCGGAACGCTCCGATTCTCCCCGCCGCCTCCGTCGACTCCCCAGACATCGGTCACAAGCCCTTGTCTGCACAATGAAAAACCGCTGCAGACCGCGTACTAATTCGCGGTCTGCAGCGGTCCGGAAGACCCCCCCGCAACAGGGAGCGATGCGGCTCAGCGCTGGATCTGGGTCACGTCACGCACCGCGCCGGTGTCTGCCGAGGTGGTCAGCGCCGCATAAGCCTGCAGCGCCGCCGACACGTGGCGAACGCGGTTGGCCGGCTTCCAGCCACGGGCATCCTGGGCGGCGCGCCGGCGGGCCAGTTCGTCGTCGGCCACGGCCAGGTGGATGCGCCGGTGAGGGATGTCGATCTCGATGGTGTCGCCTTCCTCCACCAGACCGATGGCGCCGCCACAGGCGGCTTCCGGCGAGGCGTGGCCAATGGACAGGCCCGAGGTGCCGCCGGAGAAGCGCCCGTCGGTGAGCAGCGCGCACACCTTGCCGAGGCCCTTGGACTTCAGATAGCTGGTCGGGTAAAGCATTTCCTGCATGCCCGGCCCGCCCTTGGGCCCTTCGTAGCGGATCACTACCACGTCGCCGGCAACGATCTGGTCGCCGAGGATACCGGCCACGGCGTCTTCCTGGCTTTCGAACACGCGGGCGCGGCCGGTGAATTGCCAGATGGACTCATCCACGCCGGCGGTCTTCACGATGCAGCCCTTCTCGGCGATGTTGCCGTAGAGCACGGCGAGGCCGCCGTCCTGGCTGAAGGCGTGGGCCTTATCGCGGATCACACCGTGGCTGCGGTCCATGTCCAGCTCGTTCCAGCGACGGTCCTGGCTGAAGGCCACCTGGGTCGGCACGCCGCCCGGTGCCGCCTTGTAGAACTGGAACACGCCCGCATCGTGCGCCTGCATCACGTCCCACACGGTCAGCGCCTCGCCGAGGGTCTTGCTATGCACGGTGGGCACGTCGGTATGCAGCAGGCCGGCCCGGTTGAGTTCGCCAAGGATGGCCATGATGCCGCCGGCGCGGTGGACATCCTCGATGTGCACATCGGGCACCGCCGGGGCCACCTTGGACAGGCAGGGCACTTTGCGGGAGATGCGGTCGATGTCCTGCATCGTGAAATCGACGCCGGCCTCCTTGGCCGCGGCCAGCAGGTGCAGCACGGTGTTGGTGGAGCCGCCCATGGCGACGTCGAGGCTGATCGCGTTCTCGAAGGCCTTGAAGCTGGCGATGCTGCGGGGCAGGACGGATTCGTCGTCCTTCTCGTAGTAGCGACGGGCCAGATCGACGATGCGCCGGCCGGCTTCCTTGAAGAGGCGCTCCCGATCGGCGTGGGTGGCCACCACGGTACCGTTGCCCGGCAGGGACAGGCCCAGGGCTTCGGTCAGGCAGTTCATGGAGTTGGCGGTGAACATGCCCGAACACGAGCCACAGGTCGGGCAGGCGGAACGCTCGACGGCGGCCACTTCCTCATCGGAACAGTGGCTGTCGGCGGCCTTCACCATCGCGTCCACCAGATCCAGCGGGATCACCTTGGCCTCCCACACCACCTTGCCGGCTTCCATCGGGCCGCCGGAAACGAAGATGGCGGGAATATTGAGGCGCAGCGCGGCCATCAACATGCCCGGGGTGATCTTGTCGCAGTTGGAGATGCACACGAGCGCGTCTGCGGTGTGGGCATTGGCCATGTACTCGACGCTGTCGGCGATCAGGTCGCGGCTGGGCAGGCTGTAGAGCATGCCACCGTGGCCCATGGCGATGCCGTCGTCGATGGCGATGGTGTTGAACTCCTTGGCGACGCCGCCGGCCGCCTCGATCTCCCGCGCCACCAGCTGGCCCAGATCCTTGAGGTGCACGTGGCCCGGCACGAACTGGGTGAAGCTGTTCACCACGGCGATGATCGGCTTTTCAAAATCGCCGTCCTTCATGCCGGTGGCGCGCCACAGGGCGCGGGCGCCGGCCATGT